>ONAJ01000037.1 GCA_900315775.1 uncultured Prevotella sp.
CACTTCAAAGTTACAAAATTTCTGCGACATACGGAAATCCCTGTGCTCTTTTTGGCGACCTTATCTCAACAAATTTTTAACATGCGAAACTTGAATAAAAATAGTAAAGATATGAAAGAGAATATTCAACTACCCGAAAATGCCTTCCGCGAGCTTAAGGAAGGCGAAGAGTACAAACCAGTGATGGACCCCAAGAGTAGCTATCCTGAGGTGAATGCGTGGTCAGTAACATGGGGAATACTTATGGCCGTGCTGTTCTCGGCAGCAGCCGCGTACCTTGGACTGAAAGTAGGACAGGTGTTTGAAGCAGCAATACCAATCGCCATCATTGCTGTCGGAGTATCTACAGCAGCACGACGCAAGCAGGGACTGGGCGAGAATGTCATCATACAGTCTATTGGCGCCTGTTCGGGAGCCGTCGTTGCGGGAGCAATCTTCACCCTGCCCGCGATATATATCTTGCAGGCTAAATACCCCGAGATAGCCGCTCCGTTCATCAACATCTTCCTGTCGTCACTGCTTGGAGGAATCATCGGAATACTCTTCCTTATTCCTTTCCGTAAGTATTTCGTTAGCGACATGCACGGAAAGTACCCCTTCCCGGAGGCTACTGCTACAACCCAGGTATTGGTAAGCGGTGAGAAGGGCGGCAGTCAGGCAAAGCCTCTGCTCATTGCAGGACTTGTAGGTGGACTCTACGACTTCATCATAGCCACCTTCGGATGGTGGAACGAGGTGTTCACCACCCGTGTGGTGCCCTTCGGAGCAGACCTCGCGGAACGTGCAAAGATAGTCTTTAAGGTAAACACTGGTGCTGCCGTTCTCGGACTGGGCTACATCATCGGTTTAAAATATGCCTTCATCATTTGTATCGGTTCGTTGGCAGTATGGTGGATTATAGTACCAGGAATGGCGCTATTATTCCCCGGTGACGTCCTCAACATGTGGGACCCGTCAATAACGACAGCCGTTGGCGACATGTCGCCGGAACAGATATTCCGCTCCTATGGCAAGTCGATAGGTATCGGTGGTATCGCTATGGCAGGTGTGATAGGTATCATCAAGTCGTGGGGAATAATAAAAGGTGCCGTATCGTTGGCAGCCAACGAGATGAAGGGCGGTGCAGCAGTTGACAAGGAACAGTTGCGCACACAACGCGACATCTCGTTTAAGATTATTGCCATTGGTTCCCTCGTCACCATCCTTGTTACCTTCCTGTTCTTCTGGTTCGGAGTGATGGACAACCTGCTCTTTGCTGTTGTCGGCATACTCCTCGTAACAGTCATTGCCTTCCTCTTCACTACGGTAGCAGCCAACGCCATTGCTATCGTCGGCTCAAACCCTGTCAGTGGAATGACGCTAATGACACTTATCCTCGCATCGGTAGTTATGGTGGCAGTAGGACTTAACGGCACAGGAGGAATGATAGCAGCCCTCATTATGGGTGGTGTGGTATGTACAGCACTCTCTGTGGCAGGTTCTTTTATCACCGACCTGAAGATAGGCTACTGGTTAGGAACAACACCAAAGAAACAGGAGACGTGGAAGTTCCTGGGCACCTTGGTGAGTGCAGCTACCGTAGGTGGTGTGATGATTCTGCTTAACGAGACATACAACTTCGCCAGCGGAGAGCTGGCAGCACCACAGGCAAACGCTATGGCGGCAGTGATAGAACCTCTTATGAGTGGTGTCGGAGCACCTTGGGTTCTCTATGCTATAGGCGCTGCTATTGCTGTTATCCTCACCCTCATAAAGGTGCCTGCGCTGCCCTTCGCACTCGGAATGTTCATCCCCTTGGAACTCAATATTCCTCTGCTTGTAGGTGGTGCCGTTAACTGGTATGTTACGAGAGTTAAGAGTGAAGAGTTAAGAGTGAAGAGTGAGGCCAAGGAGCGTGGCGAGAAAGGTACTCTCATTGCCAGCGGATTCATTGCCGGTGGAGCCCTCATGGGAGTAGTAAGTGCGCTGCTCCGCTTCGGAGGACTGAACTTCATAAACGCAGAATGGCTGTCAAACCCCCTTTCAGAGGTTTGCGCCATTATAGCATACGCTGTATTGATAATCTACTTCGTCCGTGCGACGAAAAAATAGAATAACCTAAAAAGCCCCGAGAAGTTCGGGGCTTTTTTTTATCTTTGTTTCATACCCATGCGGGCTTCTACCACATTAACAACGTAGTCGCCAAGTTTCTCGCACTCGTTGATAATGTCCATATAGATAGTACCGATGCCGTAGGTATAAACGTGGTTGTTTACGTCGGCTATATTCTGTGACTTCAGCTGGTTGCGGAAGTTGTTAATCTCGTTCTCAGTATTGAACGAACGGTTAACGTCGAACGCCTCCTTTCTTCCACACATCAGCTGGTTCATCTGTGTCAGAGCAGAGTCCGTAAGTTCCATCATCTGGTGCATGTGGTCATACTGCTTCTCAGTGAAGTGCTCCTGCTTACCCTGAACCTTACGGGTAATGGTGCGAGCCATATTATAGCAGGCATCACCGATACTTTCGAGTTCGGAAATCTCGCGAAGCATAGCACGTATCTTTGCCTTTGTGTCGTCAGACAAGTGGGCATCGCTCACCTGGTCGAGATATTTTGCAATCTCTATCTCCATGTTGTCCGATATGTTCTCGTACTTCTCTATCCTACTGTACAACTTACTGAACGCAGCATCGTCCTTTATTCCCAAGAGTTCACGAACCATTCCGAACATACGTTGCATACGCTCCGAGAACGACTGTATCTCCTTCTGTGCCTCGAGCACTGAGAGCTCCGGGGTCTTCATGAAGCCGGCAGTAATGAAGTGCAGACGGAAGTCTTCTTCCTCGTCCACCTTCTTTGGCTTTATCACCCAGCATACGAACCTCTCTATCTGAGGGATGAACCAGATGAGGATACCTGCGTTGATGACGTTGAAGGTGGTGTGGAAAGCAGCCAGCACAAACGACAGTTTCGATGCGTTGGCGAGGAACGCCTCAGGACTTACCTCTTCCTTCTGCATATCTACGTCGTAGCCTACCCATCCACATACCATATTAATAAATATCTGGAAGACGAACATTATCCATATTACGCCGAACACGTTGAAGAACATGTGGGCGAGGGCAGCACGTCGAGCTTGTGTGTTTGCCGTTAATGCTGCGAGGTTTGAGGTTACTGTAGTTCCGATATTCTCACCGAGCACCAGAGCAATACCCTGATAGATGGGCAGAGCACCGCTGCTACACAGAATCATCGTGATAGCCATAACTGCTGCCGATGACTGTACGCAGAACGTCAGCACACCACCAAGGAGCAGGAACGTCAGTGTTGTCCAGAACGAGGTGGGGTCGAACGACTCAAAGAAACTCAGTACGGCAGGGTTGTGTCCGAGGTCCATCTCGTTACCCGTCAGACGCAGTGTGGTAAGTCCCAGGAGCAACAGACCCAAACCAAAGAGGAAGTCGCCGATGTAACGGTGCTTCTTCATATAGATAAGGATGATGCCGAGGAAGAAACCTACGTAACTGACGATGCTGATGTCGAACGACATACCTGCCGACATAATCCACGCCGTCAGCGTCGTTCCGATGTTGGCACCCATGATAACAGAAATAGCCTGCGCCAACGTCAGAAGACCAGCATTAACAAACGATACGGTCATCACGGTGGTAGCAGTAGAAGACTGTACTGAAGCCGTGACGAGGGTACCCGTCAACATTCCTGTGATACGATTGGTGGTCATAGCACCAAGGACGTGTCGCAACTGCGGACCCGCCATCTTCTGCAAGCTCTCACTCATTGATTTCATACCGAACATCAACAGAGCCAAAGAGCCCAGAAGTTTAAAAATTATCCAGATAGACATAATTTAAGTAGGATTTTGTGGGGACAAAGATACGAAGAAGAGTTTATAATACAAAAAAAAACTCAATTTTTTTACACCTCGGGCACAAGGGCGACGGGCATCTCTTCCATTCTGGTCTTTTCAGCCTTCGCAGCGAAAACGCTGTCGAGGAACTGCGAGTCCTTACGGAGTAGTAGCAGCGCCTCACGACTTGCCTTCTGCTGACTCTCCTTCTTGCTGTAGTCAACGCCTATGCCTGCTTCAATTCCCTCTATTATAGCACGATACGTGAACTTAGGACTACCCTTCTCGCCTCGTTCTTCGGACACTAATTCATACTCTATCTTTATACGGTTCTTCTGTCCCCACTCTATCAGTTTCGACTTGAAGTTCACCTCTTTATAAGCTACCTTGTCAATGTTTATAATCTCGGCAAGTATGCGTTTCTCAACAAACTTCATACAAGCGTCGTAGCCTTGATCAAGATAGAGTGCTCCCACGAGCGCTTCGAAGGCATTGCCGCCCATATAGCTGTTGTGCGACTGCATTGTACCGTTAGAATGGACGAGTTTCGTGATGCCCATTTCGTTAGACAACTTATTAAGAGTCTTGCGCTGTACTATCTTCGAACGGGTATTGGTGAGGAAGCCCTCGCGCTTATTCGGGAAATGACGGAAGACGATGTCGCCGACACACGCTCCAAGAACGGCATCGCCGAGAAATTCCAGACGTTCGTTGTTCACTACGTGTCCGTTGTCGTTCCTCAGTCCCATACTCTTATGCAGCAGGGCACGTTTATAATACTCTATCCTGTGTGGGAAATATCCTGTTATAGAGTATAGCGAAAAATAAAGCTCCTTATCCTTGTGGAAGAGGAGCTTTATGCGGTCGATTATTTCTTTAACCCTCATACTTTTTGAACACTACGCAAGCGTTATGTCCACCAAAGCCGAAGGTGTTGCTGATAGCAGCGCGCACCTGACGTTTCTGCGCTTTGTTGAATGTGAAGTTAAGATTATAATCTATCTCTTCGTCCTTGTCATCCTCAGCGTGGTTGATGGTTGGAGGAACGATGTCGTTCTTAACAGCAAGTACAGCAACCATAGCCTCTACAGCACCGGCAGCACCGAGAAGGTGACCTGTCATTGACTTTGTAGAAGAAATGTTGAGCTTGTATGCTGCGTCACCGAATACATCCTTGATAGCCTTAACCTCTGAGATGTCACCGACGTGTGTTGATGTTCCGTGAACGTTGATGTAGTCGATATCCTCTGGCTTCAGACCAGCATCCTCAAGGGCAGCAGTCATTACCAGTTTAGCACCAAGACCTTCTGGGTGAGAAGCTGTGATGTGGTGAGCGTCACCACTCATACCTTCACCAACCATCTCTGCATAGATCTTGGCACCACGAGCCTTAGCGTGCTCCAGCTCCTCAAGGATGAGACAGCCGGCACCCTCGCCCATGATAAATCCGTCGCGTGAAGCGCTGAATGGACGACTTGCGTGTTCAGGGTCGTCGTTACGTGTAGAGAGTGCGTGCATAGCATTGAAACCTCCGACACCAGTAGCGCAAACGGCAGCCTCAGCACCACCGCTGACAATCATGTTTGCCTTACCCAGACGGATGAGGTTGAATGCGTCAGCAAGGGCGTTGCTTGAAGAAGCGCAAGCACTTGTTGTGGCGTAGTTTGGTCCGTGGAAACCGAACTGGATAGAAATCTGTCCGGCAGCGATGTCGCTAATCATCTTTGGTATGAAGAATGGGTTGAACTTAGGACCGTTCTCCTCGTTCTTACCATAGTACATTACCTCTTCCTCGAAAGTCTTGATACCACCAATACCTACACCGAAGACAACACCAATGCGGTTCTTGTCTTCTTTCTCTAAATCCATTCCGCTATCCTTAACAGCCTGCATAGCACTAATCAGTGCCAGCTGACAATAGCGGTCTATCTTGCGTGCTTCCTTACGATCAATCCAGTCGTTAACGTTAAGACCCTTCACCTCGCAGGCAAACTGAGTCTTGAACTTTGAAGCATCGAAAAGTGTAATAGGAGCAGCACCGCTCTTTCCCGCAACAAGGTTCTCCCAAGTTTCCTCAGGATTAAGTCCTACGGGAGTTACAGCACCAAGTCCTGTTACAACAACTCTCTTAAGTTCCATATAATGTAATGAAGTTTTTTCGGAATAACAAACAAGAAGCAAGAAGCCAAAACTTCCTGCTTCTTGCCTCTTGCCTTTTATTTCTTTTTATTTAGCGTTCTCCTCAATGTACTTGATAGCATCGCCAACGGTTGAAATAGTCTCAGCCTTATCGTCTGGAATAGAAATGTTGAACTCCTTCTCGAATTCCATGATAAGCTCTACGGTGTCAAGTGAATCTGCACCAAGATCATTTGTGAAACTTGCTTCGGGCTTTACCTCTGCCTCATCAACACCAAGTTTATCAACGATAATAGCTTTTACTTTGCTTTCAATTTCTGACATAATTGTAAATTTTAATTTGTTAATAAAATGTTATCTTTTCTCAATTTCGGGTGCAAAGGAACAAATTTTTATTTATGTATGCAAATATTTCTGACAAAAAAGCACTCTTTTTTGCACAAACCACCCCTATTTGTGCAAAAATAATCTCCTTTTCACATCATTTTCTCCTAAAAAATTGGTAGTTACCAATAAATTGTTTAGTTTTGCAAAGGAATTAATACTTTGAAGAATATGAAATTTACGGAAAAATGTACCCCCATCTTCAATCAAGCCATTAACGATTACCACGTTAAGGACAACATTGATACACCTATTAATAATCCTTACGCAGAAGGAACTATCGAGAATCGTCTTTACCTGAAGTGTTGGATAGACACCGTTCAGTGGCACTTTGAGGACATTATCCGCGATCCGGAGATAGACCCTGCTGAGGCGCTGGTACTGAAACGTCGTATAGACAAGAGTAATCAAGATCGTACAGACCTTGTAGAGCAAATAGACACCTACTTCCGCGAGAAATATGCGGACGTCAAGGTGCTGCCTACAGCACAGATAAATACCGAGAGTCCTGCGTGGGCTATTGACCGTTTGAGTATCCTGGCGCTGAAGATTTACCACATGCGTGAGCAGGCTGAGCGCAACGAGGCTACTCCGGAGCATCGCGCCACATGTCAGGCGAAACTCGGTGTGCTGTTAGAGCAGCAGGTGGACCTCAGTACAGCCATCGACCAACTCCTTGAGGACATCGAGGCAGGCAGGAAGTACATGAAGGTGTATCGCCAGATGAAGATGTATAACGACCCATCAACAAACCCAGTGCTCTACAAGAAGTGAAAAAGGAACATATTCTTATAATACGCTTCTCCGCGCTGGGCGATGTAGCAATGCTCGTTCCCGTCGTGGCGTCGTTGGCGCAGCAGTATCCCGACATACGCATCACCGTACTCAGTCGTCCCTTTGCACGTCCGCTGTTCGAGGGACTGGCGCCTAACGTCGGTTTCATGGGTGCCGACATCAAGAACGAATATCACGGGGTACGAGGTCTTAACACCCTCTATCGTCGTCTGACGGCAAAACAGTTTACTGCTGTTGCCGACATGCACAACGTGCTTCGTTCTAACTTCCTCCGTCTGCGTTTCAACTTGGGTCACTACAAGGTGGACCATATCAACAAACACCGTCGGGGAAAGCGTCAGCTTACGTCGTACCGTAACCGGAAACTTATTCAGCAGCCTACGTCATTCCAAAACTATGCCGACGTGTTGGAACGCATAGGCTATCCCGTTACTCTTGACACTTCGTGGAAACTGGACCTCTCAAAGGTTCCCGAACTTTATGCCCGCAATGGTGCCCCTCTGTCCTCTTTCCTCTCCACGCTGAACATCGGCATCGCTCCCTTTGCCGCCCACCAGGGAAAGATATACCCTCTGCAGCACATGGAACGGGTGATGGAACTCCTTACCGAGCGTCATCCCGACGCTAAGTTCTTCCTCTTCGGAGGAGGCTCCAAGGAGGTTGCTGTCATCAACGAGTGGTGCGGCAAGTACAAGCAGTGCGTCAGCGTCCCCTCATTATTAAAAGGTATAGACAAGGAGGTAACTCTTATGAGTCACCTTAACGTTATGATATCTATGGACAGTGCCAACATGCACTTCGCCTCACTCGTAGCCACACCCGTTGTGAGCATCTGGGGCGCCACACATCCCTATGCCGGTTTTATGGGCTGGGGACAGGATGCCGCCAACGTCGTGCAGCTCGACATGGACTGTCGTCCGTGCAGCATCTTCGGCAATAAGCCCTGTCGTCGTGGCGACTTCGCCTGCATGATGAACATACCACCTGAACAAGTTGTTCAAAAGGTGGAATCAATACTAACCCAAAACAAGAGATAAGTATGAGATGCTCGACGAAATAAGAAACGATTTCCCCATCCTCTCACGCGATGTCTATGGACGTCCGTTAGTTTATCTGGACAATGCCGCAACGACACAAAAGCCGTTGTGCGTACTCGATGCTATGCGCGACGAGTACCTTAACGTCAACGCCAATGTTCATCGTGGCGTTCACTACCTGTCGCAGAAAGCTACCGACCTCCACGAGGCAGCCCGCGAGAAGGTACGTCATTTCCTTAATGCGGAACGTACAGAAGAGATTGTCTTCACCCGCGGAACGACAGAAGCCATCAACCTGGTGGCGTCGTCGTTCGTCGAGGGTCTTATGAAAGAGGGCGACGAGGTCATCGTCTCCGTAATGGAGCATCATTCCAATATCGTCCCCTGGCAGTTGCAGGCAAAGCGTAAGGGCATTGTCCTCAAGGTGATACCTATGAACGACAATGGTGAGCTGCTTCTCGACGAGTACGAGAAACTGTTCTCCGAACGCACCCGACTTGTCAGCGTCACACACGTAAGCAACGTCCTTGGAACGGTGAACCCCATAAAGGCGATGATAGCCACCGCCCACCAGCATGGTGTGCCCTTCCTCGTCGATGGAGCACAGAGTGCGCCCCACATGAAGATTGACGTGCAGGACCTTGACTGCGACTTCTACGCCCTCAGCGGACATAAGATGTATGGTCCTACGGGCATCGGTGTGCTCTACGGAAAGGAAAAGTGGCTCGAGGAGATGCCTCCCTATCAGGGTGGCGGTGAGATGATTGACCAGGTGAGCTTCGAGAAGACCACCTTCGAGCGTCCGCCGCTGAAGTTCGAGGCGGGCACCCCCGACTACGTTGCTACCCACGGACTCGCCACAGCGATAGACTATATCGAGAATATTGGTTTCGATGCTATTACAGCCCACGAACAGGAACTCACGCGCTACTGCATTGAGCGCCTTGGGGAAATAGAAAATATTGTTATCTATGGTAAAGGTAATCATAATTATCAATTCTCAACTCTCAACTCTCAATTGGCTTTCCCCGTAGGCGCCGAACGTTGTTTAAGCAGGGACGCCGTCGTATCCTTCAACATCGACGGCATCCATCATCTCGACCTCGGTACCCTACTCGACCGTCTCGGCATAGCAGTACGTACCGGTCATCATTGTGCTCACCCTCTTATGCAGCGTCTTGGCATACAGGGTACGGTGCGCGCTTCCTTTGCACTTTATAATACAAAGAACGAAGTCGATGCACTCGTTGACGGCATTAAGCGAGTGGTAACGATGTTCTAATCCGCACTTCGTACTTCGTAATTCTTAATTTGTACTTCTATGGGCAAAGGTAATCATAATTATCAATTCTCAACTCTCAATTCTCAATTCCACGACGTAGAGTATGAGGCTGGCTGCGACGAAGCAGGACGCGGATGTCTTGCCGGTAGTGTATATGCTGCGGCGGTGATATTCCCTAAGGATTACCAGAACGAAGAGATTAACGACTCCAAACAACTCACCGACAAACGTCGTCACGAGCTGCGCGCTATCATAGAACGCGATGCGCTGGCGTGGGCGGTGGGTATTGTCACCCCCGAGGAGATTGACAAGATAAACATCCTCAATGCGAGCATCCTTGCTATGCACCGCGCCCTCGACCAACTGAAGGTGCGTCCCGAGACTATCATCGTCGATGGCAACCGCTTCAAGCCTTATAACAACATTCCCTATAAGACCATCGTCAAGGGCGACGCCAAGTATCTGTCTATCGCGGCAGCAAGCATCCTTGCCAAGACCTATCGTGACGACTATATGGACCAGCTGGCTGAGGAATACCCCCAGTACGACTGGCTCTCGAACAAGGGCTACCCCACAAAGAAACACCGTGAGGCAATAAAGGAATATGGCATCACACCGTACCATCGTCGCAGCTATAACCTGCTTGGCGACGGACAACTGGAACTGAAATTCGAAGAATAGAACTATACATATATAATATATAAACAACTAAAACGTTAATTTACCATGAAAAAGACATTATTAACACTAATGGTATGTTTTGCAGCAGCAAGCATTATGGCTATACCTGCAAAACGAGGAGTCGTAAGGACTATCCAACTTGTTGACGGCACCACCGTCCAGGCAACACTTATCGGCGATGAGCACATGCGCTACATGCAGGATGCTAACGGCAACAAGTACGTATCAAATGGCGAAGGCAAATATGTCGTTGCCAACATCGAAGCTATGCAGAAACGCGCTGTGGAGCGTCGCATGAAGAGCGACCAGCGCCGTATGAAACGACTGCCACGAAAGGCTGCCGAAAACAATGCTATCGTTGGCTCCAAGAAGGGACTCATCATCCTTGTGCAGTTCTCCGACCTCTCCTTTAAGGACGGACACGACAATGCACTCTTCAGCAGCATCGCCAACGAGGTGGGCTATAACCAAAACGGCTTTAATGGTTCCGTCCACGACTACTTCGACGCACAGAGTCGCGGACAGTTCGACCTCACCTTCGACGTTGTAGGTCCTATCACCGTTTCAAAGAGATACTCCTACTACGGAGGCAACGACCAGTGGGGCAACGACAAACACCCGGGCGAGATGGTCAAGGAGGCTTGTCAGGCTGCCGATAGCGAGGTTAACTTTGCCGATTTTGACTGGAACGGTGACGGAGAGCTTGAACAGGTATTCATCCTTTATGCCGGTTTCGGCGAGGCTGACTACGACGATGAAAACACCGTCTATCCTCACGAGTGGAATCTCGATAGCGAAGGCACAGGCACTATTACTATTGATGGAGTGAAGATAGACACCTATGCCTGCGGTCCCGAGCTGCAGCCAGGTTCTTTCACTTGGCAACTCAACGGTCTTGGAACCATCTGTCACGAGTTCAGTCACTGTCTTGGCTACCCCGATATGTACGACACCGAATATCAGAACATCGGTATGGGTAGTTGGGACCTTATGGATACGGGCTCATACAACGGAGACGGTTTCACCCCTGCAGGTTTCACCAGCTACGAACGTATGGTGGCAGGATGGCTCCAGCCAACAGAACTCACAGAGGCAGTGGAAGTTAAGTCGTTGAAAGCGCTCAGCGAGGGTGGCGAGTCGTACGTCATGTATAACGACGGTCATAAGGACGAGTACTTCCTCCTTGAGAACCGCGTACAGTCAGGATGGGACGAAGATATTCCCGGTGAAGGACTTCTTATTATCCACGTTGACTACGACGAGAATCTGTGGTACTACAATGCCGTAAACACCACCTCCGGCGAATATGCCTACGGCAACGACCACCAGCGAATGACACCAGTACTTGCCGACAACAAGGCTCAGTACGAGGTAGTTTACGGCAGCCGTTACTATACCGAGGAAGGAATGGCTACCGACGTCTTCCCGTACAAGACTAACGACGTGTTCAGCAACATCTCGAAACCCGCTGCCACACTCTATAACGCCAATACCGACGGCAAGAAACTCCTCAACAAAAAGGTTTATGATATAGCAAAGAACAACGACGGCACCATCGACTTCAAGTTCGACATTGACGACGGCAGCGGTGACACCCCAGGACCTGGACCCGATCCAACACCTACCGACTACCTCTTCTACGAGTCGTTCGACAACTGCGATGGTACTGGCGGTAACGACAACCTGTGGCAAGGAGCTATTGCAACCAAAACATTCACCCCCGACAACGACGGTTGGATTGCCGAAAAAGCCTATGGTGCAAGCCAGTGTGCTAAGTTCGGAACAACAAAAGTTGAAGGCGTTGTCATCACACCTACTATAAACCTCGATGGCGAGTCAACCTTCCGCTTCAGCGCTGCCGCATGGGGCGACGAAGAGTGTAACCTCAGCCTCGAAGCCAACGGCGCTACCTTGGGCACTACAGCCTTCGAGCTCCCCAACAAACACTTCGACGAATTCACCTCAACCATCAGCGCTAAAGGCGACTTCACCATCACCTTCACCCCCTCAAAGACACGCTTCTTCCTTGACGAAGTCATTGTTGAGAAACCCGCGTCAACAGGCATCACACAGGTCAACACCTATAGCCTCCGTCCAACAGCAATATACACCCTCGACGGACGCTACTGCGGCAACAACCCACAGCTGCTCCGCAAAGGTATCTACATCGTCAATGGACGCAAAGTCGTGATTAAGTGAGAGAACTAACAAATACCATAATACTACTTGCGCTCCTGCTGCTCGCATCCTGCGGCAGCAGTGAGCGTGGTCGTATGTTGGCAGTGTTAGACGAAGCAGACAGTCTTAACCGTAACTATATACCCTTTACTACCGACTCGGTGCTGAAGGAAGCCACCGAGTGGTTCGACAGCCACGGCTCCGCCAACGAACGTATGCGTGCCCACTATCTCCTCGGCTGTGCCTACCGTGATATGGGCGAAGCCCCTGCCGCTCTTCAGAGTTACCACGATGCCGTTGACTGTGCCGACACCACCGCCACCGATTGCGACTATCGGCTATTATGTAGAGTGTATTCCCAGATAGCATATGTATTTCATGAACAATATATGCCCAATAGCGAATTACGGATGCTTGATAATGCAATAAAATACGCATATCTATCAGGAGATACTCTTCTTGCGCTGAACTGTCAAGAGAATAAAATAGGTAGTTATTATCAGTTAAACAACAATGATAGTGTCATTGCTATTAGCTGGGAAATGAATAGAAAGTATAAGGAGGCAGGCAACATAAAACGCTCTTCTCTTTGTCTTGGTACTGCTTTATTTCTGGTTTTGAGACAAGGACATTATGAAGATACAAAAAAAGTATTAACAGAATACACGCGTCATAGCGATATTTTCCGTCAAAATGGTGAGGTGCTTCCTGGATATGAATTGTTATATTATGTCAAGGGAATGTATTTTTTAGGTACGAATCAACTTGATTCTTCCAAGTACTACCTAAACAAGATGTTCAAAAATAAATTAGATATAAATTCTACCAAAGCTGCCTATGAAGGGCTTTATAAGTATTACGCACACATTCACCAATATGATTCTGCTGCGAAATATTCAGAACTATATACGGCTTTGAATGATTCATCATATATGCGGATGACTACAAATCATCTTGCCCACTTACAATGTATGTATGACTATACCCGCCATCAGCAGATAGCATTAGAAAAAAGTGAAGAGGTTTCAAAGTTCAAATCTATATTGTTTGTTGTCATTTTTTGTGTAATATG
>ONAJ01000027.1 GCA_900315775.1 uncultured Prevotella sp.
CGGAGAACAAGATGAAGATTGGCCTGAGCCTCATTTGACGGTTCATCCCATAGAGGGGCAGATATGGGAAGGGGCTTTAACAATGGATCTGATTATTGAGCCAGATGTTACTGAGTCGCTGGCAGAAATCGCGGCATGCTGCCTTTGGCACACATCGTTTTGGGGCTTCACAGAAGAACAGCGAGATGAACGGTTCGAGAACCTGGACTATTATGCAGAGGATATGCTTGACCACGATATAACACGCCTACGGGCCATGACTGTTATTCGTGCTGTTGAAGCGGCAGGTTGTAAGGTTCCTTCTATTAAGGAATACATGAAAGTGCGAGCATTCCATAATAAGATACGTAGTAAATGCATGGAGTTCAAGTCGCACAGAAAGGTCTTTGCTAAAGCTGGCATACGGAAAAGATCTAGCATACGGAAAAGATCTATGCGTAGCTATGCACGCCATATCATACGAAGAGAATACTATAACCGCATATGGGTGGCTAGTGAAATCATTAGGGCGATATTAAAATCGCCTATGGCTCAAGTTGAAGATTTAAAGTCGTTACTTTTATGTGAGCATATGCAGTCATACGAGTATAAAACAATGGCTTTTGACAGCCAGAAACGTGTTGCATGGATGAAAGAACTGATTGAAAAATACGAGGCTTACCACATGCCGCCACTGAGGAACTGCGTTGTCTGTATAGGCACGTCTTCCGCTCATCCATTCAGGATCGAAGAAGCAAGCATCATAGAATGTATTGTTTCACGTTGCTCAGGTTCTAACTTGTTCTATATCTATACAGATGAAGATTTGGGGCAGGACATGAAAATTACAACTGTGTTTTACGAGTAAAAATAATCATATATCACATTTTTTAATTATGGCACTTTGGAGAATTGTAGTTAAAAACAGCGGCAATGCCGCATGTAAGGACAAGCGTCAACGCCTTGAAAAAGGTATGTTCATCGAGACAAGTACGGTTTCACCTATACCTCCAATCGGGGTTGCACGTGAACGCCCAATGCTTGCACAGTTATTTTTGAACAAGTACGGTATAGAAGTGAATGTTCAGGAACAACGGGGACTGGTACTTGTTTTACTCCATAAAAGGGTGGGATGGTTTGATTCACTTTTAAGAACAGAAGAAGCCCGACGTGAATGTCTGTTTAAACTCTACGAGAAGACAGGTACAGTACGTGTCACACTACTTCATAATCTGCTCAAAAGTAGTCGCATCAACGATTCGGCAGCTTTCAACTTCACGGAGGACTAACAAGTCCTGATCTCCTGTGACCAGATAGTGTGCCCGTGCCTCCATAGCCAATGCCAGCAGATAGTCGTCAGCCTCGTCTCTGCACAACTTCACCTGTTGGCTCGGCTCAAAATGTTCGCCAATCAGTTCCATGAACTCAATGAGCGAGTCTACTTCGGCTTTAGGAAAGTATTTTGCAAACTTGCGGCGTGTAGTCACTTCTCGAATTTCTTCCAGAAGTTCGTCACAAACCACCAGTCTGACGCGTTCGTTGCTCAATAGGTCAATCAAACTCGACAGACGCTTCCCAATCAGAAAGCTAATCCAGCAGTTCGTATCAACGATGACACGTCGTTCAGACCTTCTTGGCATAGCGCTTTCTCCTTACGGATTTTACTTCGGCAAGGATGTCCTC
Source organism: uncultured Prevotella sp. (assembly GCA_900315775.1). Classification (GTDB taxonomy): domain Bacteria; phylum Bacteroidota; class Bacteroidia; order Bacteroidales; family Bacteroidaceae; genus Prevotella. The sequence goes on from ONAJ01000027.1 coordinate 1,663, forward strand.
TTCAGCGATTTCGTCTGTTTGGAAAGTCTGAAGAAAGTGATTCAGTTCAGCGCGGATATTCTGCTGTGTCAGTGTCCTTCCTATTCGTAACTGCGAGCGAATGGGCATCTGCTGTAACAGCGATAGCATCTGACTGTAGCTGATGTCGATATTTGCATTCATACCTTCAAATATTTGAATTTCCGTTGCAAAGATAAGAACTATTTCTGAGATTCCCAAATTCTTATGGCTAAAGTTTTGGCGGTTGGGTCATCGGGACGGTTCTCGTGACCCTCTCTCGTATTTTACACATTATTATAATACGTGGAAAGGTGAAACAGGTCTGTCCTACGAAGATAATGACACTTTAAATTAGATATAGAGACGCCATGTCGTTGTGATTGTTGGGAATAGCTAAGGATATTGAAATTTGGGGATTCCGTACGGTATATATGAAATAAATTTGGGGATTCCATACATTTTCTCGTAAATAAATTTGGGGATTCCATGGGTCATCGGGACGGTTCTCGTGACCCTCTCTCGTATTTTACACCTTATTATAATACGTGGAAAGGTGAAACAGGTCTGTCCCTGCGTTCTATTTCCTGAAAAGGTGGGGGTAGGCTTGAGGTACTGGATTTAACATAAAATTTTTATGTCAGAATCATTGAACTATGAAGAATTTTTTGTATCTTTGCAAAAACGTTAAGAACTATGGAAAATGACAAGATAATCATATATCAGACGGAGGACGGACAGACGCAGATTGATGTTCATGTAGAGCAGCTGTCGCTCCTTTTTAATCGTGAGGAATCAAATGTTCGTCGCCATATAATTAATGTATTCAAAGAGGGTGAACTTGAAAGAGAGAATAACGTGCATTTTTTACACGTTAATGGAGTGAAAAAGCCTGTGCCATTTTATGACCTCGATGTCATCATCTCCGTCGGTTATCGCGTCAAAAGCAAGCGTGGTACTGCTTTTCGCATATGGGCTCGTAAGATTATCAAAGACTACCTTGTAAAAGGCTATGCAGTAAATGAGCGCATCCGAAAGGAGCAGATTGGCGAATTGCGCCAACTTGTGGGAATGCTTGGTAGAACCATTCAGAATCAGTCTCTGCTGTCGAACGACGAGACGAATGCCCTCTTTGAAGTGGTGACGAATTACACCTACGCTCTGGATACCCTCGACAACTATGATTATGAGCGACTGACAATCGACAAGACTACAAAGGAAGAGCCATTCCATGCTACCTATGAGAATGCGATGGAGGCTATCAATGGCTTGCGCGAAAAGTTTGGAGGTTCAGCACTTTTTGGTAATGAAAAGGACGATTCCTTTAAGAGCAGTATCGGACAAATCTATCAGACCTTCGGCGGCGAAGAACTCTATCCCAGTGTAGAGGAGAAAGCCGCCATGCTACTCTACCTCGTCACCAAAAACCATTCTTTCAGTGATGGCAACAAACGCATTGCTGCAACCCTCTTCCTTTGGTTCCTCAACAACAACAACATCCTCTATCGTGAAGACGGTTCAAAACGTATAGCTGACAATACCCTAGTTGCTCTAACGCTAATGATTGCAGAGAGCAGAACAGAGGAGAAAGACGTGATGGTAAAGGTGGTGGTGAATTTGATAAACCAGAGAAATGAATAATCACGCCCTTGCCGATGCAGAAGCTTGTGCCTGACGAGAAGAAGGAGTGAAACAGATACTATAATATTAAATATTTTAATAATTTTGTTGATAATATAATATAGAATTGACCTATGAAGCATTTTATTATTGTTTTTATTATATCTATTCTTCCATGGATATCTGCTTCAGCTCAGGATATCCCCAATGATGCTAAAAAAATTTGGTATTACTATACCAACTCTTTTCTTTCCGATTTGGAAACTGAACACGCATGGGGAAGTATGCTTAACTACTACATATCAGGAACAACTACAAAAAAAGGAAAGAATTATCAGATGTTGTGGCAGGAAGAGAGGTTAGATATTGATTCTAATGAGGAAAAATCATATATGCATAAAGTCCCGTTAAAAAATGGTGTAGAATCTGCAACACCGCTCCTTATTAGGAGTGAAGATGGAAAAGTGTATGCCGATGCGGAAAGTTTCTATGAATTACAACAATGGTTTTTCTTTGAAGGACCAAAGAATGGCTGTCCGTATGAGGAAACAGCTGATGGAGAGATTATTCTTTATGATTATACAAAAAATATAGGTGATGTTTATCGTTTAAAAGAAGGGTATGGCAATATCACAGTAAGTAAGGTAGAGACAATCACCCATGGCTCAGATAATTTAGCAAAGAAAAAGTTAACATTGAGTAATGGTGCTGTAATTGTTGAAGGATTGGGATGTGTTTTCCGTGGATTTCTGCTTAATTATTTAGATGAAATAACTGATTTTAAATATCTATCATATTGTCAGGAAAAAGACCCGGAGAAAGAGTTGTGGAACAAGTTACGCAACGAAGCACAAGCAGACTATGGTCGCGACTTTCTACATCGTCCTATGCTGAAAGAAGGTAAGACATGGAATTATGTCTATCACCACTTTGAAGAAACATTTGACGGGTCTTATAATTTTACCCACGAGGCACTCCCTCTAAAGTATGTATTGGAAGACAAAATTACCATTGACGGGCACGAGTGTTACAGACTATATAAGTACTTTAACGGCGGCGATGCAGTATATGTCAGCACTTGGTATGAAGATGAAGACAGGAAAGTATATACCATTGATGAAGATACTAAGGAGACACGACTGATGTTTGACATGGGGATGGAACGTGGAGCAGTATATTCAGGCGAGATATCTGAAACTTTTGGAGACATCATATTAAAGAATATTGAATTAGAGAAGAACAACGATAATTATTTTCCTGTATATATTATTGCTGATGATGAACTTGAATATAGTTGGATAGACGGCGTCGGCAGTATTACTGACGGGATCCTTGACAATTGGTTGCGCCCCATACCAACCTGTATCTGCGACTACACATCATTCGCCTCATGCGAAGAGGACGGCAAGGTTATCTGGGAAACGTCTATCGAAACAGGAGTCGAGCCTATAGAAAAAACAGCTTCTTCAACATCCGACAATCTCTATGACCTCAGCGGCAGGCGCTTGAACGGGGAGCCGCAGAAGGGAGTGTATATTAAGGATGGACGAGTCGTGATTAAGTGAGAGAAGAATAGAGCCTCGCTCTAATTCTTCCGAACGTGAACGAGTTCGAGGGGGTTAGAAAAGGATGTATCAGGGGTCAGACTGACGTTGAGAAGTAGGGTGAAAGTACAAGGGCTGAAATTTCAGCTGAGATAAGTTTTTGTAAAATTTTTGGCAAAATATTTTGCAGTTTGAAATAAAATATTTACTTTTGCCGACGAATAATAACAAAAGAGATGAGAAAAGTATCAATGACAACAGCATGGTGGTGGCGCAACTCAAGATCCAAAAGTCGTGAGTAGCGAAGCCGTGTAGATACTTGTCATATAAATTTACAAAGGTCTGTCGTTCTTGCGACAGGCCTTTTTTAATTGGGAATTGAGAATTGAGAATTATGATAACATTTAAACCATTGGGAATTTTTTAGAAACAAAAATAGATAGAAAAATGGAAATGAAGGAAATTTTAAACAGAATGCTTAACCACGAGGAACTTTCTCGTGAGGAGATGAAGCGAGTGCTTATTGGTATTACAAGGAGTGAGTTCCCTGAGGAACAGGTGACGGCGCTGCTGACAGGACTGCAGATGCGAGGAATCACCGTTGATGAGCTGCTTGGCTTCCGTGATGGAATACTGGAGACGGGAGTTCCTGTGCCCCTCGACTGCGACAGGTATATCGACGTGGTAGGTACTGGTGGCGACAGGAAGAACACCTTTAACATCTCTACCACAGCATGTTTCGTCATTGCGGGAGCAGGCTACAAGGTGGCGAAACACGGAAACTACGCAGCAACATCGGTTAGCGGGGCGTCGAACGTAATTGCTAATCACGGTGTGAAGTTTACTGACGACATAGACCAGCTGAACCGTTCCATCAACGAGGCAGGAATAGTTTATCTGCATGCCCAGCTGTTTGCAAAGGCTATGAAGTTTGTTGGTCCTATACGTAAAGCCCTCCAGTTTCCTACGTGTTTTAACCTGCTCGGTCCTATAGTTAATCCGTCGCAACCGCAATGTCAGCTGTTGGGAGTCGCTAACCTTGACCAGATGCGTCTTTACCAGAACGTTTATCAGAAGATAGGGATAGACTACGGAATAGTGAACTCCATAGACGGCTACGACGAGATTTCGCTGACCGGCGACTTCAAGGTGACAACAAACCAGTATGAACGAGTGTTTAAACCTCAGGACTTAGGCTTTGACATAGCGAAACCCGAAGAGCTCGTCGGCGGTGCAACAGAAGAAGAGGCAAAGGAAATCTTCGACAACGTGCTTGCGAACACTGCACTGCCGGCACAGAAGAACATAGTGCTGGCGAATGCTGCCTTCGGCATTCAGGTGCTGGAGCGTGGAGAGAAGACCATTGAAGAGTGTATAGAGATAGCCCGCGAGTCGATAGACAGCGGAAAGGCATTACAAACGTTTAAGAAATTCGTTGAGATAAATGGCTGATATATTAGAAGAGATAATAGCCCACAAGCGTCAAGAAGTTCAAGGAGTTCAAGGAGTTCAAGGAGTCCAAGGAGTTCAGGGAGTTCAAGGAGTTCTGGGTACGATGGTTTCTATGAGGAAGGCACTCCTTGAGTCGAGTACCGGAATAATAGCGGAGTTTAAACGTCGGTCGCCGTCAAAAGGATGGATAAAGAAAGAGGGTAGAGCCGACATCATTCCGCTGGCGTACCAGCAGAACGGGGCAGCGGCGCTGAGTATCCTTACCGACGAGAAATTCTTTGGCGGTTCCGACGCCTTCATAACGACGGCACGCACCAGCGGAGTGAACATACCTATACTATATAAGAACTTCGTCATTGACGAGCGCCAACTGTTTCAGGCTGTAAACTGCGGCGCATCGGCGGTGCTGTTAATTGCTGCCGCCCTGACGAAGAAAGAGTGTGCCCAGCTCGTAAGAGCGGCCCACAGTCTGCACTTGGAGGTGCTCCTGGAGATGCACTCGGAAAGTGAGTTGGAGTACGTAGAGACAGAACCCGATATGTGTGGCATAAACAACAGGCACCTCGGAACATTCGTGACGGACGTAGAGACGTCGTTCCGTTTGGCAGAACTGTTGCCTAAGGACGTAGTGAAAGTCAGCGAAAGCGGCATCTCGTCGCCCGAAACGGTGCGACAGCTTCGTGAAGCGGGCTACAGGGGATTCCTCATCGGCGAGAACTTCATGAAGACCGATGATCCTGGTGAGGCGTTAAAACAATTTATTGAGCAACTAAAAGCATAAAAACTATGAATAAGATTAACAAACTGTTTGAGCAACAGCGCGAGACAGGAAGGAAACTGCTCTCGTTGTATTTCTGTGCCGGATGTCCCACGTTAGAGGGGACAGGTGACGTGATAAAGACCCTCCAGGAGCACGGGATAGACATGATAGAGGTTGGTATGCCCTTCAGCGACCCCCTTGCCGACGGTCCTGTGATACAGTCGGCAGGAACGATAGCCATAAAGAACGGAATGACTGCCGACATACTCTTCCGACAACTCACGGAGATAAAGGACGAAGTTACTATTCCCCTTGTGTGGATGGGTTATCTGAATATCGTCATGCACTACGGCTTCGAGGAGTTCTTCCGTCGTTGTGCTGAGGCAGGCATCTCGGGCGTCATCATTCCCGACCTTCCCTTCGACGACTATCTTAACGAGGTGAAACCCGCCAGCGACCGTTACGACCTCAGGGTGATAATGATGATAACCCCAGAGACCAGCGAGGAGAGAATACGGTTTATCGACGACAATACCGACGGCTTCATATACATGGTGTCGTCAGCATCGATAACAGGTGCCCAGAAGTCGTTCGACGATGCCAAAGTGGAGTACTTCCAACGCATAAACAGCATGTCGCTCCGCAACCCCAGGATGATAGGTTTCGGCATCTCAAACAAACAGACCTTGGAGTCGGCACAGGCTAATGCGGCAGGTGCTATTATAGGTTCGAAATTCGTTACACTATTAAATGAAAGCAACGGCGATACGACGCTGGCTATCAATAACTTACTAAATGACCTGAAACGATGAAAGAGAACTATTTTGTAGATGAACGAGGCTTCTATGGCGACTTCGGTGGAGCCTATGTTCCAGAGATATTATACAAGTGTGTGGAAGACCTCAGAAAGGCATATCTTCCGATAATAGAGAGCGACGATTTCAAACAAGAATACCACCAGTTGCTCAAGGACTATGTGGGTCGTCCGTCACCACTTTACTATGCCGGCAGGATGAGCGAGAAGTACGGTTGTAAGCTGTACCTGAAACGGGAAGACCTGAACCACACGGGAGCCCACAAGATAAATAACACGATAGGTCAGATACTTATGGCCCGCAAGATGGGCAAGACACGTATCATTGCCGAGACGGGAGCCGGTCAGCACGGAGTAGCGACAGCCACCGTCTGTGCGCTGATGAATATGGAGTGCGAGGTGTTTATGGGAGCCACAGACGTAGAGCGCCAGCACGTTAACGTGGAACGTATGAAGATGCTGGGAGCTAAGGTACACCCCGTAAGGACGGGAAATATGACACTCTCCGACGCCTGTTCCGAGGCTATCCGCGACTGGTGCTGTCATCCTAAAGACACGTTCTACATAGTAGGCTCCACGATGGGTCCGCACCCTTATCCCGACATTGTGGCAAGGATGCAGAGTGTTATCTCCGAAGAGATAAAATGGCAGCTCCAGGAGAAGGAAGGACGCGACTATCCCGACTACCTCATAGCCTGCATAGGAGGAGGCTCCAATGCCGCCGGCACCATATATCACTACGTCAACGACGAACGTGTAAAGATAGTGCTTGCCGAAGCAGGAGGCAGCGGAGTAGATACCGACAGGACGGCAGCAACGATACATCGTGGTAAGGTAGGCATACTTCACGGTTCGAAGATGCTTGTCATGCAGACCCCCGACGGACAGATAGAAGAAGCCTTCACCATCTCAGCAGGTCTTGACTACCCGGGAGTAGGACCGATGCACTGCAATATGACGGCAAAAGGACGCTCTACGGTTCTCGCCATCAACGACGATGAGGCCATTCGTGCCGGCTATGAGTTGACAAGGATGGAAGGCATAATACCTGCCATAGAGAGTGCCCACGCTATTGCCTTATTCGAGAAGATGACCTTCCGTCCCGACGATGTCGTGGTGCTGACAGTAAGCGGACGAGGCGACAAAGATATAGAAACTTACCTAAACAATAAAATAGTATGAAGTACGTCACACATACCAGAACAATCCTTGCCGATGTATATACGCCGGTAGGAGCATATATGCGTCTGCGCGACCTCTATCCGCAGAGTGCACTTATGGAGAGTAGCGACTATCACGACGCCAACAACTCGCGTTCGTTCATAGGAATATGTCCTATGGCAAGCATAGCAATAGGTCACGGACTGTGTACTATGACCTTGCCCGACGGCAGCACGACGCAGACGGTGATAGACGGCAACTACACCACAGACAAGGCGCTGGCAGACTTCCTCGGGAACTTTCAGGTAGAGGGCGAAAACGCCAACTACATCGGACTCTATGGATACACCACGTTTAATGCTGTGAGATATTTCGAGAATATCAACGTCAAGGACTCTACGATGGACGAGAACGATGCTCCCGACGTGTTGTATGTGCTCTATCGTGACATAATAGTCTTTGACCACCACAACAGCGAGATGACGCTTGTGACCATTGGCGACGAGAGCGTGTTGGACGACATAGAACGTACCATAAACAAACCCACAGCAAGGACTTATGGCTTTCACGCTGTAGGCGAGGTGACATCGACACTAACCGACGAAGAACACAAGAAGAATATCCGTGAGGGCATACGTCATTGTCTTCGTGGCGACGTCTTCCAGATAGTTCTCTCGCGACGTTTCATACAACGTTATGAGGGCGACGACTTCAATCTCTACAGAGCGTTGAGAAGCATCAATCCCTCGCCTTATCTTTTCTATTTCGACTTCGGCGGGTTCCGCATCTTCGGCTCCTCGCCGGAAACACACTGTCGCATTGAGGGCAACAGGGCTTACATAGACCCGATAGCAGGAACAACACGACGTACTGGCGACAGCGAACAGGACAAGAAGAATACGGAGTACCTGCGTAACGACCCTAAGGAGAATGCCGAACACGTAATGCTTGTTGACCTTGCACGCAACGACTTGTCGAGAAACTGTCGTGGGGTGAAGGTCGATTTCTTCAAGGACCTGCAGTACTACTCACATGTCATTCATCTTGTTAGTAGGGTGAGTGGGGATATCGAGGTGCGAGGTGCGAGGTACGAGGTACGAGGTGCGAAACTAAAGACATTCATCGATACTTTCCCTGCGGGTACGCTGTCGGGTGCTCCCAAGGTGCGTGCTATGCAGATAATCTCCGAGTTGGAGCCCCACAATCGTGGTGCGTACGGAGGGTGTATAGGTTACATAGGTCTGAATGGCGACCTGAACCAGGCTATCACTATCCGCACCTTCGTGTCGCGTGGTGGCGAGCTGTGGTTCCAGGCTGGTGGCGGCATCGTTGCGAAGAGCGACGAAGAGTATGAGTTACAGGAAGTTAACAACAAATTAGGAGCATTGCGCAAAGCAATAGAAAGGGCAGAACAATGAAGGTAGTAGTGATAGACAATTACGACAGTTTTACTTATAATCTGGTCCATCTGTTGAAGGACCTCGGAGCCGATGTTACGGTATTCCGTAACGACAAGTTCCGGTTGGAGCAGTTGGAGTCGTTCGACAAGATAGTACTCTCGCCTGGTCCGGGAATACCTTCAGAGGCAGGTCTGCTGTTGGACGTCATAAGGGAGTATGCCACACGAAAACCCATTCTCGGTGTGTGCTTAGGTCATCAGGCTATCGGCGAGTCCTTCGGAGCCCGTCTGGAGAATCTTGACGATGTGTTTCACGGTGTAGCCACAGATGCCACGATACTCTCCGACAGTACGTTGTTCAAAGGACTTCCAAGACGTATCACCGTAGGACGTTACCACTCGTGGGTAGTGTCGAAAGAAGGACTTCCTGAAAGTCTTGAGGTGCTGGCAGAAAGCGACGAAGGACAGATAATGGCTCTGCGCCATAGAGAGTTGCCTGTCTATGGAATACAGTTCCACCCAGAGAGCGTGTTGACACCCTCTGGTAAGGAGATAGTGGAGAATTTCCTAAAACTCTGAAGTGAAGTGGAAACGTATGCCCTTGAAGTCTTCCTGCGCCATCTGCAGCACGTATGACGAGTCGGCGAGGAAGACGTCGCGTCCTTCCTTGTCCTTCGCCATATACTGATATTTGCGTTTCTTGAAGGCGTCAAGTTCCGCGTCGTCGTCAGCCTCTATCCAACAAGCCTTATACAGGTGGATGGGCTCCCAACGGCAGCGTGCGTTGTATTCGTGTTCCAGACGATACTGGATAACCTCGAACTGCAGCTGTCCTACGGTACCAATGATTTTGCGATTGTTGAACTGGTTGACGAAGAGCTGTGCAACACCCTCGTCCATAAGCTGGTCGATACCTTTCTGCAGCTGTTTCTGTTTCATGGGGTCATCATTCTCGATGTATTTGAACATCTCCGGCGAGAACGACGGCAGTCCGCGGAAGTGCAGCTGTTCTCCCTCGGTCAGCGTGTCGCCAATCTTGAATGTGCCGTTGTCGGGCAGACCCACGATGTCGCCTGGCCACGCCTCGTCGATAGTTGACTTGCGCTGCGCCATAAACTGTGTGGCAGCCGAGAAACGGAGTGTCTTCCCGTGACGAACGTGCAGGTAGGGCTGGTTGCGCTGGAAACGTCCTGAGCAGACCTTGCAGAAGGCGATGCACGAACGGTGGTTGGGGTCTATGTTGGCTGTAATCTTAAAGATAAATCCGGTGAATTTAGGCTCTTCGGGACTCACCATACGCTCCTCAGCCTTTGTGGGACGTGGTGAGGGAGCTATCTCGACGAAACAGTTAAGCAACTCCTGAACACCGAAGTTGTTGAGTGCGGAGCCGAAGAATACCGGAGCGACCTCAGCGGAGCGATAGCTCTCGACGTCAAATTCCGGATAGACGCCGTCCACCAGTTCCAGGTCTTCGCGCAGCTTGCTGGCATCGGCTTCTCCGACGCGCTTGTCGAGTTCTGTAGAATCGAGTTCCACACCGACCTTTTCGGTGACGCGCTGTTTGTCGGGGGTGAAGAGGTCCAGTTTCTGTTCGTAGATGTTATACACACCTTTGAACTTAGCACCCTGGTTTATAGGCCACGATAGCGGGCGCACCTTTATCTCCAACTCCTGTTCCAGTTCGTCGAGCAGGTCGAAGGGGTCGCGTCCCTCGCGGTCCATCTTGTTTATGAAGATGATAACAGGAGTGTTGCGCATACGACAGACGGTCATCAGTTTCCGCGTCTGTGCCTCCACACCCTTTGCGCTATCGACAACGATGATGGCCGAGTCAACAGCCGTCAGCGTTCTGTATGTATCTTCCGCGAAGTCCTGGTGTCCAGGAGTGTCGAGGATATTTATCTTGTACTCGTTGTCAGTACCCTCAGGAGTGTAGTCGAACTCCATAACAGAGGTGCTGACAGATATTCCGCGCTGCTTCTCAATGTCCATCCAGTCGGAGGTGGCAGTCTTCTTAATCTTGTTGTTCTTAACAGCTCCAGCCACCTGAATCTGACCTCCAAACAACAGCAGTTTTTCTGTGAGTGTTGTCTTACCAGCATCAGGGTGCGATATTATTGCAAACGTTCTTCTGCGTTCAATTTCTTGATTCATCCTTCTTTACCTTTTATTATTTTAGGGTGCAAAGGTACTAAATAATTCATAATTCATAATTTAGAATTCATAATTTTTATAAAAAAGTTGGGTGAATAGAAAATTTTATATACTTTTGTAGAATGAAAAACTTGAAAAACGACATATTTGCACTTATAATACTATTAACAATCCCCGCCACATCCTTTGCACAGAAGGATGCTATAAGCCTTGGTTCCTGTGAAGTGAAGGAGGGCATTCTGCACGGTCAGTATCGTGGAGAGATGCTCAGCGGAAAGCCTCACGGAAAGGGTAGCGTGACTTACAGCAACGGCGACGCCTACGACGGAGAGTACCACAAGGGAAAGCGTCAGGGATTTGGTGTGTATTCTTTCGCTGACGGTGAGAAATACGAAGGTCAGTGGTATAACAATCAGCAACACGGAAAGGGTGTTTACTATTTCCAGAACGACAACCGTTACGACGGACTCTGGTTCCGCGACTACCAACACGGTAAGGGTACTATGTACTATTATAATGGTGACAAGTACGAGGGTCTGTGGTATCAGGACAAACGTCAGGGAAAGGGAAAATACACCTATGCCAACGGAGCCTTCTACGACGGTCAGTGGAAAGACGACAAGAAGTGGGGCAGAGGAAAGTTCGACTGGGGCGACGGCACTCTCTACGACGGCGAGTGGGTTAACAACGTTCGCTCCGGAAAGGGTACTAACTACTACTCCGACGGCGACGTCTATACCGGTATGTGGAAAGAAGATATGCCTAACGGAAAAGGAATATACAAATTCCAGAATGGCGACAAATACGAAGGCGACTACGTACAGGGCGAGCGCACAGGAGTGGGCACGTTCAAATATGCCAACGGCGACGTCTATACAGGCGACTTCCGCGACGGCAACAAAGACGGTACAGGAACATTCCGCTGGAGGAATGGCGACATCTACGTAGGCGGTTGGAAGAACGATAAACAGAACGGAAAAGGAAAACTCACCAAGACCACAGGCGACGTCTTTGAAGGCGGTTTCAAGAACGGAAATGTAGATGGCGAGGTGATAATACATTTCCACGACGGAGCAAAGTTCCGCGGAACCTACCGTAACGGTATGCGAAACGGAAAAGCTATCGAGGAAGACAAACAGGGCAACCGTTTCGAAGGCACCTATAAAGACGATATCCGTGAAGGAAAATTCGTTGAGAAGGACCGCAACGGAAACATAACCTCGCAGGGCGTCTATGAGCGCGGAAGAGTAAAGAAGTGAAAAAACAAGAAATAATTATTAACTTTAAAACTTTAATATTATGGTAGTTGACACATTAGAAAAGTTGGAATTTTATGTAGGACTCAATCCGCTGTTTGCTGACGTGGTTGAGTTTATCAAGAACAACGACCTTAACAAGCTCGAGGAAGGTAAGCACTTCATCAAGGACAAGGACCTCTTCGTAAACATCACTACAGCGAAGACCAAGTCCAAGGAAGAGGCTAAGATGGAGACTCATCGCAGAATGATTGACATCCAGATACCTCTCGATGCTCCCGAGGTTTACGGCTATACCCCTCTTTGCGACCTTCCCGAGTTGGAATATAACGACGAGAAGGACGTAACGAAGTACGACATCATTGCACAGACCTACGTGAAGTGTAACCCAGGTCAGTTTGCTATCTTCTTCCCACAGGACGGTCATACCCCTTGTATTGGTGAGACACCAGAGATAAGAAAAGCTATTTTTAAGGTTAAAGCATAAGGACTATGGCAACAACAAAGAAATCAGCTGCACCAAAACACATCGGTCTTGTGCAGAACGACGGTTGGCTGGAGCCTTTTGAAGATGCTATTCGTGGACGTCACGAGCACGCCGTTTGGAAGATTAACCAGTTGACACATAACGGTAAAGTCTCTTTGTCGGACTTTGCTAACGGTCATGAGTATTACGGACTTCACCAGACTCCGCGCGGAGGATGGGTATTCCGTGAGTGGGCACCCAACGCTACAGACATCTATCTTGTAGGCGACTTCAACAACTGGCAGGAGGATGAGGCATATCGTGCCAAGCGTGTCGAAGGAACAGGAAACTGGGAGCTGAAACTGCCTAAGAAGGCAATGAAGCACGGCGACCTCTTCAAGATGCACGTAAAGTGGAACGGTGGCGAGGGCGAGCGCATCCCTGCGTGGATTCGTCGTGTCGTTCAGGACGAGAACACAAAGATTTTCTCTGCTCAGGTATGGGCACCCGAGGAGCCTTACGTTTGGAAGAAAAAGACTTTCAAGCCTAACAAGAGTCCGCTGCTCATCTACGAATGCCACATAGGAATGGGCGAAGATGCAGAGAAGGTGGGCACATATACCGAGTTCAAGGACAACGTACTTCCTCGTGTCATCGCCGACGGCTATAACTGCATCCAGATTATGGCTATCCAGGAGCATCCTTACTACGGCTCGTTCGGCTACCACGTAAGTTCTTTCTTCGCTGCCAGCAGTCGTTTCGGAACTCCCGAGGAACTCAAGGAACTCATAGATACTGCTCATAAGAACGGCATCGCAGTGATTATGGACATCGTTCACAGTCACGCTGTGAAGAACGAGGTGGAAGGTCTTGGTAACCTTTGCGGCGACCCCAATCAGTTCTTCTATCCTGGCGACCGTCACGAGCACCCAGCATGGGACTCTCTGTGTTTCGACTACGGAAAGGACGACGTCATACACTTCCTCCTCAGCAACTGCAAGTACTGGATGGAAGAGTTCCACTTCGACGGCTTCCGTTTCGACGGAGTAACGTCAATGCTTTACTATTCTCACGGACTCGGTGAGGCGTTCTGTAACTATGCCGACTACTTCAACGGTCATCAGGACGACAACGCTATATGCTATCTCACACTTGCCAACAAACTCATCCACGAGGTCAACAAGAACGCTATCACCATAGCCGAAGAGGTTAGTGGTATGCCTGGTCTTGCTGCTAAGTTCGAGGATGGAGGCTACGGCTTCGACTACCGTATGGCGATGAACATTCCTGACTACTGGATAAAGACTATCAAGGAACTCAGCGACGAGAACTGGAAACCGTCTTCAATATTCTGGGAGGTGAAGAACCGCCGTCCCGACGAGAAGACCATCTCTTACTGCGAGAGTCACGACCAGGCGTTGGTGGGCGACAAGACGATAATCTTCCGTCTCATCGATGCCGATATGTATTGGCACTTCGCAAAGAAGGACATCAACGGTGTTGCTGAGCGCGGTATAGCCCTCCACAAGATGATACGTCTTGTGACAGCGGCGGCTATCAACGGCGGCTACCTGAATTTCATGGGTAACGAGTTCGGTCATCCGGAGTGGATAGACTTCCCACGCGAGGGTAACGGCTGGTCATACAAGTATGCTCGTCGTCAGTGGAACCTTGTCGATAACAAGGACCTCTGCTATCATTGGTTAGGCGACTTCGACCGTGAAATGATAAAGGTCATAAAGAGTCAGAAGAACTTCAACGATACTCCTGTTCAGGAGATATGGCACAACGATGGCGACCAGATTCTGGCGTTCATGCGCGGCGACCTCATCTTCGTGTTCAACTTCTCTCCGACACGTTCGTTCACGGACTACGGATTCCTCGTTCCGACAGGTTCTTACAAGGTTGTCCTGAATACCGACTCTGTAGATTTCGGTGGTCACGGCTTTGCCGACGACAGCGTAGAGCATCTCACAAACTACGATCCTCTCTACGAGAAAGACCAAAAAGAATGGCTGAAATTATACATTCCAGCCCGTTCTGCAGTAGTGTTAAGAAAGAAATAATCTTCTTTTATAGATCTATTGAGCGAAGGCGCCGGCGGACATCTGCCAGCGCCTTTTCCCAATCTGTGTCCAAAGAGAATGTGGTAATGAATCCTGGCGTGAGGATGTAAGCCTCGACGAGCTCTTTGTCGGTATCAAAGAACTTGCTGTTCTCAAGACTTGCTGCCTGGAAGACGGCCTGCAGCTCCTCGCGCTTCTTTTTCTTCTTCAGCGGGGTGAGTCGCTTCATGTAGAGGTCTATATACTCGTACAGCGCCAGCGACTGATGGTTCAGCACGTCGTAGTAATACATCAGACTGTCGTCCTTCATCACTTCCCAATAGCGCTGACGCATATAGTCCAGAGCGTCAATCTTAAACTGTGCCACCCTGCGTGTGGTAAGGTCTTTCGTGGTGTCTGCCGCAATCACTGACGACAGTCTTCTTACCTCCTTGAAAACGTCTTGTGCCATTACTGCTGCGTTCATTGTGCAGAGTAGTGCAAAGAGCAAAATCACCTTTTTCATACGTTTCTTTTTAGATATAAATGATTTGTAATATTTCCTGGTAGTTCCTCCTCATAGTGGGTCACCATGATGAAGGTTTTTCCGCGTCGTTGACAGAACGTCTCTATGATGTCTTTCACCATACGGCGGTTTATGTTGTCGAGTCCGTGAAGGGGCTCGTCGAGGATAAGCAGCTCGGGGTCTTTCACGAAGGCTCTCGCCAGCAGCACAAGTCGCTGTTCGCCACTCGAGAGTTGAAGGAAAGGACGCTCCTCGAGACCTTCCAGTCCGAAGATGTCCATCCAGAAGCGACAGATGTCGTAGTCGCCCTCGTCGGGTTTCACGTACAGTCCTATGCTGTCCTTCAGTCCGCTTGCTACGATGCGTATCGCGGGCAGGTTCTGTCGGTAGGAGCGGTGCATCTCAGGCGATACGTAGCCTATGTGTTTCTTTATGTCCCAGATGCTTTCTCCCGAGCCTCGTTGTCTTCCGAAGAGACTGATGTCGCAGGCATATCCTTGTGGGTTGTCGGCACATACCAGCGAGAGTAGGGTAGATTTTCCTGCTCCGTTCTGTCCGCTCAGCGCCCATCGCTCACCGTTCATCACTGTCCAGTTGAGGTCTTTAAGTATTGTCCGCGCCCCGTAGCGTATGCTGACGTTTCTCATTGATATCACCTCTTCGGCGTTGTATGCGTTGTCCTTGTAGGGCAGCGACAGTATAGCCTCTTCCTTCTCCTTGCTGAGCACTCTTGCGGGTGTCTTCGTCATCGTGTCGAGGTATTGCTGACGGGTCATCTTTGTGCCTACCTCCATGTTGTCCACCCAGTAAACGTGGGTGATGAAGGCTGGTATCTCGTCCCATTTCGAGAGCACCAGAATTATCTGCAGTCCCTGTTCCGACAGTCTGCCGAGCAGCACCTTCAGCTGTTCGCGCGTCTCTGCGTCGAGTCCTATGAAGGCGTTCTCCAGTATCAGTCCTCGCGGCTTGCTCTCCAACGCCCTTTGTATCTGTAGTTTTCTCAGTTCTCCGCTCGACAGCTGTATTATGTATTTGTCGCCAACTTTAGGCATCTCAGGGTCTATCTCCATAGAGTTCCATCGCTGCTGCAGGAAGTACTTCCTGTCAGTTTCTGAGCCGTAGGTGTCGCGGAAGCCTATGTGTTTCATCTCGTCGCTTTTTATCTTGCTGACGAGCATCGACTTCCCACCGCCGTTAGGTCCTACTATGGCTATGTGTTCACCTTTTTTTATGTCTATGTGGTCAATCATTTCTTGTTTTTGTTGACGTAGTCCTTCCAACTCTTGTAGTGCACTTGCGACTCTGGCCTGCTTGCCTGCATGAAGTGACAGTAGGCAGCGCCCAATGCGTCCGTAGCGTCCATGAATTTAGGCATCTCGTTAGGGTCCAGTTTCAGCAGTCGTTGTAACATTCCTGCCACCTGTTCCTTCGATGCGGAGCCGTTGCCCGTGATGGCCATCTTTATCTTCAGCGGAGCATATTCGTGAATGGGGATGTCGTGATGAATGGCTGCCGCTATAGCTACTCCTTGTGCGCGTCCTAACTTCAGCATCGACTGCACGTTCTTTCCGAAGAAGGGTGCTTCTATCGCCATCTCGTCGGGCAGAAACTCGTCGATGATGCCTGTCACACGTTCGAAAATTCTTCCCAACCTCAGGTACGGGTCGCTCTCACGACGCATGTCGATGACTCCCATAGCCACCATCTCCGCCTTGTTGCCCACGACCTTTATTACGCCGTAGCCCATCACGTTCGTTCCCGGGTCAATACCAAGTATTATCTTCTCACTTTTTACCATTCTCGTACCTCGTACCTCGCACTCTCTCCTCTCTCCTCTCTCCTCTACATTATCTGTCCATATACGGATTTCTGCTCAGTTCGTACCCGATAGTCGTAGTGTATCCGTGTCCCGGATAAACCTTAGTGTTGTCGGGCAGTTGCGCTATAATTCTCAAGCTTTGTATTATCTGCATCATGCTACCTCCCTCCAGGTCGGTACGTCCTATTGTCATTTGGAACAGCGTATCGCCGGTGAAGAGCACGTTTTCCTCTTCGCAGTAGAACACTACGGAGCCAGGCGAGTGTCCTGGTGTCTCCATCACCTCGAGGGTGTGGTTGCCGAACTGTATCTTCTCCTTGTCGCTGAGGAGGTGTCCCACCTCAGGCAACTCCATCTCTAACGTCATTCCGTAGAGTTTCATAGCCTGCTCTTTGTAGTTCGTTATCCAAGCTTCGTCGGCCTGTGCTATTTCGGGCTTCAGTCCGAACTCCTTGAATATGGTGTCGTTGCCGAAGTTGTGATCCAGATGTCCGTGTGTCGCCAGCAGGTGAACGGGTTTCAGGTCGTTGTTTCGGATATATTCCACCAGCGCTCTGCGCTCTTCTTCGTAGAACGCTCCGCAGTCAATGATGACACACTCTTTCGTCTCGTCGCTAACAACGTAGCAGTTCTCTTGGAGCATGTTGCATACCAGACTTTCTATCTTCATCATACGGGTACGTAAATTAAATATTTCTCGTTAAACCATTCCTCGCTGAACCAGTTGCTCAGCGCTGTTACTTCGGCACTTTTGCGGAAGGGGTGTATCTCGCTGTCCACGTTGCCGCCTTTAAGTACAAAAACGCCATTCATCATAGCATTATTGTGTTTCTTGCCTATGTTCTTGCGCACAATCTTCATGAGGTCGGGCAGCGGCATTACCGCCCTCGACACTACGAAGTCGTACGTTCCTTTCTCGTCCTCACCGCGAAGGTGCTCGGGGCGACAGTTCTTCAGTCCTATGGCGTTGGCAACTTCCGTCGCTACTCTTATCTTCTTTCCTGTGCCGTCGATGAGTTTGAACTGACACTCGGGAAACATTATGGCGAGGGGTATTCCGGGGAATCCTCCACCGGTACCGAAGTCCAGCAGTCGGGTGCCGGGCTTGAAGTTCAGCGCCTTTGCAATCGCTAACGAGTGCAACACGTGGTGCTCGTACAGGTTGTCGATGTCCTTGCGCGAGATGACGTTGATTTTCTGGTTCCAGTCCTCGTAGAGAGCCTTCAGGGCAGCAAACTGCTCCTGCTGCTGCTCCGTTATCGCGGGAAAATACTTCTTTATTATTTCCATAAGTCGTCAATTTCTTTCACTTCTATTCTTATCTCGCCCTTGTCGTGAGCGGCAATTTCTGAATCCACATAGATAAACTCTATGGCGCCGTCCTTCAGTATGAAGTTGTTCGACGGGTAGGGCTCTATGTCGTACATCACGCCTTTCTCGCCAAGTTCCTTGAGGTCGTCGGCGTCGAACTTGTCGCATAGCGCCTCTACAACTTTCTCCTTCAGCTGTTTCTCGTAGCCGGGCACCAGCACGTCGTCAAGCGTGAGTATTCGTGCTGTCTTCGCCTCGATGTTGTGCGACAGCGTCCAGCGCAGTCCGTCCTTTCCGCCGGCATAGTTGTATGTCTCTACCTGGTAGTTTATTATGCCGTCCTTGTAACTGTTAATCTTCGCCTTGCAGTTTAGCACGATGTTGTACGACGCCTTGTGCTCTCTGTCGCGCTGATAGAGTGGGGCATAGTTCTTCTTGTAGTCGTTTGCAAAACGTATAAGGAAGGTGTCAAGTGCCGCCTTGATATTCCCCTTCGCATCGATGTCCGAGAGGTAGTCGGGCACCACGAGTCCCGAGTGCAGCAGCGTGTCGTTGACGGCCTTCGCGTTATCGCCCTTCGTGGCAAACATCAAACTGAGGTGCACCTTAGCCTCGGG
Organism: uncultured Prevotella sp.; assembly: GCA_900315775.1. Lineage (GTDB taxonomy): Bacteria > Bacteroidota > Bacteroidia > Bacteroidales > Bacteroidaceae > Prevotella. Next base: position 20,604 of record ONAJ01000027.1, read on the forward strand.
TGCTCCCTGCTCGGAAGTAAGTCTTACCAGCGTGTCTGCGACAATACTGTCAAACTCAAGACCTTCAGCCTCCATGACGGTTTTCTCTTCCCCCTTGCTGCCACATGCCATCACTGTGGCTACAAATGCAAAATATAGTATAATCTTCTTCATTATTCAGTTTTAGTGTAGATATCGAAATCTTTATCGTACGCCTCGGACTCAATTCCTAAGAGGTTGAGCACGGAGTGGAAAATGTAGTGCTGCTCGAGAACTTTGGGCAGCTCGCTTGCTGGCTTGTACGTCCTGAAGTCCTTCGATGTCCATACGAAGAAGGGTATCTCGTACTGCACCTTCGGCGCTAACTTCATCGGTAGTCCGTGCATGAACATATTATTCTCGCCCAGCGACTCTCCGTGGTCCGAGATGAATATCATGGCGCTGTGCCACTCCTTCATGTCGCTCAGGGTGTTTATCAAGCTGTCCAACAGGAAGTCGGTGTAGAGTATGGTGTTGTCGTAGGCGTTGATGAGCATGTTGACGTTCTTCTGACCTTCCTCAACACTCCCTGCCACAGGCTTGTACGCCTCGAACTCCTTGGGGTATTTGCCCACGTATTTCGGTCCGTGACTGGTGCTCGTGTGCAGCACAATGAGAACCTTGTTCTTCTTGCTGTTCTCTATGCGCTCGCGCAGTCCTTTCAGCAGTATAGCGTCGTGGTATATGTTCTCGCCCGGGAACATCTCGCCTAACTGCTCGTTGGTGAGGTATTCGCCTATGTGGATTGGCGGCTCTCCCCAGTTCGAGGTGCGCCACGATACGTCAACGCCTGTTCTGTAGGCATAGTTCGGCAGCATCTCGTAGAGGTCGTCGCTGTTCTTGGGCTCCAGTATAGCCTTCGTGCCTGCTGTGGTGTAGGTAGCGCACGACGTAGCCTGGAACACCTTCAGGTCCTTGCGCTTCGCCAACAGCGGATTGTTCTTGCGCTGGTAGCCGTAGAGCTGGAAGTTTGCCTTACGTGCCGACTCGCCGATAACCAGCACCACAACGGTCTTTTCCTGGTCAGCTATCTTGCCGTCGGGCAGCTTTATCTCCTCGACCTGTTCGTCGTGACTGCTCACTGCCACCCTGTACGTATTGGCAATGTACGACCACGGTTGCAGCAATCCGCCGAGCTCTGTGTCGTGCTCGCTAATCCACAGCGTCTGACTTATGTTCATCGCTCCTACGGCAAGCACTACGGCAAGGGCTCCGCCGCACCAGATGGCCATCTTCTTTGCCTTGCCATAGACCACAGGCTGCAACAGACAGTACAGCGCAGGAACAACGCCAAAGACGGCAATGAAGAGCCACAGCCACACACTGAAGAATCCCGATGCTTCGGAATAGCGCGTGTTAAACACATTTTCTATCGTTGTGGCATCGATAATCACGCTGTACGTCATTATGAAATACACCGCCGTAGCGTTGATGACGGAGAATATGGCGAGCAGGATACGACCCACCATCCTGGTGAGGAACATCGTCAGGTAGGTCATCATGAAGTTCAACACCAGCATAACCACCGTCAGCGATGCCAGCAGGAATATCTTCCCACCAGTGCCCTCGTTACTGTTTTCAGCCACATAGCTGAAGAACGGTATGTTGTAAAGCAACAATGTCGCTACACTTACTATGCATGAGAATGCCAGTAGCGAAATCTTCTTATGTAATATATCCTTAATCCTTTTCATACTGCAAAGATACAAACAATATTTCATACTTCCATATTTTGCTTAAACTATTTCAAAAAAAAATAGAGGTTAGGGGTTAGAGATTTTTAGTGGTTAGGGGTTAGTGAATAGTAACAGCCTCCCCCAACCCCTCCAAAGGGAGGGGAGTTCAGAAGCGCATAAAGCATATCTCTCTCCTCACTCCTCTCTCCTCTATATTATATGTCCTCGCCCCTAAAACTACGCCACTTTTGGGGTAAAAGTAGCCTACTTTTGGTATAAAGTGCTTTGGTGCTGAAGTCGTAACAAGCCTACTTTTATCGCATTTTACAGGTTTTCGATGACTGGCATGCGTTGCAGTGTTGCAGTGTTGCAGTTGATTTTCTCGTTGTACAAAATCCCGTTTTAACCTCTATATTATATATTTATATATATATAAATATAAATATAGAATTATTTTTGGGGTTTGCATTACTTATTTTTGAACTGCAACACTGCAACGCTGCAACGCTAAAACTCGTTGAAAAAAACGGCGGTCATTTGGTCATTAGGTCAATTGTCATTAAGGAATCGGAAACGCCAAAATCCGCAAAGTAATATAATAATATATATATTATTATTTACTTTGAGCAAAATCGCACTTCAAAACTCTTAATGACAATTGACCAAATGACCGCCTAATTGACCAAATGACCGCCTAATTGCGCTTTTCTTTTAAACCACTGAATTACTGACACTTACAAGCCTTTATTTCCTTTTTTCTTTTTGACCAAAGTACAGTTTTACCCTAAAAATCGTTGAAAATTGCCTTCAAAACCCCTAAATTTTTGCTTTCGAACAAGCTTAAAATACTGGAGTAAAGCATCGAATTCCCCCCAAAAAGTTGAATGAATTGCCCTTAAACCCTGATAAAGATTGAATCTCCCTTCCTTTTGGAGGGTGGGGGTAGGCTTATTTCCTGAAAAAGATGAAAGGTTTTTCTGCAGATTCTTGTTTTATTGGGGAAAAAGTAGTATATTTGCAGAAAATATTAAAAAATGATTACTCAAGGAAGAAAAAATTTTGGTCTATGGCTGTTTGCAGCATTGCTGATTTGCTGCATGTCGTTAACTTCTTGTTCGGAGAACGACAGCTCCGGTGGTTCGTCACCGGAAAGTGAGGTGGAAGAGATGTTGCGCAAGATGACGTTGCGCGAGAATGTGGGACAGCTGTTCTTTGTGCGTCCGGAGGCTCTTGACCCCGATATTCACTGGGAAAATCCGCCAACCGACCTGGCGCCTTTGAAGCTGCAGGAGGTTAATGAAAAGATGAAGCAGCAGAATAAGTCGTACCCTGTGGGCGGCATCATTCTGTACGACTGGAACATTAACGACGAGGCACAGCTGGCGAAGTTCCTGCCGCAGTTGAAGGCGCTGAACGGAAAGCCGCTGATATGTATCGACGAAGAGGGTGGGCGAGTAGCACGACTGGCAAACAACCCTAATTTCCACGTGAAGAAGTACGAGTCAATGGCTGCCATCGGCGCCACAGGTAATCCTGCTAATGCCTATGAGTGTGGTAATACTATAGGTACGTACCTTAAGAAGTATGGATTCGACATTGACTTCGCTCCTGTTGCCGACGTGAATACCAACCCCGATAATATAATAATAGGTAAGCGCGCATTCAGCGACGATCCCGCTGTGGCAGCACCAATGGTGGTGAACTACCTGCAGGGATTGAAGGATGCAGGCATCGTGGGTTGCATAAAGCACTTCCCGGGTCACGGAGACGTGAAGACTGACACACACTACGGCTACGCACAGACACAGAAGACGTGGACGGAGATGCTTAGCTGCGAGATGGTGACATTCCGTGCCGGCATAAACTGGGGCTGCCAGCTGGTGATGACTGCACACATAGGAGCACCGGAGGTGATTGGGTCGGACATTCCTTCGACAATGTCGTCGGTGATGCTGCAGAACAAACTGCGCGGAGAACTGGGATACAGGAACGTCATTGTTACCGACGCGCTGGAGATGGGTGCCATAACAAAGCAATACACCAACGTGGATGCTGTGCTGGGCTGTCTTCAGGCTGGCGTCGATATAGTGCTATGCCCGAAGGAATATGCTGAGGTTTTCGACGCTGTTGTCAAGGCTGTAGAGAACGGCACCATCAGCGAAACTCTTCTGAATGACAGCGTGCGTCGCATACTGATGCTTAAATACCTTAAAAAATAATGCACAAATCTTGGTAATTACAAAATTAATGCATATCTTTGCAGGGTTGAATTTGAAAATCACAACTATTAATAAATACAAATAATTAAGATTTATGAGTCAAAAAAGAGTTTACACCTTTGGCAACGGTAAGGCTGAAGGTAATGCGAAAATGAGAGAGGAACTCGGTGGTAAGGGTGCTAACCTTGCCGAGATGAACCTTCTTGGTGTTCCTGTTCCTCCGGGTTTCACAATCACTACTGATTGTTGTAACGAGTACTACGAGGTAGGTCAGGAGAAGATTATGGAACTGCTTAACGACGACGTTATGGCAGCAGTTCGTCATATAGAGGAGTTGATGAATTCTAAGTTCGGCGACAAGGAGAACCCACTGCTGGTGAGCGTTCGCTCTGGTGCCCGCGCTTCAATGCCTGGTATGATGGACACTATTCTGAACCTTGGTCTTAACGACGAGGTTGCTGAGGGTATGGTAAAGAAGACTCAGAATCCTCACTTCGTTTACGACTCTTATCGCCGCTTCGTTCAGATGTACGGCGACGTGGTTCTCGAAATGAAGCCCGTTAACAAGGAAGACATCGACCCGTTCGAGGAGATTATTGAAAAGGTAAAGAAGGAGAGCGGTGTCGTTCTTGACAAAGACCTCTCTGTTGACGACCTGAAGAAACTTGTTAAGCTCTTCAAAGAGGCTATCAAGGAGCGCACAGGAAAGAGCTTCCCAGACGATCCTATCGAGCAGCTGTGGGGCGCTATCTGCGCTGTGTTCCGTTCTTGGATGAACGAGCGCGCTATCCTGTATCGTAAGATGGAGGGTATTCCTGACGAGTGGGGAACAGCCGTTTCTGTTATGGCTATGGTATTCGGTAACATGGGCGACACATCAGCTACTGGTGTTTGCTTCAGCCGTGATGCTGCTAACGGTGAGCCTCTGTTCAACGGTGAGTACCTCGTTAACGCACAGGGTGAGGACGTTGTGGCTGGTATCCGCACTCCTCAGCAGATTACAAAGATTGGCTCTCAGCGCTGGGCACAGCGTGCCGGCATCAGCGAGGCTGACCGCGTTGCTAAGTATCCTTCTATGGAGGAGGCAATGCCTGAGACATTCGCTCAGCTGAACCAGATACAGAAGAACCTGGAGAACCACTACCACGATATGCAGGATATGGAGTTCACCGTTCAGGAGGGCAAACTGTGGTTCCTGCAGACACGTAACGGAAAGCGTACTGGTGCTGCGATGGTTAAAATTGCTATCGACCTGCTCCACGAGGGTAAGATTGACGAGAAGACTGCTATCTTGCGTTGCGAGCCACAGAAACTCGACGAGCTGCTCCACCCAATATTCGACAAGAAGGCGCTGACAACAGCTAAAGTCATAGCTCAGGGTCTGCCAGCAAGTCCTGGCGCTGCATGCGGACAGATAGTATTCCACGCTGACGACGCTAAGGCTTGGCACGAGGACGGTCACAAAGTGGTACTCGTACGTATCGAGACATCACCCGAGGACCTCGCTGGTATGGCTGCCGCTGAAGGTATCCTTACAGCACGTGGCGGTATGACATCACACGCTGCCGTTGTTGCTCGCGGTATGGGTAAGTGCTGCGTATCAGGTGTAGGCTCACTGAACGTAAGCTACAAGGACAAGACTGTAGAAATTGATGGTACTATATATAAAGAAGGTGACTACATCTCACTGAACGGTACAACAGGTCAGGTATATGCTGGCGAAGTTCCTACAAAGGCTGCTGAACTCTCTGGCGACTTCAAGGAGCTCATGGACCTCTGCGACAAATATACAAAACTGCAGGTACGTACCAACGCCGACACTCCACACGATGCTCGCGTAGCACGTCAGTTCGGCGCTAAGGGTATCGGTCTTACACGTACAGAGCACATGTTCTTCGAGGATAAGAAAATCGTTGCTATGCGCGAAATGATCCTCTCTGACAGCGTTGCAGGACGCGAGAAGGCGCTTGCTAAACTGCTGCCTTACCAGAAGGCTGACTTCAAGGGAATCCTCGAGGCTATGGATGGACTGCCAGTAAACATCCGTCTGCTCGACCCACCTCTCCACGAGTTCGTACCACACGATCTTGCAGGACAGGAGGTTATGGCTAAGGAAATGGGCGTATCACTGGAAGACATACAGCGCCGTGTAGCTTCTCTCGCTGAGAACAACCCAATGCTCGGACACCGCGGTTGCCGTCTCGGTATCACATTCCCAGAAATCACCGCTATGCAGACAAAGGCAATCCTCTCTGCAGCTTGCGAACTGAAGAAGGAAGGCAAACACCCAATGCCAGAAATCATGGTTCCACTGATTGGTACCCTCCAGGAGCTCAAACAGCAGAAGGACATTATCCAGTATGCAGCTAAAGAGACATTCATGGAGTATGGCGTAGAAGTAGAGTTCGAAATAGGTACAATGATTGAGATTCCACGTGCTGCCCTGACAGCTGACCAGATAGCTTCTGAGGCTCAGTACTTCTCATTCGGTACTAACGACCTCACACAGATGACCTTCGGTTACAGCCGCGACGATATCGCTTCGTTCCTCCCTGTATATCTCGACAAGAAGATTCTGAAGGTTGACCCATTCCAGGTACTTGACCAGGTTGGTGTAGGTCGTCTCATCAAGTACGCAGTTAATGAAGGTCGCGAGGTTCGTCCAGACCTCCGCTGCGGTATCTGTGGTGAGCACGGTGGTGAGCCAAGCTCAGTGAAGTTCTGCGCTAAGATTGGCATGAACTACGCTTCTTGCTCTCCATTCCGCGTGCCTATCGCACGTCTCGCCGCCGCACAGGCAGCTGTAGAAGAGTAATATCACTCTGATATAAGTAAAAGGGACCTGTCCGTTTGGGCAGGTCCTTTTTTTGTGTCCACAAGATGACAATTGACGATTTATAGGCAAAAACGTCGCAAAATATGCGATATTTTGCGTTTTTATTTGGTAGTTCAGCATTATTTTCGTATTTTTGCCGCAGAATTTGCGACGTTATATATGAAATTTTGTCGCATAAAGTACGAATGCAATATGTATATACACGAAAGAGACAATTGGACGGACTTCCGTTGGGACATGTCCCAAGTGTCACTCCTTCAGGAGAAAGTATTCCGTAAGCAGGGGTTGCTTTACGGGAGGTTGAATTCGTTGGGCTTTGATAGCAAACTGCGTGCTATGGCAGAGAACCTGACCTATGACGTGGTGTATTCTTCGGAGATTGAAGGCATACGTCTGAACTTGGACCAGGTTCGCTCTTCCATTGCCCGGAAGCTTGGAATCGAGAACGTGAAATACACCGCGCCATCTCATTATGTCGATTCTGTTGTTGGTGTGATGCTTGAAGCAGTACAGCTCTATGACACTCCTCTTAGCAAAGAGAAACTATGTGCTTGGCAAGCTGCATTTTTCCCTTCAGGCTATAGTGAAGGCAGCCAGATAGAAATAGGTCAGTACCGTACAAACGAGGAGCATATTGTCAGCGGGATGTTTGGACGCGAGAAGATTCACTATATTGCTCCTTCTCCAGAGCGTGTAGAAGAGGAGATGGGAAAATTCCTCATCTGGTTTGATGGCGAGGAGCCAGTAAGCAGCGTCATCCGTTCTGCCATCGCTCATTTTTGGTTTGTAAGCATCCATCCCTTCGAGGATGGTAATGGGCGGTTGGCCCGCATTCTTTCAGACATGCTTCTTGCTCGTGGAGAAAAGAGCGAGTTCCGTTTCTACAATGTTTCATCACAGATTAATAAGGACAAGAATCACTACTACGAGATTCTGGAACGGATGCAGCATGGCGATGGCGATATAACGGAGTGGTTGGTGTGGTACATGCAGAAATTGGTGGATGCACTCGACGAGGCTGACACCATCGTCACCACAATCCTGAACAAGAGCTTCTTCTGGCAGAAGGCATCGTCAGTTCCGATGACCGAGCGTCAGACTCAGATGCTCAATCTCTTTCTTGACGGCTATGAGGCAAAGATAACATCAAAGACTTGGGCGACATTGGCAAAGTGCTCGAAGGACACAGCCATACGTGATATACAGGACCTTGTCGAAAAGAATATCCTGATAGAAGACATTCCAGGAGCCAAGCGTCCAAGTTACTCCATCGTCTTTGATGCAGAGGACTTGACGCAGTTCTTCACTGATGTAAACATTGTCGAAGAGAATGGCATTCCATATCTAAAAGCCATATTTAAGGGAAAGAAACCTGTGAGTGAAAGATTGTTGAAACTTGATGCGGAGCGATTCAAGAAAGGAGACCTCCCTTTGTCAAATCTGCTCAGTAAATATTGCTCGTATATCGTTGCGGGCAATAGAGAATAAAAAAAACAGATATATCGAATTTAGAGACTAATTATTGTCAAACGCAATATGACAAATACATCATTACAAATAGGAGATGTGTATGCTCTCCAAGAAAAAGAGACAGGGAAGTGGTTTACATTTCAGATTGTGCAAATAGGTGAGGAGAATGCAGTTTATATTGACTTAGATTACTGGAGTGAGATGATTCCTGAGGAAAATGATCTCAATAAGATGTCTTATCTTCGGTTGAATCACCATTTGTGGAATAACGAAACCAATCAATGCTGGGCACCCATCAAGTTTTTCCCCTCTCATGCTAAGAAGGTGGGGAACATGCCCATAAGACCATTTGAAGAATGTAAGAGTTTTGGCAACTGGCCTAACGGTAGCCAACAGAAATGGACTGAAAAATGGAAAAAACTACCTAAAGATCAGGTCTTGGCTTTCAAAGAAGCACGCACAAAATGGAATGAAACCATTATCGTTGCTGGCAAAGAAGTGAAAAAGAATCTTTATGGTCTCTCTGACGATACGCTCAGTGCTGTCAAGGATTACTCTGAATTTGACAAACTCCTAGGATTGGGAAGAATCACCACAACTAAGGATAATCCCCAACTGATTCCTTTTTTAGAACGTCGATTCCTCATCCGGGAGTTAGTATGGGATAATTGCCAACGTCGAGAGTTAGACCTTAGCCGTACTCATCTCGAAGAGGTTGAAATCAGCGGAGAAAATATTGAGGTCCTCCTATTGCCTTCAAGCATCAGCACCCTAACGCTTAGAGGAAAATTGTCACCTAATCTTCGTGTCCATTCTCCTAATGATGGCTATTATATGGTTCTTCGGGTGGAGTTGCATGATGATTTCCTTCCGGATGTGGGCTTAAGCAGGTTGACCAACTTACGTCTCACAAGTATCCAAGATTTTAATTTGAAGGATATTCCTGCGCGATACCCTGGCCTTACGTGGTTAGGGTTGGCAGGAAAACCAGGTTATATCCGTGAAGTGTCTGAGATTTCGAATCTTCGCGAATTGGAAACACTGACAATGGATGATTTATTTGGATTCTCTGCTGATGATTTTCCTCATCCAGGAAGCCTTCCAGAATTGAGACACCTATGGATTGAAAGTGTCCCAGCTGAAGCTGGAAAGATAATAAAGAAGTTGTATAAAGGAAATATTCAAGACTTGCAAGTCTTGAAACTGCGTTCTGTCGAATGGCTTCATGAGAATTTGAACAATCCACTGCGTAATTGGGATGGAAACGAGCTCGTGCCCAAGTCAAAATATAACAAATCAGTTGCGCTATGGAAAGAAACCCGTCGCCGGATGATGGAAGAGGCGAGTCATGCGGAGTTGGATTTCTCTGCTGTCAAGCGTATAGCCATTGACTATGCTGAAGGGTTCAATAAACTTGACCGTCGGTCTTCATTTATAGAGACAGAAGAACGCGAAGACATTTTCAATGCTTTTGAACAGATACTTAATGAAACAGGCCTGTCTGAATTCAAAGAAGAAATAATACAGCTCATTGACGAAAAGAGAAGTTGGTAACCCAATATGATTTATCTAAGAAAATGGAAATAATAAGCACGTTCATCGTTTCTACGAGCGTGTAAAAACGCGCAGAATGTGTCGGATTTAAGGTGCCAGTACTTTACACTAACTCTGTAAGTAGCTGATTATCAGTATTCGTTAGCCGCCGCCCAGGCAGCTGTGGAAGAGTAATATCACTCTGATATAAGTAAAAGGGACCTGTCCGTTTGGGCAGGTCCTTTTTTGGTATCTTCAAGTATGCTTTCGACGTATTGGAGATAAAAATGCCGCAGACAAATTGCATTTCATCTGATTGGAATATTGCGCAATTCAATAAAAAGTTATACCTTTGCACACAATGACAACGACATTAGTTATAGGACTGTTGATACCGCTGCTGGGCACGATGCTCGGCTCAGCCTTCGTGTTCTTTTCGTAATTTAGCAAGAAATATTGAGAGATAATATTATGGAACAGAAACGTACTACACCAGAGCTTATCACAGAGCTGCAGCCGAACGAGATTTTTGTCTTCGGAAGCAACCTGAAGGGAATGCACGGCGGTGGAGCCGCATATATAGCCTATCGCAAGTTTGGAGCTATAATGGGACAGGGCGTAGGGCTGCAAGGTCAGAGCTACGGCATTCCGACGATGCAGGGCGGGGTAGAAACCATCCGCCCGTATGTGGACGAGTTCATAGCATTTGCCAAAGAACATCCGGAATTGACATTCCTTGTGACGCGCATCGGTTGTGGCATTGCCGGATTTACCGATGAGGAAATTTCTCCACTATTCAAGAAAGCACATAATGTGAAGAATATTGTATTGCCGAAAGGATGGTAAGTTCGTGAAACTCAGCACTATTCTGCCTTATAGTTGTTTTATTACTTTACACGGATTACCTACAGCAATTGTGTTTGAGGGAATGTCGTTTACCACAACGGAGCCTGCTCCGATACTTACATTGTCGCCTATTGAGACTCCTGGAAGTATTGTTACGCTGCCGCCAATCCAAACGTTATTGCCGATAGTGACGGGTTTTGCCCATTCCTGACGGGTGTTCCGCTCTACGGGGTCTGTGCTGTGACAGGCCGTGTAGATGCTAACATTGGGACCTACGAAGCAGTCATCGCCAATGGTTACAGGTGCTTCGTCGAGAATGGTGAAGTTGAAGTTTGCAAAGAAACGCTTGCCGATACTTATCTGTTTGCCGTAGTCGCAGCGAAATGGCTGATTGATAATAACCTTATCGTCGCCAATATGTCCGAGTAGTCCTTTCAGCAGTTCCAGTTTCTTTTTGTTCTCTGATGGACGTAACAGGTTGTAGTCGTGTATTACCTCCCTTGCTTCAGCAAGCTCTTTCAGTAACTGAGGGTCAATAGCGCAATAGACTTCTCCAGATAGCATCTTTTCTTTTTCTGTCATAGTTTATTTATCTTATATAAATCCTAATTATTCTCAAAAGTTTGTGCAAATATAGTGATTTTGAAACTTTTATTGTTACTTTTGCCGCCATTATTTGAAAGAATTAGGACATATAAGAAAACTAAGATTAAATATAATATGGAAGAACTGAAAGAAAGGATATTAAAAGAGGGACATGCAAGATACAAAGATAGAACTGTACTGTTAGGAACGTTTCTTAACCACCAGATTGATGCGCAGTTGATGATGCGTTGCGCAGAGGAATTTGTAAGATTGTATAAGGATAAAGACATTAACAAGATAGTTACTATAGAAGCGTCAGGTATCGCTCCTGCAATCCTTGTTGGGTACCTGATGAACCTGCCTGTTGTGTTTATTAAGAAGTCGAAGCCAAAGACGATTGAAGAGTCGTGGGAGTCGTGGGTATACTCATTTACGAGAGTGGACAATACTACGGTATGTATTAGTAAGGAACTTCTTACTGAGAAAGACAGGATACTTTTCCTTGACGACTTCCTTGCTGACGGACACGCATCAGGGTGTATGATAGACTTGTGCAGACAGTCGGGCGCAAAGATTGTGGGAATGGGTTTCCTTGTGGAGAAATCTTTCGCTAAAGGTGGTCAATTCCTTCGTGATCACGGCATAGAGTATCACGCCTTAGCAACGATAAAGCGAATAAACGAAGACAACACAATGGAGCTGGCTTAACGGTATTCAAAGTGCTGATAGTCTTTGCTGTACTTCCAGTTGCCGCCCCACTGGAAACCGTATTTTGTAAATAGCTTGTAGGCAAGGTCGTCGCGCGTAATCTTATATTTAAACGTCTTGCTCCTGTCGGCATAACGAGCAGCTGTCTTAGGCGCTGTAATGGTCTTACCGTCCTTGGTGTGACGAACCTGCGGGTTGTAAAGCGGATTGATGTCGATAGCGAGTCCGCGAGCGTGGTAGGATAGACGCTTGGAGCCGGCAATCTGTCGATAGCAGAAACAAGAGGTGTTATTTGCACGCATCTGCTTCTCGTCGTCGGCATTATACTTCTCGGGTAACTCGATATGTTGAATAGGATAGCGGGCCGCATATAGTTCCTTGAAGATGACGACAAGTTTTTCTGCTATTTCCTTATTACAAATTAGCTCTCCCAAATGACTCTTTCCGTCGTAGTCCCAATGGAGCACTCGTACGTAGCGCAGATCGGAGCGCTGGATGTTGTCATTGGGAATATAGGTCTTTCCCTGCATCGATGTCCATACATTGTCGGGAATGGTATCGGCAGAGAACTCCTTCTGAGCACATAGTGTCAGCGAACAGAAGAATAGAACTATGATAAGTAGCTTTCTCATGTCTTAAACAGATAATATACGTCGCCGTAATCTTTCAAGGAGTATGGGGAAGGGTATTCTTTAAAAAATCCGAATATGGTGCTACCGCTGCCACTCATTGCCGCATAGATGGCACCAAAATCGTAGAGCTTCTGTTTTATTTCTGCCAGCTTGGGGTATTGTGGAAAGATGCTGTCCTCGAAGTCGTTTTTCAGGTCTTGACGCCACGTTTCTATGGGCTGGTTAAGAACGATGTCACGACAGTTTTTCTGTGGTTGTTGAGGTGTTATGTGTGCGAAGGCCTCGCGCGTACTTATGGATATTGTAGGTTTTATAACAACAAGTTTATAGTCGCTGAGGTCGAGGTGGATGTCGGTGAGTTTGTCGCCAATACCTTCTGCATAGGCTGGGGTAGATTTTATGAAGAAGACGCAGTCGGCACCAAGTTGGGCAGCATAGTGCTCCATCTGCTCCGTGGAAAGATCCAGATAGCAGTATTCATTAATTAGACGTATAGCGTAAGCACCGTCGGAAGAGCCGCCGCCCATACCTGCCTGCATAGGGATTTTCTTGGTAAGGGTGAAGTGAAGCGGAGGCAGATCGAAGTCGTTGTTTAGCAGGTTATAAGCCTTAACGACAAGGTTCTTCTCGGGGTCGCAGTCGATGTCCTCGCCCTTGACTTCAAGGGTGCAGCCTTTGTCCTTTCCATAAGAGATGTACAAATCGTCTTTGATTAAGACAGGATAGAACACCGTCTCGAGGTTATGATAGCCGTCAGGACGCTGGCTGACGATGTTGAGTCCGAGGTTTATCTTAGCGCAAGGAAATATTCTCATTTGGTATTTTTAAAACTTAAAGTTTAGAAAATCGTTGCAAAGATACAAATATATTTGTAATTTTGTACCCGCAAAAGAAATAATTATGGCAGAGAGAAGAAAAAATACTGTTCCTATAGATTCCACATATGGTCATCTTCAGCCCCAGGCGCTCGACATAGAAAGAGCCGTTCTTGGTGCGTTGATGATTGATACCGAAGCATTCTCGATGGTCAGCGAAGTGCTGAAACCAGAGACATTCTACGAACCGCGTAACCAGAAGATTTATCAGGCTATACAGACGCTGAGCATGAATCAGCAGCCTGTGGATATTATGACGGTTACGGAACAGGTGCGTCGCGACGGAGCGTTGGAAGAGATAGGCGGTCCTGCATATATCCTTGAGCTGTCGTCGCACGTGGCTTCGAGTGCTCACATAGAGTATCATGCGAATATTCTGGCACAGAAGTTTATGGCGCGTCAGCTGATATCCTACGCCAGTCGTCTGGAAACGAGAGCCTTCGACGAAACTTCCGACGTCAACGAAGTAATGCAGTCGGCAGAGGGCGAGCTCTTTGAACTGTCGCAGAAGAATATGCGTCAGGACTATACACAGATAGACCCCGTTGTCAGCGAGGCAGTGGAGATACTGCAGAAGGCAGCATCGAACACCAGTGGACTGACGGGTATTCCTACTGGTTATACCGACCTTGATGACAAGACGTCAGGATGGCAGAATTCCGACCTCGTCATCATTGCAGGACGTCCCGCGATGGGAAAGACAGCCTTCGCGCTGTCGCTTGCCAAGAATATTGCTGTCGATGAACATATACCTGTAGCGTTCTTCTCGCTTGAAATGAGCAACGTCCAGCTGGTGAACCGTCTTATCTCTAACGTTTGTGAGATTTCGGGAAAGAAGATTCTTAACGGACAGCTTGATAAGGAAGAGTGGAAGCGACTGGACAGAAATCTCCGACTGCTCCAAGGAGCGCCGATTTACGTTGACGATACCCCGGGAATGGGAATCTTTGAGTTGCGTACTAAGGCTCGTAGGCTGGTTCGTGAGAACAAGGTGCGACTGATAATTATAGACTATCTACAGTTGATGAATGCCAACGGCTCGCGCTTCGGAAGTCGTCAGGAAGAGGTATCTACAATAAGTCGTTCGCTGAAAGGACTTGCTAAGGAGTTGAACATCCCAATACTGGCGCTGTCGCAGCTTAACCGTTCTGTGGAGAAACGTGACGACGGACAGGAGGGAAAACGTCCGCAACTGTCTGACCTGCGTGAGTCGGGAGCCATAGAGCAGGATGCCGATATGGTACTTTTTGTTCACAGACCAGAGTACTATCGTATTTTTCAGGACGAACACGGTAACGACCTGCGCGGAATGGCACAGATAATCATCGCCAAGCATCGTAAAGGTGCTACGGGTGACGTGTTGCTTAACTTCCGAGGAGAGTTTACACGATTCCAGAATCCGCAGGACTCATATATCGGGGCAATGGATAATGGTGGAGAGATAAGAATGTCGAAGGCATCGCAGGATGATCCGTTGCCACCGCCACCGGTGGAAGGAGTGCCGTTTTAAGATGTAGGAGGTTAGAAGTAAGAGGTAAAAATTATGATTACGGTTAAACTCAAGGAAAAAGATATTATAAAGGCTGCCAATGAAGGTATGGATGCTTTCGTTGGTGCTTTTGTTGACAAAATTAACGAAGCTATCGGTAGTGAGCTGACGGGCGAGACGATGCAGCTGCTCAATGCTGACCAGATAACGCTATTGGCATATGTACAGATGCGCGATGAGGTTATGGACGGTGGTTTCGTACAGCTGATACATAACGGATACGGTCCGTTCCTCTTTAAGAATCCCTTCGCAAAAGCATTGAAGATGTGGGGCTTGACAGACCTTTCGAAACTTGTTTACAGCGCAGCAACACTGTATAACAAACACCACGAAGCGATAGAGGCCGACTGTAGCGACGACGAGTTTATGTCGCTCTTTGAACGTTTCCCTGATTTTGACGACCTCGACGATGAGTTCGTGGAGAACGAGGAGATGTGGACAGCCAGAATAGCTGAGTATATCGACGAGCATATAGAAGCATTTGCAACAGTAGAAAAATGAACAAAGAACAACAGGAAATAAGGAAGAAAAGTCCTATACAGATACGCAACAAGAAGGCATCGTTCGAGTACCTCTTCGTTGACGACTACACGGCAGGCATCGTGCTTACGGGTACCGAGATAAAGAGTATCCGACTGGGCAAGGCGTCGCTTGTAGATACCTATTGCTACTTTGCCAACGGAGAGCTGTGGGTGAAAGGAATGAATATCTCGCCTTACTTCTATGGCTCGTTCAACAACCATTCGGCAAAGCGCGACAGGAAACTGCTGCTTAATCGTCGTGAGTTGAGAAAACTGCAAGAGGCAACGAAGGCAGTGGGATTTACAATAGTGCCAACATTACTCTTTATCGACACCAACGGAAGAGCAAAGCTGGACATATCGTTGGCACGAGGAAAGAAAGAGTTTGACAAACGACAGACCCTGAAGGAAAAAGAAGACCGCAGGGAGATGGATAGAGCAAGAAAGAACTTCTAACAACAGATAATGAAAGGTATAGAGAACTTAATAAAGGAGAAGATCCTTGTGCTCGACGGAGCGATGGGTACTATGATTCAGAAGTATGGGCTTAAAGGCAATAACGACGCTTTTAACCTCATACGTCCCGATGTGGTTCTCGATATTCACAAGAAATACTTAGAGGCAGGAGCCGACATTATTACTACAAACACGTTCAGTAGTCAGCGCATCTCGCAAGAAGACTATAACATGCAAGACAAATGTCGTGAGATGGCACTTGCAGGAGCACAGCTGGCACGTAAGGCTGCCGACGCTTTTTCTACGGATGAGAAACCTCGTTTCGTGGCAGGCTCGGTAGGTCCTACGAACAAGACTTGCTCCATGAGTTCCGATGTCAGCAATCCTGCAGAAAGAGATATTACCTACGACGAACTCTTCGATGCCTACTGCGAACAGATAGGAGCATTGATAGAAGGCGGTGTAGATACGATACTCATTGAGACTATATTCGATACGCTGAATGCTAAGGCAGCTATCGATGCGGCACTTAATGAGATGAACAGACAGGGCAGACAACTGCCGATAATGCTTAGCGTAACGATAAGCGACCTTGCAGGAAGAACACTCAGCGGACAGACCCTCGACGCCTTTCTAGCAAGTGTTTCAAGCTATCCGATATTCTCTGTGGGACTGAACTGCTCGTTTGGTGCCGCACAGATGAAACCCTACCTGAAAGACCTTTCAAGGAAAGCACCTTATTATATTAGTGCTTATCCGAACGCAGGACTGCCGAACTCTATGGGACTGTACGATGAAACGGTAGAGTCGATGTCGCCACAGATAAAAGAATTTATCGACGAAGGACTGGTGAATATCATCGGCGGATGCTGTGGTACGGACGAGGAGTTCATAGCAAGTTACGCACAGATGGCGGAAGGAAAGACACCACACGTAGTAGTGCCCCGCACAGAGACGCTTAAACTGTCGGGCTTTGAGGTTCTTGACGTTACCGACGAGGTACGATTCGTTAACGTAGGAGAGCGTTGCAACGTGGCAGGCTCAAGAAAGTTCCTCCGACTTATTCAGGAAAAGAAATACGATGAGGCTATGACGATAGCCCGAAAGCAGGTCGAGGACGGAGCGCTGGTGATAGACGTCAATATGGACGACGCGTTGCTGGACGCACGTAAGGAAATGCGCACATTCCTTAACCTTATAGCTGCCGAGCCGGACATCTCGAAAGTGCCTATAATGATAGACTCTTCCGACTGGAATGTCATCATGGAAGGACTGAAATGTGTTCAGGGAAAGCCTATCGTGAACTCCATATCACTAAAGGAAGGCGAAGAGGTCTTCGTTAGTCATGCTAAGGATGCAATGAGGTTCGGTGCTGCCGTCGTAGTGATGTGTTTCGACGAAGAAGGACAGGCAACGACATTCGAACGCAGAATAGCTATCGCCGAAAGGGCATACAAGATACTCACCGAAAAGGTGGGGATGAACCCGCTGGACATTATCTTCGACCCTAATGTGCTCGCTATAGCTACAGGTATAGAAGAGCACGATAGCTATGCTCTCGACTTTATACGTGCTACGGAGTGGATTCGTAAGAATCTCAAAGGAGCACACGTCAGCGGAGGAATAAGCAATCTCAGTTTCTCGTTCCGAGGAAATAACTACATCCGAGAGGCACTACACGCAGTATTCCTTTTCCACACCATACAGAAAGGAATGGATTTCGGAATAGTTAATCCGGCATCAAAGGTGCTCTATACAGACATACCACAGGAGCAGTTGACAATATTCGAGGATGTAATACTCAATAGGAATAAGAATGCTACTGAGGCGCTGGTGGCACTTAGCGAAGAGATGGTAGAGAGGAGAGAGAAGAGAGGAAGGGAAGATGTGAATAAAGAATCGAGTCGTGTGATGCAAGGCCCGAAAGACGAGGAGCTTCCTGTGGAGGAAAGGCTTGTTAACGCTCTCGTAAAGGGAATATCGGACAACCTGGAAGACGACCTCAAGGAGGCTACAGCGAAGTATCCTAAAGCGGTGGATATCATAGAAGGTCCGCTGATGAAGGGAATGAACATCGTCGGAGAACTGTTCGGAGAAGGAAAGATGTTCCTGCCACAAGTGGTGAAGTCGGCAAGGACAATGAAACAAGCAGTAGCTTTCCTGACGGAGAATACGGAGCTGGCAGAGGTGTCAGCAAATGCCCAGAAAGCGGGTAAGGTGCTGTTGGCAACAGTGAAGGGCGACGTCCACGACATAGGAAAGAATATTGTAGCTGTCGTTATGGCATGCAACAACTATGAAGTCATTGATATGGGTGTTATGGTGCCGGCAGAACAGATAGTGCGCAAAGCTAAGGAAGAGAAGGTTGACATTATTGGTCTTAGCGGACTGATAACTCCTTCGCTCGAAGAGATGGTGAATGTAGCTAACGAACTCACCCGTGCAGGACTTAACATTCCTATAATGATTGGTGGTGCTACGACGAGTAGGCTTCATGTGGCGCTGAAGATAGCACCAGTATATTCAGGACCTGTAGTGTGGCTGAAGGATGCGTCGCAGAATGCCCTTATGGCCCATAAACTGTTGGATAAAGACGAAGAACCTGTATTCGAGGCAAAGTTGAGCGAGGAGTATGACACTCTTCGTAAAGACTTCTACGAGAAACAGGAGAAGTTGATGAGTATCGAGGAGGCTAGAAGTAAGAAACTTAATCTTTGGGATAAGAAATAAAGATATATGAAGAAGAAAAATTGGCATTTGATACCAGGACAGCCTATCACAGAGATGGACAAAAAGATAATGTGGTGGGAGAGTAAAGGAAAATTGGTGCCACACAGAGAGCTGATAAAAACACCAGAACAGATAGAAGGAATACGTAGGGCAGGAGTGGTGAATACTGGTGTTCTCGACGAAGTTGCGAAGAATATTCACGCCGGCATGAGTACTCTTGAGATTGACGAAATATGTATGGACTACTGCAAGGCACACAATGCCACACCAGCATGTCTTAACTACGAAGGCTTCCCCAAGAGCGTGTGCACAAGTATCAATGAAGTGGTGTGTCACGGAATACCCAAGGCAGAAGATGTCCTTGAAGAGGGCGATATAATCAATGTGGATTTCACGACGATAGTTGACGGATATTATGCTGACGCCTCGCGTATGTTTATTATAGGTAAGACATCACCCGAGAAGGAACAACTTGTAAGGGTTGCTAAGGAGTGCCTGGAGATTGGTGCTGAGGCCGCAAAACCCTACGGCTTCGTAGGCGATATAGGCAACGCAATAGAAAAACATGCGAAGAAGTATCACTACGGAGTGGTCCGCGATCTCTGTGGACACGGAGTGGGATTGGAATTCCACGAAGCTCCCGATGTAGAACATTATGGTAAGAAAGGAACAGGAATGTTACTCGTGCCAGGAATGGTGTTCACCATAGAGCCGATGATAAATATGGGTACATGGAGAGTGTTCATCGATGCTGACGACCCATACGGATGGGAAGTGATTAGCGAGGACGAGAAACCCAGCGCCCAATGGGAACATACCTTCCTGATGACAGAAAATGGAGTAGAAATTTTATCATACTGATGGACAATATATATATATTAGGTATAGAGAGCTCGTGTGACGATACAAGTGCGGCAGTGTTGAAAAATAATATGCTGCTGTCAAACGTAACAGCGTCACAGAAGGTCCACGAGGAATATGGTGGCGTAGTGCCGGAACTGGCATCGAGAGCACACCAGCAAAATGTTGTACCTGTGGTTGATCAGGCGCTGAAGAAGGCCGGAATAACAAAGGAACAGCTCTCTGCGGTAGCCTTTACACGCGGTCCGGGACTTATGGGCTCTCTGCTCGTAGGCGTAAGTTTCGCAAAAGGTTTCGCACGTTCATTAGGAATACCTCTCATCGATGTAAACCATCTGCAAGGACACATCCTGGCACATTTTGTAGAAGAGGAGGGAGTGGAACATAAAGCTCCACCTTTCCCGTTCCTTTGCTTGCTCGTAAGCGGAGGAAACTCACAGATAGTGAAGGTTAATGCGTACAACGACATGCAGGTGATAGGACAGACGATAGACGATGCTGCCGGCGAGGCAATAGACAAATGTTCCAAAGTTATGGGACTGGGTTATCCTGGAGGTCCTATAATAGACCGTTTGGCACGTCAAGGTAATCCTCATGCCTTTAAGTTCGCAGAGCCGCAGATACCAGGCTATAACTACAGTTTCAGCGGACTGAAGACTTCGTTCCTCTATAACCTGCGCGAGTGGGTAGAGGGAGATCCTGATTTCGTGGAGCACCATAAAGAAGACCTTGCCGCGTCGTTGGAATATACAATAGTTGATATCCTGATGAAGAAACTGCGTAAGGCTGTCAAGGATACAGGAATAAAACATGTTGCTGTGGCAGGAGGAGTAAGTGCTAACAACGGACTGCGCAACGCTTTTCACGAACACGCAGAGAAATACGGTTGGACAATTTATATACCAAAGTTCAGCTATACTACTGACAACGCTGCAATGATTGGAATAACAGGATATTACAAATATCAGGATAAGGACTTCTGCAGTATTGATGCTCCAGCATTTTCAAAAGTAACGTTTAAATAATAAGATATGGAATTCGAAAACAAAGTACTTAGTAAAGAGATTCAGATGCTTCTCTACGAAACAGGAAAGTCGCTTAGTACAGCTGAGAGCTGTACCGGAGGACTTATCGCAGAGTCTATAATCGCTGCTCCAGGAAGTAGCCAGTATTTTAAGGGCAGCATAGTTTCGTATGTTGACGAGGTTAAAGAGCGTCTGCTCGGCGTTGACCCTGAGCTTATGCGCGAGAAGAGTGCCGTCTGCGAAGAAGCTGCAATACAAATGGTGCGCGGAGCCTGCAAGACACTGAATACAGACTATGCTATTGCTGCAACAGGCTTTGCCGGTCCTGGCGGAGGAGCACCAGGAGCTCCCGTCGGTACGATATGGCTCGCTTGTGGCACCCCTGATAATGTTATAACTTTCAAATTGTCAGAAGATAACGGACGCGACAGAAATCAGCAGGCGGCAGCTTATAAAGCACTCCAGATGTTTCTGAAGTTCCTTAAGGGTGACAAAGAGTAGGGTTACCTTCGAAAAAAAACTTAAAATTAAAGATTATTGAAGAAATATTTTGTTATTTCGGAAAATGTTTGTAATTTTGCACCCTGTTTGGAATAAGTATCAAAAAAAGAACTCAAAAAAAGTAGATAGCAATGTCGAAGATTTGTCAAATTACGGGTAAGAAAGCCCAAATAGGAAACAACGTTTCACACTCTAAGCATCGCACAAAGCGCAGCTTCGATGTGAACCTCTTCAGCAAGAAATTCTATTATGTTGAAGAGCAATGCTGGATTCAGCTTAAGATAAGTGCTGCCGGCCTTCGTCTTATTAACAAGGTTGGTCTTGATGCTGCACTTAAGCAGGCTGTGAGCAAAGGCTATGTAGATTGGAAAGATATTAAAGTGATAGGAGACTAAGTACTATGGCATCAAAGAAAGCTAAAGGAAATAGAGTACAGGTAATTCTCGAATGTACTGAGATGAAGAGTAGTGGTCTGCCAGGTACAAGTCGTTATATTACGACAAAGAACCGCAAGAACACTCCTGAGAGACTGGAATTGAAGAAGTATAACCCAATCCTTAAGAAGATGACTCTTCATAAGGAAATCAAATAAGGAACACTAAAGAATGGCAAAGAAAACCGTCGCTACCCTCCATGAAGGCTCAAAGGATGGTCGCGCTTACACAAAAGTTATCAAGATGGTAAAGAGCCCTAAGACAGGTGCTTACATCTTCGACGAGCAGATGGTTCCTAATGAAGAAGTAAAAGAATTCTTCAAGAACTAAGATATCCTATCGAATTACATAATAACGGGTCGCAACTGAAAGGTTGTGACCCGCTTTCTTTTGTTAATTAAAATATTTTGTTTACATTTGCACCATCAAATATAAAAGTATGGGTTTATTCGGACTATTTAATAAAGAAAAGAAGGAAACACTCGACAAGGGATTGGAGAAAACAAAACAGAGTGTTTTTGAGAAATTAACTCGTGCCGTAGCAGGAAAAGCTAAGGTTGACGATGATGTGCTTGACAATCTTGAGGAAATCCTCGTAACGAGTGATGTGGGCGTAGATACCACCCTGAAAATTATTGAACGTATTGAAGAAAGAGTAGCAAGAGACAAATATGTTTCGACGTCGGAACTCAACGAGATACTTCGCCAGGAGATAGCAAATCTTCTTGCGGAGAATGGCAACGAAGATAACGAGAACTGGGATCTGCCAACAGACCATCGTCCTTATGTTATCCTTGTCGTTGGTGTCAACGGAGTAGGAAAGACGACGACAATAGGAAAACTTGCCTGGCAGTTCAAACAGGCAGGAAAGAAAGTTTATCTCGGTGCTGCCGACACCTTCCGCGCTGCTGCCGTAGAACAGCTGTGCATCTGGGGCGAACGCGTAGGAGTGCCTGTAATAAAACAGCAGATGGGCAGCGACCCGGCGAGTGTTGCTTTCGACACCCTCAGTTCGGCAAAGGCAAACGATGCCGACGTCGTTCTCATTGATACTGCAGGACGACTGCATAACAAGGTTGGATTGATGAACGAGCTGAAGAAAATAAAGGAAGTAATGAAGAAGGTGCTCCCCGAGGCTCCCGACGAGGTGATGCTCGTTCTTGACGGCTCTACAGGACAGAACGCCTTTGAACAGGCAAAGCAGTTTGCCGCTGTTACTAATATCACCAGTCTTGCTATTACTAAACTCGACGGTACAGCCAAAGGTGGTGTGGTGATAGGCATCAGCGACCAAATGAAAGTCCCCGTGAAATATATCGGTCTTGGTGAAGGAATGAAAGACCTTCAGTTATTTAACAAGCGACAATTTGTAGATTCTTTGTTCGAATGATTGAGAAGCAGATAGACGTTATAACGATGGGTTGCTCAAAGAACCTTGTAGATAGTGAGAATCTCATGGGTCTTATGAGTCAGTATGGATATACCTGTGTTCACGACAGCGATAATCCATGCGGAGAAATCGTCGTTGTTAACAGTTGCGGATTTATCAACGATGCAAAGGAGGAAAGCATACAGATGATTCTCAAGATGGCTGAGAAAAAGTCGAGAGGCGAGATACGTCGTCTGTATGTAATGGGTTGTCTGTCACAGCGCTACCAGAAGGAACTGAAAAAGGAAATTCCTGAAGTTGACGGCTATTATGGGAAGTTTAACTACCGTCAGCTGCTGCAGGACCTGAAAGGTGTTGATGACGAGAAACATTACAGAATGCTTACCACACCTTCGCACTATGCCTATATTAAAATCAGCGAAGGATGTAATCGTCATTGTGCATATTGCGCTATACCCATAATAACAGGAAAACATAAGAGTCGTCCGCAAGAGGAAATTCTCGACGAGATACGCACGCTGGTAAAAGCTGGTGTTAGCGAATTCCAAATTATAGCTCAGGAACTTACCTACTACGGAGTAGATTTAAACGGAAAACAGCAGATTGCGGAGCTTGTCAGCAAGATATCAGACGTAGAAGGTGTAAGATGGATTCGTCTGCACTATGCTTATCCTACGAACTTCCCTATGGACCTTCTTGCCGTTATGCGTGAGAAGGATAACGTGTGCAAATATCTCGACATCGCTCTTCAGCATATCAGCGACAACGTACTCAAGGCGATGCGACGACATATCACAAAGGACGAAACCTACGAGTTGATAAACACCTTGCGTCGCGAGGTTCCGGGAATAAACATTAGAACAACGCTGATGGTTGGCTTCCCTGGAGAAACCGAGGACGACTTCAAAGAACTCCTGGAATTCACCCGTTGGGCACGCTTCGAACGAATGGGTGCCTTTGCCTATTCTGCAGAGGAAGGTACTTGGAGCGGTGATAAACTGAAGGACGATGTGCCTGAGGATGTCAAACAGGAGCGACTATCGAAACTGATGAGGGTACAACAACGCATAAGTGAAGAAATTACCGCCACGATGATAGGGAAAGTGATAACCGTCGTCGTTGACAGACAAGAAGGCGAATATTTCATTTGTCGTTCGGAGTTCTCTTCACCTGAAGTAGATCCCGAAGTGCTTATACCCTGCAACGAGACGTTGGAGATAGGAAAATACTACGATGTAAAAATTATAGAGTCGGACGAGTTCGACCTCTATGCAACAACAAAGATATGAACAATAAACAATTTATCCACGAGCTTTCCAATCGTACAAGCTATACTCTTGAGGATACTCAGCGTATGGTCTATGATATGATTGACTCTATGAATGAGAAGTTTATGGAAGGCGAACCTGTCAACGTGACGGGTTTTGGTACCTTCGAGGTAAAGAAACGTATGGAGAGAGTTATCGTGAACCCTTCAACTGGTCAGCGTATGCTCGTTCCACCAAAACTCGTTCTGTCGTTTAAACCAAATGCTTCCGTTAGGGAGAAGATAAATCAGGGAGGACAGCAAAATGGCTAAATCGTCTATTCAAGTTCTTGCGCGCTATATCTCAGAGAAGAGAGGCGTGCCACAAAGGGATGCAGAACATTTCGTGAAGTCCTTTTTCGAAATCATCAGCGAAACACTCCAAAGCGGTGAGAGTCTGGTGAAGATAAAAGGATTCGGAACGTTTAAGATTGTTGACGTCAAGGATCGTGAGAGTGTTGACGTAAATACCGGAGAACGTATTGTCATTGAAGGACGTTCAAAGATTTCGTTCATTCCTGACAACGTTATGAAGGAGCTTGTCAATAAACCTTTCTCGCAGTTTGAAACCGTTGTGGTAAATGACGGAGTGAATTTTGAGGAAGAGGAAGTTAAGGAAGAAGGAGTTCAGGAAGTTCAAGGAGTTCAAGGAGTTCAAGGAGTTCAGGAAGTTCAAGGAGTTCAAGGAGTTCAAGGAGTTCAGGAAGTAAAAGAAGAAGTAAAAGAAGAAGTAGCGAAGGAAGAAGAAGCGAAGGAAGAGGAAGTTAAGGAAGAAGAAGTAAAGGAAGAGGAAGTTAAGGAGGAAGTAGTGGAAGAGGTTAAGGAAGAAGAAGTTAAAGAAGAAGTAGAGGAGGAAGAATTGAGTAGCGTAGAGGTTACAGAAACTCCTTCGAAGACCCCTTGGTGGATATTGTCACTCATACTGACAGCATTGATAATGTTCCTCTTAGGATATTATGCTGGCAATCGTGGGGCATTGTCAAGTTTCTTCATGAAGATGGCAACACCGGCTCCCCAGAAGGTTGTCGTTACGGATACTATAGCGAAAATTGATACTGTTGCCAAGAAAGACACAGTTGTCAAGAAAGATACTGTTGCCAAGAAAGACATAGTTGCAAAGAAAGATACTGTTGTTAAAGCTACTGTTGTTAAAGCTACAGTAGTAAAGGAACCCGCAAAACCGCTGTCGCCAGCCCTCGCTCAGGCACATAATATTGTTAATACCGGTGCTTATATTATAGAAGGAACGAGCGAGACCGTTGTCGTGAAAAAAGGACAAACCCTGTCGAGAATATCTCGCACATATCTTGGCGAGGGAATGGAAGCATACGTTCAGGTGCTCAACGGAGTGACAGAAGTGAAGGAAGGAATGAGTGTGAAAATCCCAAAACTAAAGGTAAAGAAAAAGAAAAAAAGATAGCGAAAGTCTAAACTTTCTTAAACTAAATGAAGAAAAACCTTTTTTAATGATTATTTAGACATCTGCAGCCCGAGAAATGCACGGAATATAGTACTTTTGCCTTTGAAATTATAACGCATAAAAATTATATATTATGGCAGAAGCTATTGATATCCGTGAATTGAACATGCGGATAGAACAACAGAGTGCATTTGTAACAAATCTTACGCACGGAATGAACCAGGTTATCGTTGGTCAGAAACACCTGGTTGATTCTTTGCTAATATCATTACTTAGTGATGGACACATCCTTCTGGAAGGTGTCCCTGGTCTTGCAAAGACATTGGCCATCAAGACTTTAGCTCAGCTGATAGAGGCTGACTATAGTCGTGTGCAGTTTACTCCCGACCTTCTCCCCGCCGACGTTATCGGTACTATGGTTTATTCGCAGAAGGACGAGAACTTCAACGTTAAGAAGGGTCCTGTCTTCGCTCACTTCGTGCTGGCGGACGAAATTAACCGTGCTCCGGCAAAGGTACAGAGTGCCTTACTCGAGGCTATGCAGGAACATCAGGTGACAATAGGCAATCAGACCTTTGCCCTTCCTTCACCATTCCTCGTAATGGCCACCCAGAACCCGATAGAGCAGGAGGGAACCTATCCTTTACCCGAGGCTCAGGTGGACCGTTTTATGCTGAAAGTGGTTATCGACTATCCTACGATAGACGAGGAAAAAGCTATCATTCGCGAGAATATTCAGGGTGCTATGCCTGTAGTGAAACCTGTTTCTACAGCTCAGGAGATCCTCGATGCTCGCGGAATAGTCAATCAGGTGTATATCGACGAAAAGATAGAGCAGTATATTGCCGACATTGTTTTCGCCACACGTTATCCCGAGCGTTACGGTCTTCAGGAACTCAAGGAACTCATTTCCTTCGGTGGTTCTCCTCGTGCAAGTATCAATCTTGCTAAGGCATCACGTGCTTACGCTTTCATCAAGCGTCGCGGATACGTTGTGCCTGAGGACATTAGAGCCGTTGCTCACGACGTGCTTCGTCATCGTATCGGCGTTACTTACGAGGCAGAAGCAACAAATGTTACAAGCGAAGAAATAATAAGCAAGATAATAAATAAGGTAGAGGTGCCTTGATGGAAACTTCAGAGATTCTTAAAAAAGTACGTAAAATCGAGATTAAGGCGCGTGGCCTTAGCTCGAATATCTTTGCAGGACAGTATCACAGCGCTTTCAAAGGACGCGGAATGGCGTTCAGCGAAGTACGTGAATACCAGTTCGGCGATGATGTGCGCGACATCGACTGGAATGTTACGGCACGCTTCCATCGTCCTTATGTAAAGGTCTTCGACGAAGAGCGCGAACTTACCGTTATGCTGCTTATTGATGTCTCTGGATCGTTGGAGTTCGGTACCCAGAAAATGTCTAAGAAGGAGATGGTAACGGAGATTGCTGCCACCCTTGCTTTTAGTGCCATTCAGAATAATGACAAGATTGGCGTCGTGTTCTTCTCGGACAAGATAGAGAAGTACATCCCGCCGAAGAAGGGTAGGAAGCACATCCTTTACATCATCCGCGAGATGCTCGATTTCCACGCCGAGAGTCGTCGTACCAACGTCGGCAAGGCAGTGGAGTTCCTTACGAGTGTTGTGAAACGCCGTTGTACAGCTTTCCTCCTCAGCGACTTCTACAATCGTGAGGATTTCCGTCATCCGTTGACTATATGTAACCGCAAACACGACGTTGTAGCAATACAGATTTACGACCTCCGTGCTAAGGAGTTGCCCGACGTAGGACTTATGAAAGTCCAGGATGCGGAGACCGGTCACGAGATGATTATCGACACCTCCAGCAAGGCACTTCGTAAGGCTCATCACGACTATTGGGTAAACCGACAAAGCACCCTTTCCGAGACATTCAACAGGAGTGGTGTGGACTATGTTACCATAGCCACCAATGATGATTATGTTAAGGCGTTACTACAATTATTTGCTATGAGATGAAGAGATTAGGTATTATATATATAATTCTAATAACCAGTGTTTTACAAACACTTGCTCAAGTTCAGGTACAATCGAGTATCGACTCCATCCAGATTTGGATTGGCGAGCAGGCGCACCTCACTTTGGACGTATCTCTGAAGCGCGGTCAGCACCTCGTCATGCCGTCCTTCAAACCCTTGGAACATATAACGGCTGGCGTCGAAGTTCTGGAGGCAACGAATGCCGACACCACAGAACTCGATGGCGGTATGGTGAAGGTCAGCAAGACCTACACACTCACCTCGTTCGACGAGAAACTTTACTATCTTCCACCTATGAAGGTAAAGGTTGATGGTAAGGAGTATGCCTCAAAGTCGCTTGCGTTGAAGGTGATGACGATGCCGGCAGACACCCTCCATCCGGAGAATTTCTTCCCTCCGAAGGACGTCCAGGACAATCCTTTCTCCTGGTCCGAGTGGCGCGAGGTTATAGTGTTCTCCCTGCTTTTCATCATCCTTCTCTGTGGTGCTGCCTATCTGTACAACCGTCTCCGCAAGGGAAAGCCTGTCATAAAATTGCCTTCACGAATAATAAAGAAGATGTTACCTCATCAGAAGGCTATGAAGGCTATAGAGATTCTGAAGGAAGAGCACCTGTCGTCATCCGAGAATCAGAAGGAGTACTACACCCGTCTTACGGATACCCTGCGTGTCTATCTCAACGAGCGTTTCGGAATAAACGCTATGGAGATGACGTCGGAGGAGATTATAAGTCGCCTCCAGGAAACGGGCGACAAGACGATGATTGACGAGTTGCGCACGCTGTTTACTACCGCCGACCTGGTGAAGTTTGCGAAGTACTCTACATTAATCAATGAGAACGACGCAAATCTGGTGAACGCCATAGCGTATATCAATAATACAAAAGAGGAAAATCAGCCTCAGACGGTTCGTGTGGAGCCTACAATAAGCGAAGAAGAGAAGCGCACGCTACGTTCGCGCAATATCCTCCAGATATCTATATCTCTGCTGGTTCTCTTCGCTGTTGTCGCTCTTATCTATGCCGTTTGGCAGGCTTGGTTGTTAATGATGTAGGGAGGACTGTAGAATGGATTTTTTAAATAAGGAATATCTGTTACTGCTTCTGCTGCTGATACCGTACGTTTGGTGGCTGTTGCGTTGGCGCAAGAAGAGTGAGCCGTCAATGCTTATGAGCGACACCTTCGCGTACCAGAAAGCACCGAAGAGTCTCCGTCAGCGGCTTACGTGGCTGCCTCACCTCCTCAGAGCGACAGTCTTCGTACTCGTAGTACTGGTGCTGGCACGTCCTCAGACCCACAACAGCTGGGGACATCGTACCACCGAGGGCATCGACATCATGCTGGCAATGGATGTTTCTACGAGTATGCTTGCCCAGGACCTGCGTCCTAACCGCATGGAGGCTGCGAAGTCCGTAGCGGCAGAGTTTATCGCCGACCGCCCCGACGACAACATCGGACTTACAATATTTGCCGGCGAGGCCTACACACAGTGTCCTATGACAATGGACCACGCCTCGTTGCTCAACCTTCTCCGCAACGTACGTACCGATATCGCTGCCCGCGGACTCATCGAGAACGGAACAGCAATAGGTATGGGACTCGCCAACGCCGTCACACGTCTCAAGGACTCAAAGACAAAGAGTAAGGTGGTCATCCTGCTCACCGACGGTAGTAACAACATGGGTGACATCTCGCCGCTGACAGCCGCACAGATAGCGAAGAGTCTCGGCATCCGCGTTTACACCATCGCTGTCGGAACCAACGGTGTGGCTCCTTATCCTATGTCGATAGGAAACACCATACAATATGTAAACAGAGAGGTTGACATCGACACCGAGACACTCTCGCAGATAGCGAAGATTGCCGACGGACATTTCTATCGTGCAACGAATACTGCGGAGCTGAAGAAGATATACAAGGACATCGACAAACTCGAGAAGACACGTATGAACGTCAAGACCTTCTCGCGTCACTACGAGGCATACCAACCCTTTGCCCTCGCGGCACTGTTGCTGTTCCTTGTTGAATTACTGTTACGTTTAACTTGGCTAAGGAGGATACCATAATGTTCAGATTCGAAGACCCTATATATCTCTGGCTTTTAGCGCTGCTGCCCGTTCTGGTGCTGTTGCGCCTGTTGGTGAACCATCGTCAACACAAGCGCCTGCGCAGCTTTGGCGACAAGGACCTCCTGAGGAGCCTTATGCCCGGTTACTCCCGTTGGCATTTAGAGATAAAGTTCTGGCTCATGCTTCTCATCCTCGCTCTTCTCATCGTCATGTTGGCACGTCCGCAGATGGGAACGAAGATCTCTCGCGAGAAGCGTAGCGGCATAGAGACCATCATCGCTCTCGACATAAGTAACTCTATGAAGTCCGAGGACGTTGCTCCGTCGCGACTCATGAAGAGTAAGATGCTTGTCGAGAATATGGTCGATAACTTCACCAACGACAAGGTGGGACTCATCGTCTTCGCCGGCGACGCCTTTGTGCAGCTGCCTATAACGAGCGACTACGTATCGGCAAAGATGTTCCTCGGCGGCATAGAGCCCTCACTCATCTCCTCTCAGGGAACCGACATCGCACTCGCCATAAATATGGCTGTCGAGTCGTTTACCAAACAGGACAAGATAGGACGCGCCATAATAGTGATCACCGATGGTGAGGACCACGAAGGCGGAGCAATAGAAGCTGCCGAGAATGCCCTCGACAAAGGAATGCGTGTATATGTCCTTGGCGTAGGCTCCACGAAGGGTAGTCCTATACCCGACGACAACGGAGGATATATGAAAGACAATACCGGCGAGGTGGTGATGACGTCCCTCAACGAGCAGATGTGTAAGGACATAGCTCGTGCTGGCGGAGGCGCTTACATCCACGTCGATAATACCAATATCGCTCAGGAACAGTTGGACAAAGAGCTGGCAAAACTCCAGAAGGGCGACCTCGCAACAGTCGTCTATAGCGAGTACGACGAGCAGTTCCAGGCCTTCGGCATCATCATTGTCCTTCTTCTCGTCATCGAGATAGCTATCTCCGAGAGCAAGAATCTGGTGTTTAAGAATTTAAAGTTGTTCAAGCAAAAATGAGACATACCATATTAATAATACTCCTAACCCTTGCTGCCGCCGCAAGTGCACAGACCGACCGTCAGTTCATTCGTGAGGGCAATCGTCAGTACCGCTCCAAACAGTACGAGAAAGCCGAAGTGTCCTATCGTAAGGCGCTGTCGAAGAATAACGACAACCCGCAGGCTAACTACAACCTCGGATGTGCCCTGATGATGCAACAGAAGGACTCCGCAGCCATAGAACAGTACAAGAAGGCGGCAGCCCTCGAGAAGGAGAAGTCGCGCCTGGCTATGGTGTATCACAACGTCGGCGTCATCATGCAGAACCACCAGCAGTATGCCGACGCTATCGAGGCTTACAAACAGTCGTTGCGCAACAACCCTCACGACAACGAGACACGCTATAACCTGGCTCTCTGTCAGCAGCTGCTGAAAAACCAGCCGCAGCAGAACAAAAACCAGAACCAGAACCAAAATAAGGACCAGAATAAAGATAAGAAAAAAGACCAAGATAAGGATAAGGACAAGAACGACAAAGATAAGAACGACAAAGATAAGAACGACAAGCAGCAACAGCAACCGCAGCAGGAGCAGATGAGCAAGGAAAATGCCGAACAGCTCCTCAACGTTGCTATTCAAGAAGAAAAAGCAACGCAGCAGCGCATAAATAAAGCTATGCAAAAGTCTAATAGGAAGAGCAATCAAAAGAACTGGTAAATGAAACGACTTCTACTCATAATACAAATAGCCCTTGTGGCTATTGCGGTCCATGCGCAGACGCTTTCTGTACATGCTCCGTCCCACGTACAGACGGGCGAGAACTTCCGTCTTACATATACCGTGAACACCCAGAACGTTGGCGAGTTCCACGTAGGTAACATCCCCGAAGGTCTTGAGATTATCACAGGCCCTTACACCTCTTCGCAGTCGTCGTTTCAGATGGTAAATGGACATACCAGTAGTTCTTCCTCCATTACCTATACCTTTATTATATGTGCTACGAAGGCAGGTTCCTATACCATTTCTCCTGCCCACATCAATGCTGGCGGCAAGAATATTGCTTCCCACGCTGCTAAGATAACCGTCTCGGGTGCTGCTCCAAGTAATAACGGAGCACCGCGAATGCACGAAGACCGCGACGACCGACAGGCTCATAACGCAGGTTCTTCGATAGGCGAGGGCGACCTCTTCATAAGGGTCTCAGCCAACAAACACCGCATCCACGAACAGGAGCCTGTAGTGCTTACATACAAGGTATATACCCTCGTCGATCTCACCGAACTTGAGGGAAAGATGCCCGACCTCACGGGCTTCCACACCCAGGAGGTTAAGCTGGCGCCGCAGAAGTCGTTCCACAACGAAGTTGTCAACGGACGCAACTACCGCTGCGTGACGTGGAGCCAGTATGTCATGTTCCCGCAGATGACGGGAAAACTGGAAATACCGTCGATAACCTTCAACGGCACCGTAGTCCAGCAGAACCGCAACGTCGATCCCTTCGAGGCGTTCTTTAATGGCGGCAGCGGATATATCGAGGTGAAACGAAGCATAAAAGCTCCGGGAGTAACCATCCAGGTGGACCCTCTGCCACAGAAACCCGCAGGATTCTCGGGTGGAGTAGGGCATTTCAACATCTCCGCACAACTCGATAAGACCACCGTGAAGGCTAACGACCCCGCCACCCTGCGTGTCGTCATCAGCGGCATAGGAAACCTGAAACTCATCAAGGAACCCGTCGTCGCCTTCCCCAAGGACTTCGACAAGTACGACGCCAAGATCACCGACAAGACAAAACTCACGCCAAACGGTGTCGAGGGAAATATGATTTACGACTTCCTCGTAGTGCCGCGCAATCAGGGAAAATACACTATCCCTGCTATCGAGTTCATATACTACGATACGTCCTCAAACAGCTACAAGACGATAAAGACACAACCCTTCGAACTCATCGTCGAGAAGGGCGACGGCAGCAACGCCTCAGCTAACTACGCTACCGCCAAGGACGAAGATATTCATCCTATAAAGACCGGCAAGATGAAGATTACCGGTGCCGAGGGAATGTTCTTCAACAGCACCAACTACTGGCTCATCCTGTGTCTTCTCATCGCAGCGTTCATAGTGCTGTTGGTAGTCTTCCGCAAACGTGCTATCGAGAATGCCGACATCGTGAAACTGCGCTCCAAGAAGGCTAACAAAGTGGCAACAAAACGTCTCCGTAAGGCCGACAAACTGATGCGCCAGAATCACTACGGCGAGTTCTACGACGAGGTGCTCCGCGCCCTCTGGGGATATGTCGGCGACAAGCTCAACATCCCCGTCAGCGAACTCTCTCGCGACAATATCTCGGAGCGCTTCCACGAACATAATGTTGACGAAGAGACGATAACGAAGTTCGTCGGCGCCATCGACGAGTGCGAATATGCTCGCTATGCTCCTGGCGATGCGGCAGGAAATATGAACAAGACGTTCACGTCGGCAATGAGTGCCATAACGCAGATAGAAGACTCTATGAAGAATCGTAAGAAGATAAACACCCACGGATGGATGCTCCTCCTCGTGACTCTGCTCCTTCCGCTGACGGCTAATGCTGTCACTAAGGCTGATGGCGACAACGAGTACTCACGCGGCAACTACCAGCAGGCTATCCGCGACTACGAGGAACTGCTCAAACAGACGAAGAGTGCCGACCTCTACTATAACCTCGGCAACGCCTACTACCGTACCGACAACATCACCCGGGCGGTACTCGCCTACGAACGAGCCCTGCTGCTGTCGCCTGGCGACGACGATATCCGTTTCAATCTCCAGATGGCTCGTTCCAAGACCATCGACAAGATTACTCCGCGTTCCGAGATGTTCTTCGTGACGTGGTACCGCGCTCTCGTCAACATCACCAGCGTTGACGGATGGGCAGACATCGCCGTTGTCAGCATGATAGCAGCCCTCATCCTTGCCCTCGTCTATCTCTTTGCCTCACGAATGCTGTTCCGCAAGATAGGCTTCTTCGGCGGTGTCGCTATGCTTACGCTGTTCCTGCTGTGCAACCTCTTTGCGTGGCACCAGCACGCTATCCTCACCGAACGCACAGGAGCCATCATCGTGTCGTCGTCGGCAACTCTCAAGGCTACTCCTACACAGCAGGCTAA
Source organism: uncultured Prevotella sp. (assembly GCA_900315775.1). Taxonomy (GTDB): domain Bacteria; phylum Bacteroidota; class Bacteroidia; order Bacteroidales; family Bacteroidaceae; genus Prevotella. The sequence goes on from ONAJ01000027.1 coordinate 54,424, forward strand.
GGACAACGGCGTGCTCCACGAGGGAACACGTGTTGACATCATCGACGACACTATGCGCGACTGGAAGTGTGTGCGTCTTGCCGACGGTAGGGAAGGGTGGCTGCAAAGTAACAAAATAGAAAAGATATAACGATGTTCCAAAACATAGACAACAACGTCCTGCTGTGGTTCAACAGCATGCACTCCGAGGCGCTGAACCCCTTCGTGGTCTTCTTCACGACGGGAACGACGTGGATACCGTTGTATGTCCTCCTGATAATACTCATCTTCTACCGCTTCCCGCGTCGTCACGCCATCCTCTTTGTTGCCTTCGCCATAGGGTGCGTACTCATCACCGCCGGTGTCAACGAACTCTTGGTGAAACCCCTTGTGGCACGTCCTCGTCCTCTTCACAACGAAGAAATCTCAGGACTCATGCACCTCGTGCCGGGATACATCCCTTCGGGCTACAGCTTCTTCTCGTCGCACTCCGCCAACACCTCCACGATAGCTGTCTTCATCAGTCAGGTGTTTCGCAACAGGTGGGTGACGACGTTAATGCTATCATACTGTCTCGTCAATGCCTTTACCCGACTGTACCTCTGTGTCCACTATCCCAGCGACGTCCTCGTGGGACTCACCTTTGGCACTCTGACAGCCTTCTTTATGTATAGGCTTGCCGCAAAAACAATATTTAAAGTGTAAATGGATACAAAACATATAAAGATTAGCGACTATAACTATCCGCTGCCCGACGAGCGTATCGCCAAATACCCCATAGCCCAGCGCGACCACAGCAAACTCCTCGTATATCGTCACGGGGAGGTTGGCGAAGATACCTTTTATAATATAACGAAATACCTTCCCGAAGGGGCGCTGATGATTTTCAACAACACCAAGGTCATCCAGGCACGTCTTCACTTCCGCAAGGAGACGGGAGCACTCATCGAGGTGTTCCTCCTCGAACCCGCCGAGCCTACCGACTACGAACTGATGTTCCAACAGACGGAGTGCTGCTCGTGGCTTTGTCTTGTGGGCAACTTGAAGAAGTGGAAGGAGGGCACGCTGCGTCGCACCTTCGAGGTGAAGGGCAGACAGCTTACTCTCTCTGCCGAACGCAAACACGAACAGGGCACGAGTCACTGGATAGAACTTTCGTGGGACAACCCCGACGTGTCGTTTGCCGAAATTCTCGAGGCGGTAGGCGAACTGCCCATACCTCCTTACCTGAACCGCAAGACCGAGGAGGGCGACAAGACAACCTACCAGACCGTCTATTCCAAGATAAAGGGTAGTGTGGCAGCACCGACGGCAGGACTTCACTTCACCAACGACGTGCTGCAGTCTATCGATGCTCACGGCGTGGAACGCGAAGAGCTCACCCTCCACGTGGGAGCAGGAACCTTCAAACCCGTAAAGAGCGAGGAGATAGAAGGCCACTCTATGCACACGGAGTACATCAGCGTACGCCGTCAGACTCTCCAGAAACTCATTGCTCACGGTGGGGCGGCAATAGCTGTTGGCACCACCAGCGTGCGCACCCTCGAGAGCCTTTATTATATGGGCTGTAAACTTGCCCAGAACCCTGACCTCAGCGAACAGCAACTCCACGTCAACCAGTGGGAACCCTACGAGACGACGCCCACACTGACCGCTGTTGAGGCTCTGCAGAACGTCCTCGACTACCTCGTCCGCAACGACCTCGGAGTGCTCCATAGCAGCACGCAGATCATCATCGCGCCGGGTTACGAGTACAAGATAGTGAAGATTCTCGTCACTAACTTCCACCAGCCGCAGAGCACCCTCTTACTCCTCGTCAGCGCCTTCGTCAAGGGCGACTGGCGCAAGATTTACGATTATGCATTAAGCCACGACTTCCGATTCCTCAGTTATGGCGACAGTAGTATCTTAATACCCTGAAAATTATGAAAAACGGATTTATCACAGTAGCATCGGCAATACCTTCGGTACGCGTCGCCGACACATCATTCAACGTTCAGCAGATAGAGACACAGATAGCCCAGGCTGAGGGTAAAGGCGTGGAGATAATCGTCTTCCCCGAGCTGTGCATCACGGGTTACACCTGTCAGGACCTCTTCCGTCAGCAGGCACTCCTTGAGGAGTCCGAGAAGGCGGTACTCATGTTGCTCGACTTCACCCGTCAGCTCGACATCATCTCTATCATCGGCATCCCCGTCGTCGTCGGCGACCTCCTTCTCAACTGTGCTGCAGTAATCCAGAAGGGCGAAATACTTGCCCTCATCCCCAAGACATACCTTCCCAACTATAGAGAGTTCTACGAGAAACGCTGGTTTGCATCGCTGCAGGACCTCCACGCCACCGAAGTTCGCTATGCGGGAAACAAGATAATGGTGCGTCCCGACGCCACACTGTTCCGTACGTGCGACGGGGTGCTCTTCGGCATCGAGCTCTGCGAAGACGTGTGGGCTCCAGCACCTCCCAGCAATAACCTCGCCCTCGCGGGTGCAGAGCTTATCTTCAACCTCTCCGCCAGCGACGAACTGCTGGGCAAACACAAATACCTCTGCGACCTCCTCTCACAGCAGAGTGCACGCACCATCACGGGCTACGTCTATAGCAGCTCGGGCTTTGGCGAGAGCACCCAGGACGTCGTCTATGGCGGCAACGCACTGATCTACGAGAACGGCACCCTCCTCGAAACGGCGGAGCGCTTCTCTCTGCAGCCACAGATGGTGATAAGTCAGATAGACATCGACCGCCTGCGTGTGGAACGTCGCACCAACAGCACCTATGTCAACGCACAGCGCGAGGCGGCAAAGATAGACCTTCAGATCGTCAACTGCCACACCATACAGCCGCGCGACTTCGAACTGCTGCGCTCCTTCGACCCCACACCGTTCGTGCCGAAGGGCGAGAATACTGCCGACGACTACGACGAGATTCTCAATATCCAGGTGTGCGGACTCGCAAAACGTCTTGTCCACACCAATTCCAAGACTGTCGTCATAGGCATCAGCGGCGGCCTCGACTCCACGCTGGCGCTGCTGGTCTGCGTGAAGACCTTCGACAAACTGGGACTGCCGCGCAAGGGCATCGTGGGCGTCACAATGCCGGGCTTCGGAACCACCGACCGCACCTACCAGAACGCCCTGAAACTCATGGAGGCTCTCGGCATCACCATTCGCGAGATAAACATTGCGAAGTCCGTACTCCAGCACTTCGAGGACATAGGTCACGACGCCTCCGTTCACGACGTCACCTACGAGAATTCTCAGGCTCGTGAGCGCACGCAGATTCTTATGGACCTGAGCAACCAACTCGGAGGACTCGTCATAGGTACCGGCGACCTCTCTGAACTCGCCCTCGGATGGGCAACATACAACGGCGACCACATGTCTATGTACGGTGTCAATGCGGGAGTACCCAAAACCCTCATCCGCCACCTCGTAAAACATATCGCAGAGAACTCCTCGCACCTCGCACCTCGCACCTCGCAGCTCTCTCCTCTTTCCTCTCTCCTCTCTCCTCTCTTACAAGACATCATCGCCACCCCGATAAGTCCCGAGCTGACACCCGCCGACGACGAGGGCAACATAAAGCAGAAGACCGAAGACCTCGTAGGACCTTACGAACTCCACGACTTCTTCCTCTATTACTTTCTGCGTTTCGGTTTCCGTCCCTCGCGCATCTATATGCTCGCACAGAGTGCCTTCAAGGGTATCTACGACGATGGCACAATAAAGAAGTGGCTCGTAACCTTCCTACGCCGCTTCTTCTCGCAGCAGTTCAAACGCTCCTGCCTGCCCGACGGACCAAAGGTGGGTACCGTGAGTCTCAGTCCTCGTGGCGACTGGCGCATGCCCTCCGACGCCACCAGCACCCTCTGGCTCCAAGAGGCTGAGGGGCTATAAGAATACAATAAAACCCAAGAATGTCCGTTATCCACAGAGAATGAATAAACTTTTCCATATCCTGGTAGGCTGCCTCCTCGTTGCAATCCTCTGCACCGTGGTGGCGTGTACCGACGACGACTCGTTCACTTCGTCGTCAAGTAATCGTTTGACGTTCTCTACAGACACCATAAAGATGGACACCGTCTTCTCGCAGGTCCCCACACCTACGAAGGACTTCTGGGTGTATAACCGCTCCGGCGACGGACTGCGCTGTCGTAACGTGCGTCTGCGCAACGGCAACCAGTCGGGCTTCCGCGTCAATGTCGATGGCGTGTATCTCGGCAGCGAGTCGGGCTACCAGACCTCCGACATCGAGGTGCGCGACAAGGACAGCATACGCGTCTTCGTAGAGCTTACCTCACCCGAGAATGGTGGCGCAGACCCCGAATATCTTGAGGACGAACTGGTGTTCACCCTCGAAAGTGGAGTAGAGCAGGAGGTGGTACTCAACGGCTATTCTTGGGATGCCGACTTCGTGCGTAACCTCGTCATCACCCGCGACACCACCTTCACAGGCACCAAGCCGCGCGTCGTCTATGGAACCATTGACGTCAAGGAAGGCGCCACGCTGACGCTGTCGGCAGGCACCACACTATATTTCCATTCCTATGCAGGCATCGACGTTCACGGAAAACTGTTGTCCTTGGGAACAGCCGACAATAACGTCACTCTTCGTGGCGACCGTCTCGACCGCATGTTCGACTACCTTCCCTACGACCTCATTAGCGGACGGTGGGGAGGACTCCATTTCTACGAAGAGTCCTACGACAACGCCATAGCATATACCGACATCCATAGCGCCTCGACGGCAATAATGTGCGACTCCTCCGACATCAGTCGCCGCAAACTCATACTCTCCTCGTCAACGGTGCACAACTGTCATGGAGCCGGCATCTCCGTGCTCAACAGCAACGTAGTTGCCACCAACTGCCAGATAACCAACTGCCTCCTCGACTGCGTATATATCTTCGGTGGAGTGGGAGAGTTCAGCTACTGCACCATAGGTCAGTTCTATCCCTTCGACAGCAACCGCCAGAACGCACTCTACTTCTGTGCAACCCCCGATGACCCCGTACTCCTCAGCTGCGTCAACTGTCTCATTACGGGTTATGGCGACGACGTCATATCGGGCGACTACACCTCCGAAGAGGCGGTACTTGACTACTACTTCAAGGACTGCATACTGCGCACACCGAAGGTTGACGACGAAGAACGCTTCGTCAACATCATCTGGGAAGACCCCAAGGACACTACCGCCATCGCAGGCTACAAGCACTTCCGCGTTGCCGACATCAACAAACAATACTACGATTTCCACCTCAACGAGAAATCTCCAGCCATAGGAAAAGCCTCCCCCGACAAGGAACTGCTGTTCGATCGTGACGGCAACACTCGCGATGAGCTGCCCGACATAGGCTGCTATGAGTTTATACTACCAAAAGAAAAAGAACAATAAAACCCTAATCCATATGAAAAACGTTACCCTTGAATCTAAAGTCACACAGTGTCAGATGGACGAGCTCCTGAGCGCCGACCGCCGACTCGTAGAGAAAGCTATGGACGCCACAAAGAACTCGTACTCTCCATATTCACACTTCAGCGTTGGAGCCTGCATACGTCTTGACGACGGCACCGAGATTATCGGAGCCAACCAGGAAAATGCAGCCTTCCCCGTAGGACTCTGCGCCGAGCGCACCGCCATCTTCGCTGCCCAGGCACAGATGCCCGAAAAGGCTATCGTCGCAATAGCTATCTCAGCACGCAACGCACGCGACTTCGTTGACGACCCCATCTCGCCCTGCGGCTCCTGCCGTCAGGTAATCCTCGAGATGGAGCAGCGCTACAAACGTCCGATACGCATACTCCTTCACGGAAAATCCTGCGTATATGTCGTTGACGGAATACGCAATCTGCTGCCCCTGTGCTTCGTCGAAGAGGCTATGAAATAGAGAAAAATAACTATTCCGTAAAAAATCGTCAGAAAAATTTGGTGGTTTCGCCGGAAAGTATTACCTTTGCAACCGCAATTCAGCCAACAGCTAATTGCTAAGGGGTAAAACCCGCGGTAAATTAAGCCCGAGGAAGGATGGGTGAGTGGCTGAAACCAGCAGTTTGCTAAACTGCCGTACGGGTAACCGTACCGGGGGTTCGAATCCCCCTCCTTCCGCAAGGCAGAATGGCAACGGCTGCTAACCTGGTGGATTCATCTAATGGTTAGGATACAAGATTCTCAATCTTGGCATAGGGGTTCGATTCCCCTATCCACTACAAAAGCGGAGCTCTTTGAGCCCCGCTTTTTTGTGGTTAGTGGTTAGAGGTTAGAGTCAAAAATACTCCCTTACCGCAAAGTCAAATTGTTCGATGAAAATCTGCTTGAAAGCATATATATTGTTCTGCTCGTAGAAGATAAGCATCGCCTTCTTGTAGTCGATGGAGTCAACAGAACGGAAACTCAGAGGACAGTAGCCGTTGGCTATTAAAATGGCATTACTGGTGATGCGAGCCGTGCGCTTGTTGCCGTCAGAAAAAGCCTGAATATACGACAGAAGCACCAGCGTCAGCAGCGCCTTTTCAAACACGTTCTCCCTGTTGTTTATCAGGTCGCAAGTGTCATGCAAGGCCTCTCGAATCTGGAACTCGTTGTCCAACGGATGATAGTTTGTGCCTGTGATACCCACACGACGATGACGGATACCCCTGTCCACCGACAATTCTTTAGTCAGCAGCTGGTGAATGTCCTCAATGCGGCTCACCGTCAACTGCTGCAGGTAGTCAGGATTGTCCAGCACAAATCGCAGCGCATCCTTATGGTTCAGCAGCATCACCGCCTCCTCTTTCGTCTTGCCGTCGGCCGTCTTGCTCTCGCGCAGTAGTCGCTCCGTCTCCAGTAGCGAATAAGTGTTGCCCTCTATCTGCGACGATTTCCAGCTCAAGTCAATGCCCAGCCGCTCCATCTCCTTGCGATACTCGTTCTCCGTCATCTCGTTCACGTGCTGGCGAAATTCCTCCTGCAGCGCGTTCAGATGCTCCATCTCCTCGTCTGTAAACAAGTGCACGGCTGGCAACTGCTGTCGTATCAAGTCGAAGTTGAACGACATCTGCACCTCACGCTCGTCCACATCTTGCGCAAAGTACGTGTCAAGATTCAGCGGCATCAGTAGATGGGCCTGGTTCGACAGGCTGTACCTTGTAGCACGTGCCTTGCCTTCCACCACCACATCGCCCTGAGCCACAGCTGCCGAAAGCAGACGCTTCATGGTGGCGTCGCTACCTTCGAATACTATTCCGCGAGCTATCTCGTCACGCGACGACAGTGGATGATAATGCAGAAACTGCAGTATTGTTCTTGATATATCCATTTCCTAATATTCTCTAATTGGGAACAAAGTTACAATTAAATAAGCAAAAAACCAAAAGATTTTGAGTTTTTTCGAATGTGAGTTACCCCGAGTATCGGCTCAAATTTGCGTGACATCCTTATATTATCGGCTCATTTTGATCCAAAAATTTCACTTTGTAGGGTTGTTTTTGAGCTGATAATGGAATTTTTTTATAAAATTTTGCGGATTGCTACAATATTATTATTTTGGCAACTATATAGGGTTTGACCCCAATAAAGAGAAAATGCAGTCAGAAATGGCTGCATTTTAATGTTATTCGTACCAACTGATATATTATTACCAAAATATTCTATAATTTGGAAAAATGTTCTATTGTACAACCCCTGAAAAAAGTTGAATGAATTGCCCTTAAACCCTGATAAAGATTGAGTCTCCCTTCCTTTTTGGGAAAGGCTACGGGAAAGGCTACTCACGGTCTAACCTATTCAATATGAGACTCTTCTATGTTAGATTCCAAAAAATCCAAACAGTGTCTGGACAATTGTCATGGAGTCATTATCTAGAGTTGCTCAAATGTGACGATCCAATGGAGATGCAATTCTATATGAAGGAATGTATCAACCAAGGATGGAAGGTGAGAGAGTTGAAACGCCAAATCGAGACGAGTTACAATCTCAATTAGATAAGTTGCTTGAAAATACGAAGGAATAATCCATGATTATTGTAGAGTCATTTGCTTATCCGTTCCTGCGTATTCCATTTCGAGTTTGAGTTTATCCATCCTTTCATTGATGGTAACGGACGTTTGGGCCGCTATTGGCAGACGATGCTTCTGAGTAAATGGAAAGGAATCTTTTCATGG
>ONAJ01000004.1 GCA_900315775.1 uncultured Prevotella sp.
GTCTGTATGGTGTAGGCTGCCGACGAGGCGCCTTCGAAACACAGACTAACCATCTTCAGGTCGTAGTTCTTTCCTAAGTCGAGGGTGATGAATACGGTGTAGTTCTTGTTGTCTGTGTTACCACGCAGCACACAAACACCGTCATTCTCTTTGCCGTCGAAGGCTTTGGCTATGGTTCCCGCCTCAGCCTCAGCGTTATAGTCTATCACCTTGTCGGCACCAGCACGGTTTGTTCCTTCGTGTCCTAACACCACAACGCTGTTCGACGCCACTTCGTCTATCGTTGCTGTTATCGACGCCTCGCCCTGCAGTGTCGGGGTGTACATATTACCTTCCACGCTTCCTGCTCCCACAGGACTGACGCTATACTCTGGCGCCTCCGTGTCAATAGGCATTCCGTATTGGTCGAAAGTAGCTACGGTGAGTGCTACCGATTTCCCTACCCTGCAGATATCTGCTGCCGACGACAGGGTTATCGACGCCAGACGAGCCGGCTGCTCCTTGTAAATAGCAAACTCGTAGAAACTGTAACCGTATGCTGTGGCACGCTTAATACCCACAAACTTCACGTAACGTGCCGTCACCTCGTTGAAGTTGTAAATCTGATTAAGATTGGAAATCGACTCGTTGTCCTTCTCCACTACCGTTACGGCGTCGCTGAAGTCAGCATTGTTGCCGGCAACGATACGGAACGACTTGGCGTAAGCGCCTTCCCAACGGATAACAATCATGTCGAAGGTCCTCGCCTCGCCAAGATCTACAGACCACCACTCGTCGTCGGTCTGTGCGGACTCCCAACGTGTACCATTCTTTCCATCTACTGCCTTCGCCGCCGTATTATCACCATTCTGCGAACTTGCCGACGTCGCACAATTCAGTGCGAAGTTGGTCTGTGCAGAAACTCCAAGGCAGCAAAGCCACACTACAAATGTCAGTAATATTTGCTTCATGCTAGTAGTAACTAATTAATTTCGTGCAAATATACATATTATTATATGCTACCTCCAACAAAACGACTACGCGAAAACCTCACAAACCAAAATTTGCCACTTTTCAGTTTCGGACGGCGACAACGGTGAGTTTCACCGCCTGAAACCATTAGTTTCTCCGCTTGAAACTCAAGTGTCTCATTGAGAAACAACTCGCTTCACCGCCCGAAACTGGTGCATGAAAGCATATTAATGAAATCTTTTATGGGAAAAAGTAAAGGGTGCAACCGAAGTCGCACCCTTCTTAATCATGCATATTCTGTTTATGACATGCGTCACGCACAACAATTGTGTTTCCTTCTATAGTATAAGCATAGTACCAACTACCAGCATATGCCATATAATATTGCTTCCAACGAGTAATTAGCGGTCTGCGACGAAGTAGAGTGAGTTCAATCTGATATATAGAACGTACAGCCTGACGTGCATTCCTAATCAAGTCCTCTTCATCGAATGTATGCTGGTATTTACGGGCAACATTACGATAGAATGACCAAATCTTTTGCGCAGCCCGCGGTTTAACAATATAGTTATACTGCATGGTGAGCGGTATAGATAGAATGTATATCTGAAACTATCATATCCTCTAATTCATCCGGAGTGAGGTCTTTTGTGATAGGTGTTAAAGTGGGATCAATTTCAAAAAGAGAGGCATCAGAACTATTGACAAGGAGGTTGTCGTCTGTTTCAACCTGAGTAAACAGACCCGAGCTCAACAATGCAGCTAACTTCTCCATAGCTACCTTGTCTTTGTCGTTATAAGATAGAGTTATAGTACACATAATTCTTCTATTTTTTCTTTTTCTTTGTTGCAAAGATAAATCCTTCTTTTTAATTCTCCAAATGTTTTATGGGAAAATAAAAAAAACATGGCTCACCCTTTAGGGCGAAAGCTTGTGAGCCATACAAGAAAAAACTGAAAATTAGCGGCTTCCGTAATTTTCAGCTACATCCTATCCCCATATAGGGGGAGGCTTGGTTGGGGGTGGATGTTTCTTTGGTTCCTTTTCTTTGCGCCAAAGAAATGAACAAATAAAGTTTATTCGACGGAATATAAAAAGGGTGGGAGATTTTCAAAAATTAATTAATAATTATTTCTTCTCCCACTCATCCCATTCTATTGTAGAAAGATAATTAACGATATGCTCCTTAAGTTCCACTATTTCACTATGAATAGCAGCCCACACCGTATCATTATCCACACGAAAATATTCATGAACAAGGAAATTGCGCATTCCTGAAATATCACGCCAAGCAACTTCTGGGTGTGCTTCTTTGAATGAAGCGCTAAGCATATTTGCTGCTTCACCAATAATTTCTATGTTCTTAACTATACCATAATAACGTAACACATCAGACTCTAACTCCTCACGTGACAAGTTTCCTGCATACTTTTGTAGGCGTTCTATAGCCTGCAGCATATGCTCCAATCGAGTTCTGTCTCTAAGCGGCTCTCTCATAAATCAATATTTTATCACGGTCAACACTTTTACGAGCAAAGGGTAACAATCCTTTTTCTGTAACAAGATCTACCTTTAAATTCAGTAGTTCCTGAAGATCAAGTAGCATTCCACTAAGTTTAAATAAACCAACCATTTCGTCAGGAACGATTAATATGTCAACATCACTATTTTCTGTCTGCTCACCTCGGGCAAAGGAGCCAAAGAGCCATGCCTTCAAAACCGGTTGCGTCTTGAAGTACTCCGCTATTTGTTTTGTCATTGTTTGTGTGCTCATAGTCTGTGATGATTATTTTTTCTCCGCTGCAAAGATACGAAAAGTCGAGAGCAGAACAAAATAAACTCGTTTATTTTTTATGCCGAGACGGAGTATCTTCGCAACTTTGTTGCAAAGATAAATCCTTCTTTTTAATTCTCCAAATGTTTTATGGGAAAAAGTAAAGGGTGCAACCGAAGTCGCACCCTTCACCCAAATCTATACACTTAATTGTCTCCTGTTGTTAATTCTCTACTAAAATCCTTAAGCCTTATAATTTCAATCTTAGGGAATGGAATTGTTTTTAATACATTAAAATGACTATCCTCAGTAACAATATAGTCTGCATTAGCAACTATAGCACAATCAACGAACTTATTATCATCAACATCTGCCTCAATTAGGCCAAACCGAAATTGAGCATCTACTCTTAAAACGTTGTTGGCACGCAATATCGTCTCTATAGCGATTCTTGCCGCAACTGGAGACACATGAGAGGCAATTATTTCCTCGTATTCTTCCAGAATATCATTTGAAACACACAAAACGTACTTTTCTTGAAGAAAACTCTCCCAGACGTTATAGTATTTATTTCTCCTGGATAAAGACTGAAGGAGACAATTGGTGTCAAGGACTACATACCTGTTCATATTAGCACTTATATGGTGTCCTCATGTGTTCCTTTTTCCAACCAGCGACGACTTCATCCGAAAGAGTTCCATCCTCCCACAGTTTATCTATTTCATTCTGCAGACGTTCGTTAAGGAACTGCACAATTACGGCTTTCAACGCCTTCACGTCTTCATCGTTGTTAATGCATGAAAGCATATTAATGATTTCATACTGAGCCGTAGTAATATTACTCAACTGTTTCATTTTTATTCTTTTTTCTCCGCTGCAAAGGTACGAAAAGTCGAGAGCAGAACAAAATAAACTCATTTATTTTTTATGCCGAGACGGAGTATCTTCGCAACTTTTTTGCAAAGATAAATCCTTCTTTTTAATTCTCCAAATGTTTTAGGGGAAAAAGTAAAGGGTGCAACAGAAGTCGCACCCTTCACCCAAATCTATACACTTAACATTATTCACTTACTCTTCTTCACCCCAGATAGATCCAGAAGAGATTTCGGTCTCTTTGCCGTCAGCGAAACCCGATGTCTTTACTTCGTCGCTTACAGTAATGGATCGTTGACCGCTAGCTCCCTGCATCAGAACAGGTTCAACTGTCACAACTTCAACTGCGGGAATTACATATTGTTTTTTCATTGTTTTACGTCCTCCCTCATTATTTAATTATTACTTTCTTACCATTCACAATATAGAGGCCCTTAGTAGGATGAGCTACGCGCTGACCAGCGAGGTTATATACCGCACCGTCCATTACGTTTATCTCACCATTAGCATCGATTGTACCGATCTTTGTTGTTTCATCATCAGCATCAACGAAGACGGCATAACCCTTACCCTCTGCAGCGCCTGTAACACCTGTTAGGTATGCGCGGAATGTTCCAACCTTTATACCATTACCTTTATAGAATGTACCGCTAGAGAGGATATACTGAGATCCATCGGTGGTCAATACATCATAATTGGCGTGTAATGTTGCTCCACTATTTACAACTGTACCTGGGGTTTTCATGTCAAGAGCTTCAGTAGGCTTTTGATTGAACGAAATTGATGTTGCTGTTGTAGCATGAAGTACATAAGGAGTATTCTTAACTAATGTTGTAATGTCTGATTTTGTAAATGTAATTGTATGTTCACTGTCATCATAATCACTGAAAGTATAAACCTCAACATTTTCAGGGACCTCAACTGCAGTAGGGAAGCTGAATGTCACGTATGAGTCAGCAGCTAAATTGCGACTATATTGCATAACGACATCATTGTCATTTGCATAAAGATGACCTGTATACAAAGGCTTGTTGTCGACAAAAGTCACAGTCTGTGGAGTTTCTCCATTCTTTGGGAATGCTATCCAAGCACCATTTGATACATAGCATAAATTTTTAGTGCCTGCTAAAAAGTTTACATAAGACTGATTTACCATAACTACACCATTATCACTTTGTGTTGTTATTACGCCTGTTTCACTATCTATCTTAGCTGCCCTAAGATCAAATAACTTAACATTTGCATAAGCTGTAACGTTCAGATCGCTTTTTTTCGTTGAATTAAAAGGTCCTGTTACCTGCACTGTACCATCGGTTTCAACAACACAATATGGTAATGTGTAGCTGGCTTCCACGGTAGAAAAATATGCATTTGTCACAAGTATTTCTGCATCTTTTGTGGGTCGGAAATCGAACTTAATGAAATCAGCGTCGCCTTCTGCCGTGATAGTTGTATTTGTGGCAGCCGCTACATCATATTCTATGCTGTTCCAGCCAGGAACCAACGCGACAGCTTGTTTGCTTAGACCTTTGCCTGACGTTATATTAAGTGTACCAATAGCTTTGGCTGTGGAATATACGTCTACGTGTAACTTTTTGGCAGCAGAGAAATCCGTATCAGTTTTAGGTTTAAAATAGAAAATACCTACATCCTTTGCATGCAAAGCTTTAATATTGGGAGATTCTGACTTGATGAAAGTTAAATCACCCAGATTTTTATATCCGCCATCCCAACCTTCATCGGCTACCTTTACATCATTTGCATCTGTAGACATACTTATTACAATGTTTGATGGATCATCTGTGATAGAAGGGATTTCGTCATAACCGATGAAATACAAATCCTTTGAAAGAGTAGTAGTACCGTCTGATATCTGCAGAGTATAAGTTCCAGCTCCAGAAGCGGCACCGAAGGTAAGGGTTAAGCCACTATTTTCTGCACCTACAGGTTTTTTGTTATCCTTCCAAGAAAGTGTAAGTTCATCGTCGTAGGGGTCGCCATCTTGATTAAGTGCAGTAACTACTACGCCTCCTTTTCCTTCTGTTGCACTAAAAACATATTGTGGCAATGAAATGCTACTTAATATTTGGAGTGCATGTACTGTTATAGAGATTCCGGCAGAAGACTTTCCTCCTGCAGTAGCAGTAAGGGTAGCTGTTCCCTCTGTTGTGGCATTAAACGTCTCATTGGCAACATTTCCTATAGATGAAACGTCGCTCCAAGAAATTATTCCTGTAGGAATTTCTTCTGATGAAGAATTATAGCCTATAACAGAAAGTGCTATATTTTTTCCCACATTAGTAGTTGTATGATTTTTATATGCACTAAGAGTTATACTATTTAGAGTTTCACCAGAATAGTCGAGATTATAAACTTCGAATTCCCAGAAACTATAGCCATAGAGACCTCCATCGCCCTTAGTTAAACCTTGAAAGCGCACATATTGTGCCGTCACTGGTTCATTCAACACAACAGAAATATAGGTTCCATCTCCATTCTTACCCCACACGTGTTTGCGAGTTGTCCATGTATTACCATCGTCAGATGTTTGAATATCAAATGCCAGACCTGGAGAATAAGTGTGATTCATAGCTCCTTCACACAAAATTTTGATTGTATTAAATGTGTGTGCTACTGCCCATCCTACTTGATACCATTCTGTATCCGTTCCACCATTAGATCCCCAACGAGTGTTATTATTTCCGTCATTTGATAGGTGTGCATCACCGTATGCATACGATGCCGTTGCTGTGCCTAATAGCGAAAGGTTAGTGGTGGTATAGGCAGTAGATTTATTATTCTCATGATTCGGCCAGGAAGAACCACCATGGTATGAGTTTATAACATAAATTGTATTGTCTGCTACAATATCGTAATCATCAGTCTGGTTCCACATATTGTCCCAGTCCTTCACGTTCTCATTATTTCCTCGAGTAAACAATATCTTTGTGCAGTCATCTGGTATTGTAGCCTTGTAACAATTGGTGCCACCATCTACAGGTTCCATATCATAGAATGCAGCAGTAGTAGAGCCACCCCAAGCATAGGCAGCGAAGGACCCCGGGTCCCAGACACCAAGTTTCAAATACACCGTTTTTTCAGCCCACGCTCCCGTCCAGAGGAACAGGGCAAAGATAAATAATAATAATTTTTTCATAATTGTTTTGTAACTGTTTTGTTATTGTTTTGTTAAAAGTTTTCATACATGCCAATTAGATTTTGGCGCGGCAAAATTACGTACATTATTAATATAAGGGACATTTTTCACCTCACAAAAACCTCACATTGTAAAGAATGTGGGGAAAAGGAGGGGGAAATGCAATCCTTACTGAACGAGGAATATGAATATTTTTCTTTATATGTTTGGAGATTAAAGGGGAAACACGTAACTTTGCAGGGAAAACATAAGTGATTATGAGAACAGAGCATTTAGATTTTGTAACTTTCTGTGTGGGTAGCTTATCTGATGCACTTAACAAAAGTGCATCACAGGTATATGGCGACTTGCGCTCTTCGGGAGTACTCAACGACTACATTTTGCCCTGTTACGATGTATTGCATACCTTCAGCAAAGAATACCTTGTTGAGGAATTAGTAGAAGTATTAAAAGAGAGGGGGGCTTTAGCATGAAACTTTTTCACGCATCTACAATATGTATAGAAAAGCCTAATCATCAATTGTGTATTTTAAATGGATTAATGATTGACAAACATCTTCATTTCATAAAAGCAGAAAGGGCATAATATGGAAGCGAACAAGACAATTCTCCAAATGAAATATGCGCGTATAGTAGCCATCTTTGCAGAGGAGACTGGAGTCAATTTAGAAGATGCGCTATCTTTCTTTTACAGTTCTGACACTTACAAACTCATTAGCGAGGGAGTCGCTGATATGCATTGCCGCAGCGACAAATATTTGGCTGAAGAACTGATAATAGAGTATAAGGAGAATAAAGGATAAATACGAACTCAGGTGCGGAAAAAGTTAAGTTTCCGCACCTGAGTTGATAATTGATAAACTATTATTTTACTTAACTAACTTCTTACCGTTCTTAATTACGATACCCTTATAGTCCTTGCTTACCTTCTGGCCAGCGAGGTTATAGTAATCAGAATTGTTAATTCTCATCTCTGAATTCTCAATTGAACGGATTCCTGTAACGATTTCAGGATCGCAGCCTGTCTCGCGGAGTACTGGGTTGGCAATGTAGATTGTTGTGTTTGCAGGGTTGCCACCACAGTCGAAGAGCAGCGTAATATTCTGCATGTTGATGCCCTTCATAGCGTCGTTACGATATACGAATGGCTTTTCAGCCTTCAGCGTAACCTGCTCGTTAAACAAGAATACGTCGTTGCTACCGCCTTCCTCTACACGCTGATAGAGTTTCAGTGTTCCGTTGACATTCTCTGACGAGGTGATGGTTACTGAGAAGTCGTAGTTGTTGACGTCGTTTATCTCGATGTCGCTAATGAAGAACGCTTGTGCCTGCCAAGGCTCGTAGGTTGCAGACTCGAGGGTGTATGTGTAAACACCAGCTTCTGCCTTAACCTCAGGATCTGGCAGCTGTGCCCAACTTGGAGCGTAGAAGAATTTCGGGGTAACGGTAGCTGCTCTGTAGAGGTTGCAAGCGTTGTCCTCGAGAGGCTCTACAACAACAGGCTCTTCGCCGTCGTTAATCTTGAAGAGGATGTCTGTGACGTCAACGGTGAGGTCAGCAGGGTTGCCGCCGAAGTCGATAAGAAGAGTAACGGCCGTCATGTCAATGCCTTCCATCTTTACGTGCTGCTTGTCGTAAACGTATGTCTCGCCAGCCTTCAGGTTAACTGCATCTGAGAAGTAGTAGAGGTCGTTGTTACCTGTCTGGAACAGCTTAACAGTAACCGCAACGTCCTTGTCTGCTGTGATGTTGCACTTGAAGTCGTACTCGTTGGCAGCATCAGTCTTGATGTCGGTATTTACTGAGAACTGTGACATCCACTGATTTGTGGTAGCTACAGGAAGTACGTAGTGTGCTGTAGTCTCGGTAATGTCGAAGGTATAGCCCTCAATCTGGTGCTCCCAGTCTGCTGAGTAAAATACAGAAGTTGCCTTCTCAGCATCAGCCCAGAGGTTAGGATCCGGAGTTCCTGTTGTTGTAACCTCAGTAGTCTTAGCTGCAGTCTTGTTGCCTGTAGCATTCTCGGCAATAACGCTAACGGTGTAGGTCTTGCCAGCCTTCAAGCCGCTAATCTCCACAACAGCGTCTGTGCCAGCAGCAGCTGTAGTCTCGTAAGTTGCATTAGCAACAGTTACATAATATTTAATGTCGCCACCAGCAGTATCGGTAGCCTTTGCTGTTACCTTGATGCTGTTGTCGCCAGTAGCCTCAGCAACGGGGTCCTCGAGGGTAGGAATAGTAGCGTCAGCACCAGTCTCGATGCCATAAACAGAGAAGTCGAAGATCTTCACGCCGTACTGTGTGGCTGCCTTTGTGCTAAGGAACTTCACGTAGCGTACACCCTTAGTGCCGTTTTCTGCATCGCCAGCCATGTGGTAAACGGTGTATGTAGCCATACCCGGATGACCTGTAACGGTGAATGCAGGAGCACCGAACTCCTTGTTAGAACCGGCGAAAGCGATGGTGTAGTCCTCAGAGCAAGCGCCCTCGAAGCGGATAGCTATGTTGGTGATGTCGTAGTTCTTTCCAAGGTCTGCTATGAAACCTGTTTCGTAAGTACGTGAAGCAGCATCAGCGCCTGTTACTCCGTGAAGTTCCCAAACGCTTGCCATATTATCGTCGAAAGCGCCCACCTTTGAGTCTGTCTTGGTGTCAGGGCCAAGTGGCTCGATAGCTTCCTGCCAGTTAGCAAAGAGGTTTATCTTGTCGCCTTCATAAGCGACAACAGAAATAGCGTTAGAAGTGATTTCGCCTGCCTTAGCAACAATTGTCGCTGGACCTGCAAGAGCAGGAGTATAGGTTGTACCAGAAACGACACCAGCATTCTCAGGGCTAACCTCAAAGGTTACGTCACCAGTAGCAATCTCGCTACCCAGCTGGTCAAGACCTTTGGCAGTAAGAGTCACAGGAGTACCGACCTTAGCCACGTTAGCAGATGCTGAAAGCACGAGGCTTGTCAGCGCTGGCTCCGGAGCGTTATATACGCCAAACTCGTAGAAGCTGTTGCCCCACTGTGTTCCGCGTGCTATTACATTAAATTTAATGTAGCGTGCAGCAACAGCGCTGAACCTCAGGTTCTGAACGTGTGGGAAACCAGAAAGCGACTGGTTCTCGATGTTTACTATCTCTGAGAATGCCTCGCCGTCAGACGATGCTGTAATAGTAAACGTCTTTGTGTAGGCACCCTCCCAGATAATCTGGATAGTGTTGAACTCACTTACCTCACCAAGGTCAACCATCCACCACTCGTTGTCAGTCTGTGCCGACTCCCAACGGGTGCCGACATTTCCATCGACAGCTGCGGCGGCATCGCCCGACGATGCAGTTGCAGTCTTGTTAAGCGCCAGATTGGTAATCTGCGCCATACTTACCAGCGACATCAGCGCCGCTGCGATAAATAGAACTGTTCTTTTCATTTGTTAATTTGTTAGGTTAATATTTTAATACACTACTAAAAGATTTTCGACGCAAAAGTAGTAACAATACTTATATATACAAGTTTTTTTACTACACAAAAACCTCACAAACGCAAACTGGCGGTACAAATCACTTGCACCGCCAGACAAACATCAAAAACTAAAACTATTAACTTACGAAAAGGATTAACTTATTTATCTTCTTCGTCTTCCATTGCCCACATCTCGTTTGAGTTGTCCCAGAGATTAGGGTTCTTCACTTCAATCTCCTTAGCGCCAGCCTCGCCTGTGTAAGGTGTAGTATCCACCTTAACGCTAAGAGACATCAAAGCTTCTGTATGTAGCTCAACCACATTCATGGTAGGCTTGATATAATTCTTTTTCATAATCAAATCTTTCATTTTAATTGGTTAATACTACACTTACTTAACAACTACCTTCTTACCATTGATGATGTAAACACCCTTGTTAAGACCCATCTTGTCGCCGTTCTGACGAACCAGCTTGCCGTCGATAGAGTAGATGTTGAAGATGCCCTCAAGCTGCTCCGCTGTTGCTGCGTGGATGCCTGTAGCGTCGTCGAACATTACGTTAATCTTAGCAGGAGCACCTGCTGCCTGCAGATAAGCGCGGAACGGACGGATTGAAACTTCGCCAGCCTTCTGGAACTGAAGTGCTGTTTCTTTTACAACACCAGGAAGAACGTAGATGTTCTCTGTACCGTCAGTAACCTTGCGGCTATAGTTAGCAACGAATGAAGCATCGGTTTCATCAACAGTCTGTGCTGCCCAGTCAATAATAACCTCACCAGGATTTGGCATTGTAACGCCACCTGTTCCGCAGAAGTAGAGATAAGGAGTGTTCTTTGTCAGTGTGCTTCCTG
Organism: uncultured Prevotella sp.; assembly: GCA_900315775.1. GTDB lineage: Bacteria > Bacteroidota > Bacteroidia > Bacteroidales > Bacteroidaceae > Prevotella. The sequence goes on from ONAJ01000004.1 coordinate 11,056, forward strand.
CCTCAACCTCTGTGAAGGTTACTGACAAGCCACTTTCATTTGATGTAGCACTCATTGTCCACGCCTTGTCGGTTGCGGGGAGTGTGTAGTCGAACGGAATTGTCAGAGTAACGTAGTTGTTAGCATCAGTGAACATGCGCTGGAAGAACGGATTAACAACATGGATAGGAGCAATCGATGTGTTGATATCGAATGGAGCTGTTGCATTAGCTGGTTCAGCGAAGAACATTGCATAACCGTTGTAACGGCTGTTCGCCTCATCCCATACTACCTCGTTACGATTAACCTTGCCTGGTGCAGAAGTGATGAACATACAGTATGGATTAACAGTCTTGTCAGCTACGTCGAGTGTAGAAGAAATACCTGTCACATTTGTCAGGTCGTAAGAACTGCCCTTCACATTAGAATCGAGTGTAGCAAATTCTTCTGCGTTCCAAGTTCCGTCAAGAACCTGAGCACCTGTTGTTGGGTCTGTACCTAAGTCCTCAAGATCACCTACTGTTCCTACCCAGATATAGTTATAGTACCAGTCATCACCACCGTCAGCATTAGGACGGAAGAATATGTTATAGGTTCCATCAGCCGTAATCTCACCATTCTCACCGTAGCTATTACCCATACCATCTGGGTAGTATGAATTAAGTTCTTTACCATTCCAAAGGGCAACCTTGAACATAGAAGTTGTTGTCAGATCCTGACGACCTAATTTGTATTCAACATTAGATGTGCAATATGTATTACGTGTCATAGCATAGCCTGCGGTTTTTGCCCAGCTATTCATAGTGCCAACAACATAGTAACCATAGTCATATTCTGTGCCATCAGCAAATGTGAGGTTAGCTGTTTGTGTAGTACCATCGTTGAATATAATCCATTTAGCATCATCCGATGTGGTACTCCAAGTAAGGGTAGAGGTGATCTCATCACCAGGCCATGCTGCTGAAATGGCATTCCAGTCGGCATCAGCTACGTAAGCATATACATTCTCCCAACCGATAGAGTTTTTGAATGTCACAGTCTTGGTATTAGCATCCTCTTTCCAGAAGTAGATGTTATCAACATAAACAGATTCTGAACCTGTACCCTTATCGAACTTCAACTGATGGCTCAGCTGAGTGAAGTCCATATTAAACTGACTCAAAGGAATATCAATGCTATTCCACTCCTTAACATTCAGAGTACCTACAGACTGTGAGTTCTCAGTACCTGATCCACTACCCTTAGCAACAAGAATAGGAGTGATACCGAAGTTCATAGCCTGCATAGGCAGAATGTCGATGTGCAGATACTCCATTTCTGAGAGGTCCTGCTGAGTAGCATACTCGAAACCGAGATAGTTGAAGTTGGTAAGGTGAAGGATATTGTCTTCTTCAACAGTTTCTGTAGCTACTTGAGTTGACTGTCCCCAGCCACCATAACCATATGTAGTAGCTGCAGTATAAGCGTTACTATAGATTGACTTCACATCTGCTGCCGCTCTTGTTGGAACAGGAGCAGCTGTAAGAACAAATGTTTCACCTGTTGTCGTTACAGACAGTTCCTTAACGGTAGAACGATTTCCCTTACCATCAATAGAATAGATAGCGAAGTTATATGTTGTTCCACCATTCAGATTTGAGAACACTGCTGTGGTGTTAGCACCAGCAGGACCAAAGAAGTATGTTGCAGGAATATCGTTTGCAGCTACCTCATAAGTAAGATACTTAGAAGAATTGTCTGTACCTGTCAGTGTGAGAGTGATTGACTCTTCAGTCTTTGCTGCCTCAGAAGCATTGACTGTAGGAGCCTCTGTATCCTCTATGTCGCTCTTCTTAATTCCGTAAACAGAGAAGTCGTAAATCTTTACACCCCACTGTGTTGCAGCCTTTGTGCTGAGGAACTTCACATAACGTGCATTTGTTACCGACTCACCTGAGAACTCCTCAGTATGATTATTGATACCCGTCTTTCCACCTGTGTAAACATTGTCTCCGAATACGCCATCAACACCAGCAAATGCTAATCCGAAATTCTCAGAGCATGCACCTTCAAAGTGAATGCTGATTTTCGTAACATCATAAATAGCACCTAAGTCTACAATAAAACCAGTGTCATAAGTACGTGATGTCTCGTCGGCAGCTGTTTCTGCATTACCAATCAGAGACCATACACTTGCATCATTGTCATCAAAAGCTCCAACCTTTGAATCAGATTTCGTTTTCTCTCCTAAGTTATATATTCTGTACTGATAATTAGTAAGAAGATCTATCTTCTCACCGGCTACCACTTCAACATCAACACCATTAGAAACAATTAAGCCTTTCTTTGCTGTAACAGTTGTTGTACCTGCAGCAACACCTGTCAATACACCTGCATCAACAGTTCCTACTGCTGGGGTTGAACTTTCCCATGTAAGATCACCAGTAGCAATTGTGCCACCCAACTGATCTTTACCTGTAGCTGTAAATGTCGCTGTACCACCTGCGGGTATAGTAGTCTTATCAACCGTTATATTAATAGATGCGAGAGAGAGAGGATCAGCAAGGTTATATACGCCAAACTCGTAGAAGCTGTTGCCCCACTGTGTTGCACGCTTTACTACATTAAACTTAATGTATTGAGCTGATTTTGCCTCGAACTGCAGGTTCTGAACATAAGGGAAGCCAGACAATGACTGCTCCGTTACGCTAACTACTTCTGTAAAGGTTTCGCCGTCATCTGACGCCGTAATAGTAAACGACTTGGTATAAGCACCCTCCCATGTTATGGAGATAGTATTGAAAGTCTTTACTGCACCAAGGTCAACCATCCACCACTCGTTGTCGGTCGATGCCGACTCCCAGCGGGTACCAGTGTTACCATCAATAGCACTTGCTGCATTTCCAGATGATGCAGATGCTGTTCCTATCAAAGCATAGTTAGGGAATTTTGCACTATACTTAATCGTAGACTTTCCGTCACCACCATCCCATCCTGTAATGATGTAGGCAGCAGAACTTTCATTAGGAAGAGTGATATCAACTGTCTGATTCCACCTTTTTCCCCAGTCCTTCGCATCATCGGCATTTTCTGCTCTTGTAAAGATTATACCAGTACGATCATCTGGAATTGTTGCTTTGAAATAGGTTGTACCTGTAACCGGTTCTACGTCATAGAAAGCAGCGTCTGTAGCACCACCCCAGGCATAGACTGCATATGCCGGATTACTAGTAGCCCAAATGTTTGGTTCTAAATAAACCGTTTTGGCTGCCCACACTCCACTAAGCGTGAACAACGCGATTGTTAGTAATAGAAATTTTTTCATAATTCAGAGTTTTAGTTACTTTTAATATGTTAAACTTTTTCTTCTGTCACACATAGTTTCACAATTCGGTGGCAAATATAATGACAATACACGTATGCAGAAGAAAAAACCACCTCACAAAAACCTCACAAAACTCATTTTTTACCCTTACACAAAAAAAGCGGTGCAATCGCTTGCACCGCCTTTCTACAATCAAAACAACGTTGTTTTGTCGGAATTAATTACTCTTCTTCGTCTTCTAATGCCCACATCTCATTTGAGTTGTCCCATAGATCAGGGTTCTTTACCTCTACCTCTTTTGCTAATGGTGTAAAACCAGAACCGGTGGTTCCGCTAAGAATATCACCTGAGGCAGCTATCATCTGAATGCCTCCTATGAAACATATATTTATTGTTGGTTTTATATATTTTTTCATTGTCGTGCTCTCCTATATTATTTATTAAGGTATTTCTTTCCATTCACTATTACGATACCCTTATAGTCCTTGCTTACGCGCTGACCAGCGAGGTTATAAGCATCATTATGCATTATGAATTGTGCATTATGAATTGTATCAATGCCGTCAGTCTCACTTCCTGGCAAGCCGATGAAATCGATGCCTTTGGCTCCTACTGTTGACAAATAAAGATAAGACCTACCCTGAGCAACAGTATAACCTGCTTCAGCCTTTACAAAGCCAACCTTTCCGCCCTTCATACCGAAAGCATAGACATTGTCTACCTCACCTGCTGTAACTTCGTGTGCATCATTTGCTGTGCTAACCAGCAAGTTTGTGCCAACAGCATCAGCAGAAGGAATAGTTACTGCTACGTGTGTTCCCTGAGTACCATTAAGTATAATACCCGTGTTAGCAGGAACGTAGGTTACAGGCTCGTAGTGTACGCTTGAGCCGTTACTTGTAGTAGCGATGTAAGCTGTAAGACCAGAATTTGAGAAGTCAAGAGCCTTTGTTGAAGAGTAAGAAGCCCATAGGTTTTCAGTAATGTCAATAGAAATCTCCTGAGCTACGTAAATATAATTTTCAAACCAACCAGCCTTTCCTTCTGGACGGAAGTAAATGTCGTATGTGCCGTCTTCGGTAATCGTGTAATTAGGAGTCTCACCACCGGGATACCACGTTGTTATATTTGAACCATCTTCTGTAGATACCACCTTAAACTCGTTACCATTTACAAGTGGTATAGCAATTTTCATATATTCGTCTGCGTCTGCACCTTCATTCTTAGTCATCTTGTAGTCTTTATTCAACTTCCAAGAAGTTATGTCGCCTGCGATGTAGTAACCAGGAGAAACCATGTCGTATGTTTTACCATCAACGAAGTCAAGGTTCTCTGTCTGGCTTTCTCCAACAACTCCTCCTGTTCCATCATTAAAGATTATCTTTGAAGGAGCGGTAGCAGCAAAGAATGAAATAGTATAAACATCACCGTCTTCTTTCATTATCTTACCGCGCCATCCGCCAAGAGTCTCCGGACCATAAGTGTAAGCATAGACATTCTCCCATCCAATGCTATTCTTGAATGATGCCGTGTATTTCTTTTCAAGTGTGGCAGAAACTTCTTTTGTATTATCATCAAAGGTTATGATAACATTGTAGGTACCTGCTTCAGTAACTGGAAGCACATAGTCTGAGCCAGGATAAGCTGTTCCCCACGCATGATTACCACAAACCTGAAACTTTATATTATTTCCTGCTGTAAGTGACACGTTCTCCTTTGTGAAAGTCCAAGTATTACCTTCACCTTTCACCATATCATTACTGGTTTCTGCAGGGTCCCAATTTGCACCAAAGACTTCTGCAGGAGTACCAGCTACTGTCCATGATGAAATTGGAGTCGCAGCTCCCGTAACTGTCATTTCCAAATCCTTTGTAACGGATACAGTGTAATTTCCTGCAGGAACAACGATAGTACCTTCAATCTTAACAAGAGTTATAGGAGTGTCTAATGTCACATTACAATCACCAGATGCGATAGCATAGCGATGATTACCATTAAAATCAGACCAACTGTCACAATCCTTCTTATCAGAGAATGCAAAGTAAAGCCCTCCTGTAGAACTTGCATCGTAAATAAACGCCTGTTTTTCTTCATCGAAAGGAACCTCCGCAAGGCCCTTGTAGTCCCAATCGACATTGCCACCTGCCACATAGAGATGTTCTATCGTCACAGCCTGTGCCATTACGGCAAATAACATAAAGGTTAATAAAGTTAATAGTTTTTTCATGATAAATTAATAGTTTTAGTTAATGATATTTTTCGTAATCCTTTTCGTATTTTTCCAGAATCGGGTGCAAATATACAACGAAATCGTTTACGTTGCACTATCTAAAGTATGTAAAATTTGTTCCTTTTTGTATTTTTTAACAAAAGGGGCATCGGTTGCCTCACTAATCCTGTTCAATTCTGAAACACCTTACCTTCCACCTCTAACTCCTCGAAACCGAGCAAGCAAACTTGCAAAAATTTAGTAAAAAAAACGAAATCCGCCTACATGCCTACATAAAATCAGCGGAAACACCTTTATATAAAGGCTTTTTTAGCATTAACAGCCTACATAAAACCTACATAAAGCCTACATAAAGCCTACATAAAAAGCGCACTTTTTACCATAAAGTAACGCTCTCACCGATAACAAAACAGTCAATCTCCATACCTAAACAGTATTGATATAATGAAATTCTCGAGAGAATTTACCCGCAACACGCCTTCATAGCAACCCTAAGTAGGCTACTTAGCACAAAATTCTCGAGAGAATTTTATCATAACCCATAGTGTTAGAGCTGCAAAAGACGCACTCAACATAGCGAAACGTCGCTACTTATAGACGGTAAAAAGTAGGTGTTTATGCCAAAATACACCAAAATCATGTAGGTTTTATGTAGGTTTTATGTATGCTTTATGTAGGTTTTATGTAGGCTTTATGTAGGCTAAAATTAGCACTACTGCCTGATATACTGATATTTACATGAATTTTATGTAGGCATGTAGGCAAATATGAAAATTTCTGCAAACAATTTGGGGCACGACATCACTGCCGCACCCCAAAAGTACTAAAGGACTTTACACTTACTATTGAACTAGTACTACATGATTACTTTACGATTACTTTTTTTCCATTCTTTATCACAATGCCGCGATAGTTGCTATCTACCCGCTGGCCTGCGAGATTATATGTTTGTGTCTGGTGATTTGCGACGGGCGATAAAACATTATCGATTCCATCGGTTGGATCTTCTCCTTTGTAGTAGTAGATGTTGTCTATGTAGTAGATGTTATTTCCGTTGTTATCAAGGTTTATAAGCTTGAGCTGATAAACACGCTGCATTGAAAGTCCAAGTTCAAGGAACTTGCTTATCGGGAAGTTCAGCTGGCTCCACTGGTTAGCGGGGACTACTGCCTCCTGACGCTTCTCTACCTCGTTGCCGCTATCGTCAGCAAGGCGACAGATGGGGATAACACCGAGCTGCAGGGGTTTGTCAACAGGGTAGATGTCCATGTGGAGTCCTTTCTGTGTGTTGAGGTCCATCATGTCGTGTTCAGAACCAATGAATATAAAATCCTTGATGAGCCACATATTATCGCCGTCGGCAGTAACGTCAAGCTTTGTTGCCTGACCTGCCCACCACTGAGCATAGTCAAAGTTGTGGTTATTGATATAGGCGTCGCTGAAGAGTGACACCACCTCCGACTCCGGCTTTGTTGGACTTGGAGCGGCAGGGATGTTGACGACTACTGGGTCGTCGCTCCACTGGTAGTCATTATCGTCGCTGGCAGTACCAGGATGACCTGGATAACCGATGTTCTCCTGACCTTCGAGCTGATAAACGCGTACCCAGTCGATGTACATCTTCTTCTCGCCGTCAGCGAGGGCAGTAATCTTATCGGCATTATTGTTGCCCGTGATTCCGGTGAAGTTTCCACCTACTGCGAGGTCGTAGATAATGAAGTTGTTCTTGTGGAAATAGAGCGCTGTTGACCAGTCGCTGTCGATATTATCGCCATTAATACCTATTTCATAATAGGGCGATGCATCGGGATTAACGTCGAGGTCGAGATACATACGGATGCTGTTCTCGTCCCATACACAGGTGAACAGGTGGAACTCTCCGTCCTGAATGCTGTACGGGTTGGTAGTTGACTTGGCATAGTTAGGATAGGCACCGTTCTTGTAGAAACCCCAGTGACAAGCCCCGTTAAAGAACTTCTCCTGAGTATTGTGGCTTATGCCGTAGGCGTTACCCATCTCCAGGATGTCCGTCTCACCGCAGCGAGGCCACCCCACCTTATTATAGTCGTTGCCCATCATCCAGAATGCAGGCCACAGACCGTTTGCCGTCTTTGGCAGCAGTATGCGGCTCTCTATCTTGCCGTGTTTGAAATAGACCTTCTGATGACTATTAAGACGTCCTGAGGTAAACTTCTTGCCGCTATAGTCCTCTTTGCGTGCTGTGAGTACCAAGCAGCGGGCTCCCGAGGTGTGGTTCTCGATAGATACATTCTCACGACGGTAGTACTGCATCTCGTTATTACCGCCGCCATTGCCGTTAACCTCGATATTCCACTGATTCTCGTCGAGTGCATCGCTGTTGAACTCGTCGCTCCATACCAGTACATAGCCGTCTGTGGCTCCTGAGTGATCGTTGTTGTCAGCCATTGTTACCTGAGGGATAACAATAGCTGCAAACAACGATATAAACAATCTCTTTACCATTATATTTACTTAATATACCTTTTACCGTTCTTTATAACTAAGCCTTTGTAGTCGGCACCCACCTTCTGACCGGCGAGATTGTAGCAGTCAGAAGTCTCAACCCCAGGTTTTCCGTTCTCTACAGAGTTGATTCCCGCGGTGAGACCGAAGGACAGCCAGTTTATCTTAACGAGAGCACTCTGAGTGTTCTTTATCGTCAAGGTGTGCTTGCCGGCGGGCAGGTTAACCTTTATAGTCTGGAACTCCCACTTATCCTCTGTTGACGTTGCTCCAGTGACAGGCATTTCCTGATTTGCCACCTCTGTGCCGTCGCAGGTTACGAGGAACTTAGGCACTGACAGCAACTGGCGACTGGAGATGCGCATGCCCAGAGTGTATTCGCCTGCTGAAGGCACCTCAATCTGGTAGCTGGCACTGCAACCGTTGCCGAAGCTGGAAATCTGTATAGGCTGTGAACTTGCAGCGTCGCTGTTGACGTCGAGTTCAACGGCGTTGGCATCGATATAGTCCTTTGCGGGGATTATGCCACCAGCCTGCCAGTAGTAGTTCTTGTCGAATGTTGACATATAGGTGAAGACAGTACCGAGTCGTGACAAGGTGCCTATTTCGACACTGGTATCGAAGAGTCCCGGAGTGACGATAAGGCGATAGAAAGGAGCCGAAGCGGAACCTTTTGCCTTGAACCAAGCATAGCGTGCGCACCACTCGCTCTGCTCCAGGAGCTGCACCTTCTGGACCATAGCGTTGAGCTGTGACTGCTCATCAACAGTACCTTCCCAAGAGCAGAACTCCGTGAGCCACACCTGCTTGCCGTACTTCTTTGCGAAGTTCTCCACGTAGCCTATTACTGCCTGTGGTGAGTTCATATAGGAGTGGAGAGCTAAGTAGTCGTACTTAGGCTCTACACCATATTTTGCTTTGTACGCGGCGATGAAGGCATCGAACCATATCTCCGGCGTACTATATACTTTTCCGTCGTTAAGTTTGTCGCCCGAATAGTTGAGCGCAGGAGCCACGAGCTGCAGTCCTTTCTGCTGGGCAATCTGCTCTATAGCATGCCAAGGCTCTACTGCCTGCTCAGGCGTAATGTCACTACCGCCATGACCTGCGGTAATAAGGTTAGGCTCGTTGAAGCCCAACAGGTATTGTGCATCGGCGGGGATGCGCGATGCGTCGTAGTTGGTTCCCCATATCATAGGAACATACTCTACGGCTTTGTCCTTTCCTACATACTCCGAAAGGTCTGAGGAATAGTCAATGCCCCAGTTGTAGTACCAGGAGATTCCCTTTGAGAGGTTTTTGAATTCCTCTGCTACTGTAAAACTATTCTCTCCCACTCCGCGCTTGAAGCTCTTTGCCGGCTGTGCAAGGAGAGATGTTGCAGAAATAATAAACAGTGTTGATAAAATTAATTTCTTCATAGGTTTTAATATTGTCGTTAGTCGTAAGTCGTAGGTCCGAGGTCGTAGGCTTCTGCTAACGAAGACCTACGACCTATGACCAACAACAAGATTTACTTATTCATAAACTTCTTACCGTTCTTAACAACGATACCCTTGTAGTCAGCACCAACCTTCTGACCTGCGAGGTTGTACATAGTAGCGTTAGCGTTCTCTGCCTTTACGCTGCTGATGCCAGAAGGATCAACATTGCCCTTCTTGTAGAAGAATACCTGGTCGAAGTCGAGTGTTGTACCTGCTACACCACCGCTGAGGAACCAAACGGCGTTGCCTTTGTAAGCCTTAGGATCGTCTTTGAACATAACGTCACCTACAACGAAGTTCTTAAGAACTGACATAGGGATGTCGTAAGCATACCACTTTCCGTCGCGCGGGAAGTTCTCAAGTACAGGGATTGTGCTGCCATTGTCGGGGAATGCTGCATCGCCGAGAGCCATCTTTGACTCGCCCACACCAAGAACGTGTGTAGCGTTGTCGTTGCTCTTGAATGCGATGTGGAGGATGTGGTCGTCAGTAAGAACAGACATATCCTTACCGGGAGCTACACCTGCGAAACCGCAACCTGACCAACCTACGTTCTGTACGACGAATGAGAACCAACCCTCAGCAACGCCTAATGAGTTCATACCAGAAGGAGTACCGCCAACGTAAGTATTATCCCATACATACAGGAAGTTAACGTTATCGTCAACACTGTAGTCAGCCTTAATTGTTCCAAACTGCTCGAAAGCCTTATGAACTTCCTCGCTGACGCCGATGATTACAACGTCAGTTGCATTCTGGATTGTCTGGAGTGATGTTGCTGTAGATTCTGTTACTACACTCTGTGCGCTTGCGCTCAGTGTCAATGCTGCGAAAGCAGCTGCTAAAGTAAACTTTTTCATAATTACTGTTTTTTAAAAGTTAATAATAATTTTCGTTATTACGTTATATCGTTATTACGTTATTACGTTGTTTTGGGTTTCCCCGAGCCCCTCCCTGTTTGGGGAGGGGGCGGGGGAAAGACTATTTTTAATATCCGTCGTTCTGCTTTATTCCGCTCAGCTCAACTTCCTTCTGTGGTATTGGGAAGAGTACGTTTTTAGGAGCGAATGTACCGAACTCAGCCTTGGCTGCTTCACTCTCGCGGGCGATATAGGCTTCGAGAGTCGCTTTGGCAACACCCCAGCGGCAGAGGTCGAACCAACGGTGTGCCTCCATAGCCAACTCTACACGACGTTCGTGACGAATAGCCTTGCGGAGGTCTTCCTGAGTATCTGTCGTTGTCTGGTTAATACCATTTACCTTATATGTATAGCCTGGGAAAGTAGCAAGACCTGCACGAGTACGAACCTCGTTGAGAGCATTCTTAGCAGCGGTGAGATCAGCACCACCCAGCTCGCAGCAAGCCTCAGCATACATAAGGAGGACGTCAGCGTAGCGTATTACCTTATTATTAATAGGACCACGGGTAGCGTGAGCCAGCTTGTAAGTCTTGCCGCCATCGCCGTCGGTGTACATAGCATACTTCTTGCTGAGGTAGCGGTCACCGAGGTAAATCTCCTGTGCCGCAATCTCCATCTGGTCATCGGTAGGATTGAGGATAGTAGCGTCACGACGAATGTCGCCAGTCTCGTACTCGTCGTAGAGGTTCTGTGTTGGCTTGTCCCAACCCCAGCCCTTATCGCCGTCAGCCAATTTATCAGAGCGAGAACGCTGGAGGATAACGGTGAATGTACCGAGGGTGAAACCGTAAGCACCACCATCACCACCGTAGTCACCTTCGGGGTTTTCTACGTACTGTATCTCCCATACTGACTCAGGACCGTTCTCACCAACGAGTGTGAAGTTGTCGAAGTATTGAGGACAGAGTCTGTACTCCTGACTGTTGAGGATTTTCTTACCCCAGTCGCGAGCCTTCTGGTAGTGCTCTGTAGCCTCAGTAGTCTTGCCTTCCTGTGCGAGGAAGCCAGCGAGATAGAGGTGTGTCTTGAGGAGCATTGCCTGCGCAGCACCCTTGGTAGCGCGACCCATGTCTTCCTGAGCATACTGGCTCTTGAGCCACAGCACCTTCTCGGCAGCCTCAAGGTCCTTGATAATAAAGTTATATGTCTCTTCCTGTGTAGCACGTGTCTGTGCCCACTTATCCTTTGTATCTACTACGAAGTCGATGAGTGGCATTCCGCCGAATACACGTACAAGACGGAAGTAGTACATAGCACGCATGAATTGTACCTCGCCAATCAAACGCTCTTTCACTGTTGTGCTTACCTCCATCTTCTTTGTTGTAGGAGTAGCATTGAGGATTTCGTCCTCTACCTTTGATGTAGGAAGGACAGACATTGCATAGTTGCAACGTCCTATACCCTGCCAAATGCCGCGGTAGTACTCAAGGAGGATTTCGTTGTTAGGATTAACCTTGAAGTTATCGATCTCGTAAGCGTCGAGACCGTCGGTAACACCCTGACCACCCTTAAGTGCGTCGTCAGAAGCAATATCACCGATGTACCACTCAGAGAAATAAGCACCACCACCGTACTCCCACATATTAGGAGTGTAGGTAGCATTCACCAGTTCTACGAGTGCCTTGCCAGAGGTGAGATAGTCCTCAGGATGGCTCACACCTGGAGTGCCGTCGGTAAGCCAGTCGTGGCACGAGCTTAACGACAACGTTGCTAACGACAGGGCTACATATATAAATAACTTATTTGCTTTCATAGAAATTATAAATTATGAATTATGAATTATAAATTAGAACGACAGGTTCATACCCATGAGGAAGGTGCGTGCCTGTGGATAGTTTCCGTAGTCAACGCCACCCTGTACTTCTGGGTCGTAGCCGTTGTAGTTAGTAACAGTAAATACGTTGCTCATTGAAAGGTAAACACGTGCCTTTGTGAGACCAATCTTACTGATGAGGTTCTTCTGGAAGGTATAACCCAACTGGATGTTCTTCAGACGGAGGTATGCTCCACTCTCAACGAAGCGGTCGCTAACGTAGGAGTTAACAGTGCTCTTTGGGTTAGGAATTGATCCGAGAGGATTAGCCTCTGTCCACACATTAACCATATCAGGGCTGAGCATTGAGGTAAGACCAGTTCCTTCGGTACGTGTGCGGAGGCTGTTGTAAATCTTGTTGCCTGCAACACCCTGGAAGAACAGTGAGAGGTCGATACCCTTCCAATCTGCTGAGATATTAAGACCGTAGGTAAACTTAGGGAATGGATTACCTATGTCGGTCTTGTCGAGGTCGTTAATCTTACCGTCGCCATTGAGGTCGGCATAGATTGCATCACCTGGCTTGTATGTTCCGGGAGTCTCGTTAGGCAGGCGCTTGCAAGTGCCGTCAGCCTCGAAGTCCTCTGCCTTGTAGATACCCTGGTACTTATAACCCCAGAAGGTGTAGAGAGGAAGACTCTCGTCGCATACTCGGATGCCGTCAACCTGTACGCGCTCACCACCGTTGAGGGCTGTAAGCTTGTTCTTGATGAACGACATGTTATAATCTACTGCGTAGTGGAAATCGCCGATGCTGTACTGATGTCCGAGAGTGAACTCAAGACCGATGTTACGTACAGTACCTACGTTAGCCTGTCCGTCGTAACGGTTACCAACCCATGCCGGACCCTTAACGGTGAGCAACATGTCCTTGGTATTACGAACGAAACCTTCGATTGTTGCAGAGAACAGACCGTTGCGGATAGCGAAGTCGATACCGCCGTTCCATGTCTCTGTGCGCTCCCACTTACCACCGCGGTTCTTATATGTAAGGATGGCAGCACCTGTGAGGTCCTTATTGTTGTTGAACGGATAGGTGTAGAAGATAGGACCACCGTGACCTATTGTAGAGACGAAGGCGTCGTTACCAATCTTATCGTTACCGATAACACCCCATCCTACGCGAACCTTCAGGAAGTCGAGCCAAGAAACATCTTTCAGGAATGACTCCTCGCTGGCGCGCCATGCGAGAGCAACTGATGGGAAGTAGCCCCATGTGTTCTCGGGGAACTTATTGGTACCGTCGGCACGGAAGTTCACCGTGAGGAGGTAACGGTCTAAGTAAGAGTAGAACAGACGTCCCAGGAACGACAGACGGCGGCTGCGGTCAACAGCGTCACCTGCGTAACCCTTGTCGTAGGTAGTCTGGTTGAGGTACCAGTTTTTGTCGGAAGGATTCAGGATGTCTGAACCGGAACCGCTAATCTGGTAGTAGTTGTACTCCTCAGTAGTCTGACCAACCATAGCATTGATATGATGCTCCTTGATGGTAGTATCGTAGGTTACGATATTCTCCCATGTGAAGTTGGTGTAGTGGGTCATGTTACGAATGAGGAAGTTATGGTCCATGTGGTCGTAACCATTAATAGTATATTGCGGACGGAAGTTACGGAAACGGTCTGTAACCTCGTTATAGCTGAAGTCAGTACGGTATGTCAAGCCCTTGATGGGGTTGAACTCAAGATAGATATCGCCAATCCAACGGCTTGTAGTAGTCTTAGGATTAGAAGTCTCTACTATTGCCAGTGGGTTGTAGATATTAGAATAGTTGGTAGGAGCAGCGAGTTTGCCGCTGAGGTCATAAACGTCATAGTCGTTACCGAAGAGACCTTTCTTTACCATAGCTTTTGCTCCGTCGGGATAGCGTGCCGGGTCCCAAGGAGTCATAGCGGTAGCCATTGACAGCAGACCTGAGTTGATGCTATTCTCTGCAGAAGACTTACCGAAGCTGTAAACGTAAGAGAGGTTCTCACCAATCTTCAGCCAAGGCTTAACCTGGAAAGAGGTGTTGGCACGGAGGGTAAGACGGTTGTAGTCAGAACCGATGATAGTACCTTCCTGCTGGAACCAGCTGGCTGAGAAAGAATAGTTATAGTGGTCAGCACCACCGTCGAGAGACACGTGGTAGTTCTGGATAGGAGCGGTGCGGAACACTTCGTCCTGCCAGTCTGTGTTGTACTGTGTATAGTCGAGTCCATCGGGATGAGCCTCAGTCATAGCTACAGCGTTGTAGCGTGAACCACCGATGCGGTACTTGTCGAGCCAGAAGTTAAGACCCTTCTCGGTATAGTCGGCAAGTTCCTCGGCAGAACCGTTAAGACCAATCATGGTACGTGCGTATGTGTCGCGATCCATAAGGTCGAGTTTCTTCCAGCGCTTCTGCCAACCAATGTACATATCGAAGTTTACACTTGAATGACCCTTGTCACCACGCTTTGTAGTAACGAGGATGACACCGTTAGCACCACGAGAACCGTAGATAGCTGTTGAAGAAGCATCCTTGAGAATCTCGGTAGATTCAATATCACTTGGACTTAAGAAAGAAATGTCATCGCAGATAACACCGTCAACGACGAAGATAGGAGCTGAGTTGTTTACAGTACCGATACCACGAATACGGATTTCGGCAGCAGCACCCGGCTGTCCACTGTTGGCATTTACGGTAACGCCGGCAGCACGACCCTGCAATGCCTGGTCCATGCTTGCGGCAGGAGTCTTCTTAAGATTTTCAGCATTAACGACAGCAACAGAACCGGTGAGGTCGCTCTTCTTCATTGTACCATAACCGATGGCAACAACCTCGTCGAGCATGTTTGCATCGTCTTCCATCTTAACGTTGATGGTCTGTGAACTGGAGAAAGAGCGGATAGCGTCTTTACATCCGACGAAAGAAAACTGTAGTTTACCTGGTTTGCTGACATTGAGAGTGTAATTACCGTCAATGTCGGTGATGGTAGCCTGCTGGGTACCGACGAGAACTACAGTAGCGCCAATAACAGGCTCGCCGTCGGAGTCGGTTACTGTTCCCTGAAGCTTTATCGTCTGGGCAGCCAAGGTCATTGGCAGCACCATCATCAGAATAGCTAAGATTTTTGTTTTCATGAACTGTTTTTATTTTGATTTGGATTTTCTGCCGCAAAATTAGACCTTATTGATATATGACACAAATATATTACCTCACAAAAACCTCACTTTAGAACTTTTGGAAACGTTTACGCACCCGTTTTAATAGGAAATCGCCACCTCACAATTCACATTGTTTTGTTAAAAAAGCAAGAAAAGCCCGACTTTATTTTGTAAAACAAATTTTATTGCCTACCTTTGCCTCTCGTTAATGCTAAAGATTCTATTACCAATGAAGAAAAAATTTTTTCTAATCACCATAACGACATTGTGTATTTTCCTCAATGTCAACGCACAGCTATCTACACTACGCAACTTCGGAATTTTCGATTACAAGGCAGGCACTCAGAACTGGAATATTCAGCAGGGATTTAACGATGTAATGTTTTTTGCAAACAACAGCGGACTCCTTGCGTACGACGGAGCCGGATGGTTCTTGGAGCCCGTGCCCAACCTCACAGCGGTACGTGCTATGCTCTGCGACCCCAGAAGGGCTAAGGTGTATGTCGGTGCCTCCGACGAATTGGGTTATTTCGAGGGAAACAAGGAGAGAAACGGTATGAAGTACCACTCATACACCTCGTTGTTACCTAAGAACAAGAAAAACTTCGGCGAGATATGGAATATCTACAACTACGGGAAGGACGTTGTTTTCCAGAGTAAGAACGAGCTGTTTATCCTACAGGGCGGCAAGATGCTCTGCATTCCGTCAACATACCGCATTGACTACTCCGCAAATATCAACGGGAAACTCATCGTTGCTACACGACACGGAATATACATACTAAAGGGTAGCAAACTGGAACTGCTTCCCGGAACGGAAGTGCTGATGAACAAGATAATACGTGCTGTCATGCCGCTAAACGGCAAGATAGCCTTTGTCACCGACTCGTACGGAATGTTTATCTTCGACGGCAACAGCACAGTGCCGTATGCCGAAGACCTCACCCCGCTGCTGAAGGCGGAGCATATTTTCTGTGCTGCCACAAATGGGACATACATTGCCTTCGGAACAATAAAAAGAGGAGTAATAGTAAGAAATATAAAGACTGGTGCCACACTCTTTGCCAATGCGCTGTCGGGACTGCAGAACAACACCGTACTGTCAATGGCTTTCGACAGGACAGGCAACCTGTGGATGGGACTGGACAACGGCATATCTTATATGATGACAGAAATGCCGTATTCACCGCTGTTAGACGTAAAAAACAGCAACGGAGCAGGCTACGCATCACAGGTATATGGCACGAAACTGTACTTGGGAACAAACCAGGGACTGTACTATGTGGGCTACCCGCTGAAAAACTCCATCACGCCACCAGTACCTAACGAGGTAGAAGGTATCTCGGGACAGGTATGGTCGCTAAAGGTTATCAACGGCACCTTATTCTGCGGCAACGACAACGGAGCGTATATCATCAGCGACACACACGCCAAGAGAATAGAAGGAACGGAAGGAACATGGAGTTTCGTGAAGCTGAAGTCACACCCCGACTGCATACTGGCGGGTGACTACCGCGGATTCTACATACTTAAAAAGTCGTCTGGAGGATATAGTGTGACAAACAGAATTGCCGGACTGGACATCGTCAGTGCGGTATTCTACGAGGCTAAGGACGGTACTATATGGGTTTCTGACTGGAAGAACGGCGTATATCAGGTGTGGTTGAACGACGACCTCACAAAAGTGGTACGCAAGGAGTTCTATCGCAAGGGCAACGTACTTGCGGTAAGCGAGGGCAACCAGCTATGTTACATCGACGGCGAGATATACATTTCTTCCGCTGACGGCTTCTACCACTACAACACTAAGAAGAAAAAACTGGCTTTCGACAGTGCTATGGGAAAGATATTCAACCACTACGGCACGTCGTTGATGGTTATGGAACTGCCCAACAAAGACCTTTTAGCTACGACAGGCGAATTTGTTGCTGTGGCTCACCCCGGAGCAGGAGGCTATAAGGTAGATAGCACCACATATATGGGAGTGGCGAAACACCTGCGTCTCGGACTGGGACACTTCGGTATTCTCGACAGCGGACGTACCATACTGAACAGTCAGAACGGTTTCCTTGTCATGCGTAATAAATATAAGGTGAGCTCGGAGAACAGCAGAATACTTATCAGCGCCATAAGAAGCAGCGGCAACAGAGACTCCATAATATACCGCTATGCCGACAACCAAGGAATAAAAGTAAAGAAAGTGGTTATAGAACACGACAAAAACTCAATAGCCATAGACTTCGTAATGCCGGAATACCGCGATGAACACGCTGTGATTTACCAGTGTTTCCTCGAGGGCTATGACAAGGGATGGACTGACGAACAGCTGACGACATCGAAGGAATACACCCGACTGCCGAAAGGAACATACACCTTCCACGTGAAGGCGAGGAACCTCATAACGGGAAATACCGAGGTGACAGAGCTACAAATAGAAATCCTTCCTGCATGGTACGAGACATGGTGGGCATACCTTATATATATTATTATAGGTCTCTTGATACTGCAATACACCTTTATCTGGATACGCAAAAGAGCTCAGAAGGAGATGATACGCGTGAAGAAGGAGCAGGAACAGAAGATGAAGGAGCAGAAACGACTCATGGAAGAGCAACGCATACGCTTCGAGATGGAGAATGCCAAGAAGGAGAAGGAACTGGCACTGTTGCGCACAGGACAGCTGGAGTTGGAACTGAAGCATAAGGTCAGCGAACTTGCCGACTACAACATCAACCTCACACGAAAGAACGACATGCTGCAGGAACTCGACCAGCAGATGTGCGACCTGTCGGAGAGTGTTCGACGCGAAGATGCTAAGGCACGTATCACAAAGAAGATTAAAGACATACGTCACGACATAAAGATGAATATGGAGGAGGACGACAACTGGGATAAGTTCGAGCAGAACTTCAACATTGTCTATGACGACTTCATGATGAAACTCGACCAGAAATATCCCGACCTGAAGCTTATCGACAAGAAACTGTGCGCCTACCTGCGTATGGGCCTCAGCAGCAAGGAAATGGCACAACTTCTAAACACCTCGGAGCGCAGTATAGAGACGGCGCGCTACCGACTGAGAAAGAAACTCGGACTGGGAAGCGGAGAGAACCTCGGAGAGTTCATCAAAATTCTCAATACCAAAACTGACGGCGAAGAGGACAACGCCGCAATAACTAAAAAAGATTAAAAAGCCACACAAAGGTAGCACTAATTTCCAAATTAGCAGTACCTTTGCATTCCGAGATAGAAATTATACGGGAGTTAGCGGGAGTTAGCGGGAGTTAGCGGGAGTTAGCGGGAGTTAGCGGGAGTTAGCGGGAGTTAGCGGGAGTTAGCGGACAATAGTAACAAGTGCATAGTGCATACGTCAGTTAACTACACGAGCGAAAGCTCGTTAACAACAGATAACTACAGATAACTACAGATAACTACAGATAACTACAGACAAGTAAGATCATTTTATAAACATATAAACTTATAATTATGAGAATCGAAAAAGTTCATGCAAGAGAAATCCTCGACTCAAGAGGTAATCCTACCGTAGAGGTAGAAGTAACACTGGAGAATGGTGTAATGGGACGCGCTGCTGTACCATCAGGCGCATCAACAGGTGAGAACGAAGCTCTCGAGCTCCGCGATGGCGACAAGGGTCGTTACCTCGGCAAGGGCGTTCTGAAGGCTGTTGAGAATGTAAATACTATTATCGCTCCTGCTCTCAAGGGCGACTGCGTCTTCGACCAGCGTGCCGTTGACCAGAAGATGCTTGCACTCGACGGTACTCCTACAAAGAGTAAGCTCGGTGCTAACGCTATCCTCGGTGTTTCTTTGGCTACAGCACAGGCTGCTGCTAAGGCTCTTAACATCCCTCTGTACCGCTACATCGGTGGTTGCAACAGCTACACAATGCCTCTCCCAATGATGAACATCGTTAACGGTGGTGCACACTCTGACGCTCCTATCGCATTCCAGGAGTTCATGATTGGTCCCGTTGGTGCTACAAGCATCAAGGAGGCTGTACGTATGGGTGCTGAGGTATTCCACAACCTCGCTAAGCTGTTGAAGGCTCGCGGTCTCTCTACTGCTGTAGGTGACGAGGGTGGTTTCGCTCCTAACTTCAACGGTATCGAGGATGCTCTGGATACTATCATGGCTGCTATCAAGGCTGCTGGTTACGAGCCAGGCAAGGACGTACGCATCGCTATGGACTGTGCTGCTTCTGAGTTCGCTGTTCAGGAGAACGGTAAGTGGTTCTACGACTATCGTCAGCTGAAGAACGGTAAGCAGAAGGATCCTAACGGTAAGAAGCTCTCTGCAGACGAGCAGATTGCATACCTCGAGGAGCTCATCAACAAGTATCCTATCTACTCTATCGAGGACGGTCTCGACGAGAACGACTGGGAGAACTGGGTAAAACTTACAGAGCGCGTAGGCAACAAGTGCCAGCTCGTAGGCGACGACCTGTTCGTTACCAACGTGAAGTTCCTGGAGAAGGGTATCAAGATGGGTGCTGGTAACTCTATCCTTATCAAGGTTAACCAGATTGGTTCTCTCACAGAGACTCTCGACGCTATCGAGATGGCACACCGTCATGGTTACACCACAGTAACATCTCACCGTTCTGGCGAGACAGAGGACACCACAATCGCTGACATCGCAGTAGCTACTAACAGCGGTCAGATTAAGACTGGTTCACTCTCTCGTACAGACCGTATGGCTAAGTACAACCAGCTCATCCGTATCGAGGAGCAGCTCGGTGCTACAAGCAAGTATAAGTACGAGAAGTTAAAGTAACTAAAAAAAGAGAGGCGCTTGCCTCTCTTTTTTATTCTTTTTCGTAGCGCTTTTTCAGTTGCGCCTTTATCTCTTTCATCTTCGTCTCCGTAAGGTTATAGCCTAACATCACAAAGATTGCTACGAAGGCAGAGCCCGCAGGGATGATGATATCCGCCAGTCGCAGTTGGGTAAGGGTCTCGGGAGCCTGGATAGCTACGTTCTGGTCGAAAGCAACCCACTTGAGTACGGCGCCGCTGAGTACTAATGCCAACGACTGTCCCATCTTCACCATCCACCAATAGATAGCACCGAACTGACTCTCCTTACGTGGCAGTCCGTTCTTCAGCTCGTCGAGGTCGCACACGTCGGCAGTCATACTCATCATAAGCGTAAATAGACCACCCATACCGAACGACATCAGTGGCAACGGCAGGAACATAAGCCAGGGATTCTCCGGACTGAAGCCCCACCACTTCATGATGTAACCTACGATAGATATCACGGTAGAGATGACAAAAGCCTGTTTCTTTCCCCACTTTCCAGCCATCCACGTTACGACAGGTATCACCAAGAAGGCGGTGATAAGAGCCTGTATGGTAGCAAACCATGCTGAGGCAGAGCGGAAGAGTGTCGGCACCCAGTCCCATGTGAGCCAGTTGTTTGCCAGCGAGTAGTCACCATCGAACATATAATATACTATGATGTAGTTGGCAAAGGCAGCCACAATCTGGAAGCCGTTATACACCAAGAATGTGGCGACACAAAGACGAAGGAAGGGTTTGTTGGCAAACACCTCACCGAGGTTCTCAAATACATCCTTCACCACATTCCATATTCCCGAGAGGGTAACGCCAGGACGTTCACTGTCTTCTTCGGGGAGTGGTGGTTCCTTACAGAAGATAGCAGGAATGACACCAGTGAAGATACACAGTGCTCCGACGGCGATAGAGAGTTTACGTACTCCCTCCACCTGTGTGGCGAAGATATAGTCAGGATTTGAGATAAGCGCCCAGAACCAGGGTACTATCATCCATGCTGTCTGTCCAATGATATTTGCTATACCCATCACCTTGGTACGTTCGTTGTAGTCGTCGGTCATCTCGTAACCCAGACCGATAAACGGTGTACTGAAGATGGTGTTACCGGTGATGTACAGTAGCGACATCACCAGGAAGTACCAGAAGTTATATGTCTGTCCGTCGGCGGGACTCATCTGCCACAGCAGGATAAAGAGTATTCCCGTCACTACAGCACCGACAAAGATATATGGTCTGCGACGTCCCCACCCTGTACGGCTATTATCAGAGATATATCCCATGATGGGGTCAGTAAGTGCATCGAAGAATCGTGGTATTCCACCCAACAGTCCGGCGAGGAACGGGTCCATGCCGTATCCTGTTACCAGGAAGAACATGAACACTCCCAGCGCTGCCGGCAGGAGGTTGTTAGTAAGACTTCCCGAGCCGTAGGCAAGTTTCTGTCCTATGCTCAGTTTTCTTGTAGATGTAAGGTTCCTGTGTGTCATTGTATGGTAATAGTTTGAATAGCTTCCTTAGAGATAGAGAGGTCATAGTGCTTTCCGTCAACGACGAGGTCGAGTCCTACGGGCTTAGCACCTTGGTTTATTGCCACCACAGCGATAGTACCGTCGGGGTTACGTACTGCTGTTGCCATAACCTCTTTGTTATCACACTTCACGCCCAGCACCTTAGCACCTGGACGGAGGTAGCGACTGAAATGTAATATAGAGTAATACATTGGTGTGAAATACACCTCGTCATTCTCTGTATCGGCAATGACAGGAGCCAGACACCAGTTCTTTGCCCAGTTAGGACCGCCCTGACGATCGAGAACCATGTTCCAGTCTATCCATCCGTCAACCCAATTGTTCAGACAACCTATGATGTCACGGGCATAGCGGAACACAGGCACATACTTAGGATGCAGATGTTTCTGGTCATCGGGAGCCCAGTCCCATCCCCAGTCTGTTGCCTCACACTGCCAGTACCATGCGTCGTCTTTCCAGTGGGGGTCTTCTGCATCGACACATCCCTCGGTCTCTATGATATGCTTATTTGGTGCTTTATCGTGAGCCATCGTCAGCTCCTTGCCGAACCACTCAACGGTACTCTCGTACCAGTGAACGGCGATACCGCCAAAGTAGCGTGCTGTAGCCTCATCGGCATACATAGCGTCAATCCACTCTGGTATTCCCAAGCGGTTCTGGTCATAGCCTAAAATCTGTACGTTGCCGAAGCCAGCCTTCTCGAATGTCGGACCCATATAGTCGCGAACGAAGGCAGCCTCGTACTTAGGATCGAAGTACATACTCTCCCAGTTATTGCCGTTACCGAAAGGCTCGTTGACTGGTGTCATACCCCAGATATCCACACCTTTTGCCTTGTATGCTTCAAGGTATTTAACGAGGTAGTTGGCATATACCTGCTGATATTCCGGCAGCAGGGCACCACCTACATATTCCTGGTTGTCTTTCATCCACCACGGTGCTGTCCACGGTGATGCTACAATCTGGAAGCCGTCCTTTGACGCAGCCTGTGCGTCCTTGATGAGAGGGAGCAGTGTCTCCTCATCTACCGCGATAGTAAAGCTCTTGAGCAGGGTGTCGCCCTTCACGTCAGCATAGCAGTAATGACCTTTTGAGAAGTCACAAGAGCCGATGTGTGTACGTGTGAGTGAATAGCGTGCTCCTTCAGGGCCGAAGTATGCATCGATCACCTCCTGGCGCTTTTCCTTACTCAGCTTAGCCAATATTGACGATGTGGCCTCAGTGAAAGAGCCACCGATACCGACGAGGGTCTGGCGCTCCTCAGCGCTGTTTACCTCGATAATAACAGGATTTTCTAACTTTTCAAACTCCGTCTTCTGAACAAGGGTTCCACCCTCTGAGGATGTTTCCCATACTTCGATGTCCTTCTGAGAACATGCTTGCAGTGCAAGAACTACCATAAGGAGTGATAAAAGGTAAGGTTTTGTTTTCATTGTTGTATATTTTTTTCGTTATTACGTTATTACGTTATACCGTTATTACGTCATTACGTTATACCGTCACTTCTATTTCGCTGAACTGTCGTGCGAAGAGACGTGCGCTGTCGGGAGCCGACAGTGTCATTCCCTCGCCATTGCAGCGACGATATATTATCTTCGCTCCGCAGTATGTGAACGACAGTGTGCCGTCAGAGAGGAACTCATCATCTCTGAGGAGTGTAGGACGGAAGGAAACACGACCGTTCTCCACCCTTACGCCGAGTTCTCCGAAACGACAGAGGATATCTTCCTTCACCTGTCCTGTCATTCCTGGCTGACGTGCGCCCTTGCCCCATGGGGTATGAGAATAGGCGTCGGTAGAGAATGCTCCATATTCACGGGCTGTCTTATGGATTCCCGTTCCTTCGAGGATAGCGTGATAGTGCTTTGCCAAAGCCTCTGTCTCAGGTGCTGTAGCGTCGAGAGCCTGGAAGTAGCACTCCTGTGTAGCCACGAGGAGTTTTGATACCATGTGCCAGTAGATGCTGCCGAGTCCTTCGTATGCGAAGAAAGTGCCGCTACGTCCTGTGAATGCCTTGTGGTCGAAGGTCTCTTCGAAGAGGTCTAAGAGGGTTTTCTGCTCTGCCTCCGAAACACCTATCTTTTCCATTGCTGCAGCGAGGTCGCCAGCATTACGGAACGTACCATTGAAGTGCAGCGTACCACAGATGTCCTTACTTACCAGACGCTTGTCGCCTTCCGCCACCATTGTCTTCAGCAGCGGAGAACGCTCCAGGGCACTTGCTGGCAGACAGTTCTTCTCAAGGAATCCTGGGAGTTCCTTGTTAGGATAAAGCATATAGCTCTTCTGGTCTTCGCGCCACAGACGACTACGACGAAGGGCGTCGAGGGTAGCAAGTGCCTCAGCAGGAGTGAGAACACCAGAGCTGAGTACGGCCACCTGTCCTTCGAGCATCTCTGCGAGATAGCGAATGCCAGCATATCGTCCCTCGTTGAGTTCGAGGAGGTTATAAGAGTGATACAAACCGTCTTCTCTGCGGTTTGCACGTATGCTCTTCTCTACCTTTTCGAGTGCTGTAGTAAGGAAGGCTATGACGTCGTCGCGCTTTACCTTTACTGCACCTTCGCTGAACGAATTGGTGTATATCTTCTGTCGGTATGCTGTTGAAGCCTCACCGAGGGCATCCATGACAGCCTGTGTCTCCTTCATACCGAGAGCCTCAGCGGTAGCACACATCCATGCATTTACCTCACCCGACATAGTGAATTCCTCATTCGGGGAGTTAGCCACAATACTGCGATAGAACTTCAGCGCACGGTGCAGATAGCACAGGGTGACAACAGAGAGGCCACCGCCCACGAGGGCATTGTTAGCATCGTTCCACTCCGGACGCTGGGTGTTCATCCATATACCGCCGTCAGGGATGAAGTTAGACAGTTTCGCCAACAGCGATACCAGCACCTTCTCGAGGAGAGAAGCTTTCACCGTCTTGCCGTCAGCACCTTTAAGGTATGCAGCATCGACACCCTTGACACCCATCTCCTTCTTCAGTCTGTCGCTAAGAGGACCGTCGAATACGATAGTGTCTTTAGGATTCTTGAGTATTTCCTTGTAAGGCTTTATGCGGTAAGGTACGTTAGCGAAAGGATATGCGGGAGTATCAAGACGTGCTGCGAGTTGTCCTGGCACGTGTGCCTCCTCAGCCTCCATAAGACGAAGGAGGTATATAATCTGGTGGTCACCCCAGTAGCCGATATACGACCAAGGGTCTGTGGGGTCTTCCGTCTCCCAGTCGAAGCCTGCCTTGGTGACGCGGTAGGGGTTATATCCGTCTGCCGTAGTACAGCTGAGGAACTTCTCCGTCATAGCGCCTAACAGATTTGGATAAGACACCGCCAGTGCCTCCCAGTTCTGGAAGATGTCGCGCCAGTTGCCCTCGTAGTCGAGGACGGGTTTTCCCGTTACCGGGTCGGTGGTATTGATATTGAACTTATTCCAAGGACGTGTCGGGTCACCGTGACGACGACTGAACCCTAACGGCAGCGGATTGTCTGCTGTAGGCTCTGCGAGAGGGATACCACCACGCATAATATTAAACATTGTGTTCGAGAAGTGACGTGCCGTACGTGCCTCGTCGGCAGTATTCTGTATGCCGTCAGCCTTAGCCACGAGTTCCACAAGACGTGCTGTTGCATCCTCGAGGTCCTTCTCAAGGAGTACCTTCATATCTTTTATTGTACGCAGCTGTTCTCTAAGGGCAACAACCTCTGACTGGTCTTTCATAACGTCGGCAACTACCGTCCACGACTTCTTCTCGTTGGCAGCAAGAGACAGTGATGTGCCAAGGAGATAAGCGCCGCACTCTCCCTTCACCAAGGTTTCCTCCTTCAGTGGTTCTCCTTTGCGGAAGGTAGGTATCTGTGCTGACGAAAGAAGATGAACAGGACTCTCAAGGCCTGTCTGCCATACTACGTTGCAACGCAGTGCCTCACTGGGTTCTGCGCGGTCTATGATAATAGCGCTAAGACAGAACATTCCTATGCCTGTCTCCGGCTCTAACTGTGTCTGCTTATAAGCATTTACCAGATTGCTGGAAGCCTGTTGCAGGGCACTGGGCACACCACACGGCATCACGTTCTGCACACCGTCGAGCACCTCGAGTTGTACTGCTTTTCCGAGGTTCTCTATTGTCGCCTCGCGCTGGAAGCCATAGCGGTCTCCCGGGGTCCACTGCCAACAGAAACGGAGTTGCCAGTCTTTGTTTATCTCCTCGAAGATGACGCTATTTCCTATACGACTCTTATATAGATTCCTCTCCAGCTGGAACTGTGCCTCGCTACGTTCAGAGAATGGTTCCCAGCAACGGTTGTCTCCTTCCTTGCGGATGAGTGTCTTACTACCAGTATTCTCTGCCGATGCAGTTACTCTGTCGTCGGTGTTATAAGGGAACAGTGCCCAGTCGGCACTACGACGACCAGCGGTAATACCACCGTTACTTGACATAAACGTCCACAGGTCTGTACCACTCACTACATTCATAAAGAACGGCTCCATCTCATCTACGTTCTCTACCTGGAAGTAGCCGCCATTCTTCTTCGTTATCACTTCTTTACTCATTATACCTATTATTATATATTATATTACTATTCTCGCACCTCGCATCTCGCATCTCGAAAAACCTTCTCAATCTCCTCCTTCGTTGACTCGTATGGATTGATACGATGCACCTTGCTGAGCACCTTATATGCTATGCGTGGATACAGCTCGTACAGTCCTTTGTCGTTTGGCATTCCCTTTGCACAGATGCCAAACCACTCCTCGTTCATATTCTTCTTGCCTTTGATGAAGTCGAACTTATAGCCTCCGTTAGCCCATGAGGCATGAGTATCGTGGATGTCGAGGTTCTTTTCCTGGTCGCTCTTCCACCATCCGTCGCTGAACTGGAAGGTAAAGCCGCCTATGCAGTTGCCCGAAAGTCCCAGTCCTGCCGCATTGAGGTATATCTCCTCCCAGTTGTTAAGGAGTATCGCCGCCTGTTCCTTCTGTGCTTCCTGCATAGTTACGGAGTTATAGGCGTCGGCACCAAACTCGGTAAACAGCAACGGCTTACCGTATTTCTCCTTTACCACTTGGAACAGCGTGTCGAAGGAGTCACCACGATAGCTATTGACGCCGAAGATGTCTATGTCTTTGCACTCCTCGACAATGATGTCAAGGAATACGAGATCGCCATTACAGATGGCAACGGGACGTGATGGGTCAATATTCTTTATTATCTTTGTCGCCTCGTTGAAAAGCTTATACATAGCCCTTGCACGCGAATTCATAGTACCTTCATCTACTGGGATATCCTCTGTCTCGGCACCTTTCCAGAAAAGACCATAGTTATTCTCGTTGCCAAGAAGGTAAAGGAGAAGTCCTTGAGTGTTCTTGTAAGTCTCCGCCAACTCCTTTATCTCATTCAGTAGTCTCTTGCTCATCTCCGGATTTGCGTAGTCAGTATGGGGGTATGCCACCCCGTCAAAAATCATTCCGTAACGTCCGAAGGAGTGGTTGAGCATGGTGTAGATGCCATACTTCTCGTAGATGTAAGTAATCCAACGGGGAGGGATGTGCGAATACTGTCTGATGACATTGACACCCATATTCTTCAGCAGTGTCATCTCATTGTCTAACGCCGCCAGGATAATGTCCTCTGGCTGCTGCCACAATTCGTACGCATAGTTGGTGCCGACAGGAAAGTAGTCCCAATTCATTCCGTTCAGGAAGAGAGGCTTGTCGTCAACCATCATCCGACAGCCCTCGGGACTGCTCACCATCTCTACTTTCCGCTGACCGAAAGCGGAAATAGCTATTAGCAGTACTATAGTTATCGTGGCAGTTTTCTTCATGCTGTTATAAATGCGTTAGTTAAACTGCTTGCAAAATTATACGAACTACAATAATATAAAGAAAGAAGCACCTCAAAAAAACCTCACATTCTATAAAAAGAGGAGTGAGAAGTGAGGAGAGAGGAGAGGAAAACTTAAGAATAATTTTGTATTCTCCTTCCTTTGTGTTAATTTTGCAAACGTGAAAAAGCAGATATTACTTATCAACGACATGGCGGGATACGGGAAAGTAGCCACTGCCGCCATGCTTCCCATATTGTCGTATATGGGTTATCCGGTGTTTAACCTTCCCACAGCATTGGTGTCGAACACTCTTGACTACGGGAAGTTTAATATCCTTGAGACGACGGACTACATACGTGGTGTGTTCCCCGTATGGAAGGAGCTCGGCTTTCGTTACGATGCTATAGCAACGGGCTTCATGGCATCAGAGCAACAGGCACGTATGATTGCGGCATATTGCAAGGAACAGGCTGCCGACGGAACAATTATCTTCGTTGACCCTATCATGGGTGACGAGGGAAAGTTGTATAATGGTGTCACCCCGTCAACTATCAACTCCATGCGTGAGATGATTGGTGTGGCACATCTTATCTTCCCCAACTACACCGAGGCGTGCTACCTTACTAATAATATATATAATGTGGAGGGTGTTTCGTGGGAGGAGGCTCAAGGACTCCTAAACAGTCTTAGGGCTATAGGCACCCGCTCGGCACTCATCACAAGTATTAAGGTTGACGGACAGACGAGTGTTGTTGGTTACAATCATAATAACGACGAATATTTCCAGCTGCCCTACAACGAGATTCCTGTGCATTTCCCCGGAACGGGAGATATGTTCTCGGCAATACTCATTGCCCACCTGTTAGACGGCGAGACACTTAAAGACAGTACGAGGAAGGCTATGGACGCCCTTTACCGTCTCATTGATAAGAATAAGAATAACGCCGATAAGAACCTCGGCATACCAATAGAACATAATTTTGATTTAATATGAAGAAAATTCTTTTACTTCTGCTCCTTATAAGCACTACAGCGTATGCTAAGGAGCCAACGTGGAACGAACGACCAAAACTCGTCGTTGGTATTGTGGTAGATCAGATGCGTTGGGACTACCTGTCGCGTTACTATGACCGCTTCGGTACCGATGGTTTCCGACGACTGACAGACAAAGGCTACTCCTTTAACAACTGTCTTATTAACTATCTGCCAACGGTAACGGCGATAGGTCATACCAGTGTTTATACGGGTACTACCCCAGCCTTTCATGGCATTTGCGGTAACGACTTCTACATCGATGGAATGGCGACTTATTGCTGCAATGACGACTCTGTAAGCACTGTTGGCAGCGACTCCAAGAAGGGCAAGCGCTCACCGAAGAACCTTCTTGCCACCACCATCGGCGACCAGCTGCGTCTGCATACCGATTTTAAGTCTAAGGTGATAGGCGTGTCCTACAAGGACCGTGCCGCCATCTTCCCTGCCGGACGCAGTGCCAACGGCGCCTACTGGCTCGACACTAAGAACCTGTGTTTCATAACAAGCACCTATTACCGTGACGACCTGCCGCAGTGGGTAAAAGAGCAGAACAAACTGCTGGCAAAGAACAAGGACGTTCAGGCTGCCGGAAAGGATATCGGACTCTCGCCGTTGTGCGGAACGATAACCACGGACATGGCGATAGCCGCCGTCGAGGGAGAGAAACTCGGACAGGGCGACGCCACAGATATGCTGTGCGTAAGCTACTCGCAGACCGACGTCATAGGACACCAGTGGAGCACACGAGGAACACATACCGACGAGGCATACCTCCAGCTCGACCGCGACCTTGCACGCCTGTTCAGATTTCTCGATGAAAAGGTGGGAAAAGATAACTATCTGCTCTTCTTGACAGCCGACCACGGGGCAGCCCATAACTGGAAGTTTATGGAGGACCACGGACTCAATGGCGGTCCTTTCAGGGCAAGTTCTGTGGTTGATGATGTGGAGAAGATCGTAAAGTCAGCCTTCGGCAACGGGAAGAACGTCATTTCCACGATTAATTCGTACAGAATATTCCTTGACCATAAGTCCATAGCCGACCAGAACCTCGACCTGCAGAAGGTTAAGGACGTCATTGTGGAGTATCTCCGTACCGTGCCTAACGTTGAGTTTGTAATAGACTACGAACGGGCACAGCAGCAGAGTCTGCCGGCGATAATCCGCGACCGTGCCATGATGGGCTACCACTACCGCCGCAGCGGCGACATCCTTGTAGTCTGCGAGCCCGGATACTACGAATACTTCAAGTCATCGTCGCCCGTAGGTACTACCCACGGCGAGTGGAACCCTTACGATGCCCACATCCCCATGCTCTTCTACGGATGGCACGTACCACAGGGAGAGAGCAGCAAGGAAGTACACATTACCGATATAGCTCCAACAGTTTGTCAGATGCTTCACATCCAGCAGCCTAACGCTTGTGTCGGAGAGGCGCGTCCATTTGAATGAAGATAGAAAGCGAACCACATAAGCTGTGTATTGAAGCAGCTAAAAAGGTGCAGCAGTATATACTCGAGCACCCCGAAATTCGTGCCGATGCAGATAAAGGCAAGATGTTCGGGGTGCTCGTGGTTGAGGGTGGCGACTTCCTCGCTGCCTACAGTGGACTGCTTGCAGGACGAAACGACTGGGAGTGGTTCGTGCCGCCAGTATTTGACGCCCAACAGCCCGAAGGGCACTTCAAACGCACAGAAAAAGCGATTTCATCGGTAAACGACAAGATAAAAGAACTTGAAGAAAGTCTTGAGCAGGAGACTCAAGGAAAGAAGGAAAAAGAGCGGGAAATTGAGGAATACCGCAGGAAAATGCAGGCGGCAAAGATTCTCCGCGACACTAAACGTCTGCACCACAACCTCTCTCCCGAGGAGGAGGCGCAGCTTATCCGCGAGAGTCAGTTTATGAAAGCTGAGCTTCACCGCATGAAGAAACGTCTTGCGGAGGCAACACCTATTTCCGATGAATTGGAGGATTTACGACGAAAACGTCGCGAAATGTCCGAAGATTTACAGCGCTGGCTCTTCTCCCAATACAAGCTCCTTAATTATAAAGGTGAAGAGAAAACTGTTCTCGAAATCTTTTATCCACAACTGCCACCGGCTGCCACCGGCGACTGCTGCGCCCCCAAGCTACTGCAGTACGCCTATGCCCACGGAATGAAACCACTCCACATGGCAGAGTTCTGGTGGGGAGAAAGTCCGAAACAGGAAATACGTCATCACCTACACTTCTATTCTCCTTGCAAAGGACGTTGCATTCCGCTGCTGAGGTGGATGATCAACCCGACCCCAACCCCTCTCCCTTCCTCTCCCGGGGGAGAGGAGATTACGGGTATTCTCTTTGAGGACTCTCAACTTGCTGTTATTGTAAAGCCAGCGGGGATGTTGTCGGTACCCGGAAAGACAGGCGAAGTGTCGGTATATGACATTATGCGTCAGCGTTATCCCAATACCGACAGTCCGTTAATAGTTCACCGACTCGACCAGGCGACGAGTGGCATTATGGTAATTGCCAAAACCATTTACGCCTACCATAATCTTCAGAAACAATTCTCGGAGCACACCATAGAGAAGCGTTATGTAGCGGTACTGGAGAAGCAAAGAACCCCCACCCAGCCTCCCCGAGGGGAGGAGACTATACTCCAAAGAGAGGAGGAGACTGTACTCCAAAGAGGAGAGGAGACTGTACTCCAAAGAGGGGAGATAAGTCTTCCGCTCCGTCCCGACCTTAATGACCGTCCGCGTCAGGTGGTGGACTACGAACACGGCAAACCAGCAATAACAAAGTACGAAGTGGTTAATTCCGAATTCCCAACTGTTTATCTTTATCCCCAAACAGGTCGCACTCACCAGCTCCGTGTTCACTGCGCCCACAAGGACGGACTTAACAATCCTATATTTGGCGACACACTCTACGGCAGCAAAAAGGCAGAGCGACTCTATCTCCACGCCGACAAAATCACTTTTACCCACCCCACCACAGGCGAAAGAGTGACATTTTCCTCGCACGTACCTTTTTAATATACACCTTTTCTATATTTATACCATAATTGTGGTATATGTACACCCACAAATATGGCATTTCGGAATATAATTGGGCAAAAAAACCTACAATTTATAAGAAAAATCTTTGCAATTATAAATTATTTATGTACTTTTGCAGCCGAATGTATTTTATTTTGAATAATATTTCATTAATTAAATTTACTAACTATGGGTAAAAAGTTTACAACTTTCATGGTATTGTTAGCAGCGGTGCTGTTCACATTACCGATTCAAGCTCAGACCTTACAGAAGAAGGGTGCACATAACCGTGTGCTCAAGACTAAGGTAGTGAGCAAGGAACAACTCAAAGCAAGTAAGGCCGCCTACATGAAAGCTAACGACAAGACTGTCGGCAAGGCTTTCCGTGGTAATGCAGCCGCTGTAGCTATTGAGGAAGCTACCGAACAGACAGACAGTAAGGTAGAAGCACTCAAGGCTGCAAAAGAAAACGAGTTAGTTTCAAGCTGGGACTGGAAATCTCACCAGGCTCCTAAGTATTTCTTCAAGAGCGTTGCAGGAGTTATGGGCAAACCTAATTTCCTTGCAAAGGGCCTCTTTATTCCTGAGATGCAGAAGAAGGCTAAGGGAACAAAGCCCGCGCTTAAGGCTGGTCGTCTCACCACTCAGGGAGATCCAGAAGCAATAATTACAGAGATTCCTTCTACTGCTGAGGTTAAGTATTACAAGCGTTCAGGTAAATCCCTTATTTATTATCAGAATTATGGCATATATTATGTTGATGACCAATCAGGTACAACACAAATTGCTTTTGACGGCAACGATGTTTACATAAAGAATCCTGTCGCTGACTATGCATGTGAAACGTGGATGAAGGGTACAAAGAATGGTAATACCATTACATTCCCATTAGGTCAGTTCCTTTACTATAGCGCTGATGATGGATATGGCCTATATCTTACTATGGCAGACATAACTCTCCAAGACATGGGAGATGATTTCTTTATTGTTAACACATCTGCCAATGATGAAACTTCAACAGAGATTACTTACACCATCAACGAAACCGACAACACAATTACCCAAAACGGTACGAGTGATTCTCGCATACTTGCTGTTGCTTGGTCAGACGACAACACTGTTCTGTCCTATGCAGCTCCTGGTGGTGAGTATTCTACAGTATTCACACTTGACGACAGCTATGTTCCTCCATCGACAGACCTCGTAGAGCTTCCTGTTGGTGCAGAGGTTCAGACATGGTATGCAGAGGGAGCAGGTTCAAAAGTTCCTCCTACAGATCCTAAAGTGGCATTCGTTGGTAACGATGTTTACATCAGCAACATCTTCTCTGACTTCCCAGAATCATGGATTAAGGGTACCATTGACGGAACAACAGTTACCTTCGAAGGTCTTCAGTATTTAGGAAAATTCCAGGGTACTTATGACATTTGGGCAGTTAGCGGTGATGATAATGGTGTATTACAAGAGAACTTTACTTTCACTTACGACGAGACAGCAAAGACTCTTACACTCAACGACCCATATCTCTTTGCCAATGCATCTTCAGAAACACAATATTACGTATCATATTTAACAGAGTTGACACTCTATGCTGAGAAACCAGCTCCAAAGCAGATTGATGTAATACCATACGCTAACGACTTCAGTACAGAAGAGCTCCAGAAGGAATTTAGCATCATCGATGCAAATGGAGACGGAAACACATGGGCTTACGTAACAGGTGGATATTATCGTATTCATTGGGCAAATCCAAATGATGACTGGTTCGTTTCTCCTGCTATCAGACTTTTTGCGGGTAAGAAGTATCACTTTGCTATTGACTCTTGGGTTCAAGGTGCTACATATCCTGAAACATTCGAAGTTAGGGCTGCCAAAGAACTTACTGCCGAGGCTCTTGCTGCTGGTATAGAGGTTCTTCCTTCTCAGACTATTTCGAACGCGGCATTTAAAACATTTGAAACATACGAATTCACTGTTGCGGAAGATGGTTACTACCACATTGGTATCCACAACACCTCAAATGATAAATACTATCAATACATAGACAACTTCCTCCTTGAGGGTGTTCCTGCTACAGTTCCTTACAGCACAGACTTCACTACTGAAGATTCAATGAACGACTATCTCGTTCTTGACGCTAACGAGGATGGTAAGACATGGGGCTGGAGTTCAAGTCTTGGTGCATATTGCAACTATAACTCTTCTCTCGCTGCTGACGACTACCTGATTCTTCCTATTAAGCTCGAAGCTGGTAAGAACTACGACGTTACTGTTAGTGCTGCAGCCTATAGCGCAAACTATCCAGAGAAGATTGAAGTAGTTTGGGGTTCTACTCCTACAAAGGAGGCGCTTACAAACGTTATCATTCCTGAGACCCCACTTACAAGTGCCACGTTTGCTGACTATGAGGGTACAATATCTGCTGAGAGCGACGGAACATACTACGTAGCTGTTCACGGAATATCTGACAAAGATATGTACTACCCAGTACTTAACGGCTTATCTATAAAAGTTGGTGCAGCAGCTACAGCACCTCAGGCAGTTAGCAACTTCACAGCTGTTCAGGTTGATGGTGAGCTACAGACTCAACTGAACTTTACAGCTCCTACGCTCAATGTTGCCGGCAATCCGCTTACTGAGAACATGACTATAGAGGTTCTGCGCAATGGTGAGGTTGTTTATACCGCTAACGATGTCGCCCCAGGTGATCCCGTTGCCTACACCGACAATGTTCCTGGTATTGGCAAGTATAGCTATCAGGTTGTTCCTTACAACGCAAGTGGTATTGGTAAGAAGAGCGAAATCATAGACGTACTTGTCAAGGCTGCAATGAACGTTCCTTACCTTATCAATGGAAAGAACGAGGGTATTCTTGACATTCTCACTGTGATAGACGCCAACGAAGACGGCAAGACATGGATGTGGAACGAAAATGAAGGTATCTACTGCACATATAATAGTCAAAAAGATGCTAACGACTACCTCATCACACTTCCTATCAACATGAAGGCAGGCAAGAAGTACATCGTTACTGTTAATGCTGAGGCCTCTGGCTACCCAGAGCGCTTCGAGGTTCTCGCAGGTAATGCTCCTACAGTAGAGGCACTGACAACACAGGTTATTGCTCCTACAGATATAGAAGGAGATGACCCAGCAGACTATGCTGGTGAATTCACTCCAGCAGCTGACGGTCAGTACTCTGTTGCTATTCACGCCATATCTGACAAAGATATGTACCACCTGGTAGTTAACAGCATTGCTATTGAGGCTGAGCCAGATCCAACAGCTCCTGCAGCTGTTCAAAACCTCACTGCAACAGCTGGTGCTGAGGGTGCTCTTGAGGCAACCATCTCATTCGATGTTCCTACAGTAGCTATCAACGGTACTGAACTTGAAGGTAACATTGACTGCAAGATTTATCGCAATGACGTACTTGTTAAAACAATAAGCTCTTCAAAAGGTGAACAGAAATCATGGACTGATACAGACGTAGAAGACGGTAAGACATACACTTACTTAGTTATACCTGCTAATGAAAGTGGTGACGGTGCTAAGTCTGAAAAGGTTTCTGTATATGTTGGTATGGACGAGATAGGTCCTATTGAAAACATCAACGTAACAGGTACTACAGCAAACACCATCTCACTTGCTTGGGATGATGTTAAAGGTCTGCACGATGGATACATCAACAGAGATAACATTCGTTTCGCTGTTGTTAAGATGCATCTTGAAACTTACTGGTTCTTCCAGTACCTCGTAATTGACGAAGTTCTGGCTGAAGCAACTGCAACTTCAGCTACTTGCGAACTTTCTACTGACGAGGGCGACCAGGACTACCCATACTTCGGTGTTGTAGCTCTTAAGGGTAATGAGGCTGCTCCTGCTGCAGGTGACGAATACCCATCTGGCAACGACTATGCTTACTGGCTGATTGGTGCTCCTTACAGCTTACCATTCGCTGAGAGCTTCGTAAACGGTACTCTCGCTTACGACACATGGGAAGTTACCAACGAAGATGGTACCGCTATGGGTATGTTAACATCTATAGCTTCTGACGAAGATGGTGGTGCAGTTGTTTTGACAACACTTGAGGAGCCAGGCGACGTACGCTTAGTCTCTGGTAAGATTGATCTTGGCACAGTAGCTAACCCAACTCTGTTGTTCGACGCTATGGGAGCAGGCATTACTACTGCATCTGTTTACGGAAGCAAGGACGACGGCGCATGGGAGAAGATTGCTGACGTTACTATCAACGACAAGTACTCTACACAGAAGGTTGCTCTGAAGAGCACTCAAGGCACACGCTTCAACCGCTATGCTATCGGTGCAAACATCGTGAACCCGGCAATCGTTGTTGGTACAGACCCACAGACATACGAGTACATCTATGAGTACAACGACCTGTTGGTTATTGACAACATCCAGATTAGAGACTTCTTCTCTGACGACCTCGCTGTTTCTATCCTCGCTCCAAAGAGCATCAAGACAGGCGACACAGCTCCTATCAGAGTTACAGCTTCTAACGAGGGTGAGAACCCAGTTAACGGTTACAAGATTACCGTTAAGGCTGGTGACGAGGTACTCCTTGACAAGACTGTCAACGAGACTCTTGCTCCATTCGCTAAGACTGAGTACAACATCAGCTACAAGACATCTATCTTTGACGAGTCTGCTGACATCACTATCTCTGCTGAGGTAAGCTACGCTAACGACCTCAACCCAGATAACGACAAGGCAGAGAGCATGCTCAGCATTAAGGCTTCTACAGTTCCTGTTCCACAGAACGTAACAGCTTCTCTGAACGATGCTGACAAGAGCGTTGACGTTAACTGGGATGCTCCTTCAACAGAACCTTCTGTAATTACCGAGAACTTCCAGAGCTATGAGAACGGTGCTAACGATACTGGTCTTGTAGGTGGATGGACACTGGTTAACAACAACGGTGCTACGAAGGGTGGTATATTTGAAGATCTGCCGCTTGCTAACGATGGTCTTGCCAAAGCATGGGAGGTATTCAAGCCTTCTGAGTACGGCGTTGGAAACGAATCGTTTGCTGGTCCTAACGGCTCTCTCGAAGAGGCATACCTCATCTCTACTTACAACGCTGACGAGGCAACTCAAAGCTACGTAAACAATGACGACTGGCTCATTTCGCCTGCTCTGCCAGGTGTAGCACAGACCATCAAGTTCAAGGTTAGTGCAATCGACACACAATATGGTCCTTCTGCTATCCAGGTTCTTGCATCTACAACAGATAACGATGTAGCAAGCTTCGAAGTAGTTAGTGAAGTTGCGCTGGAGACTGCAGGATGGGGAGAAGTTACAGCAACTCTGCCAGAGGGTACTAAGTACTTCGCTATCCGCAACGTAACAATTGGCGACTACGCGTTAATAGTAGCTGTTGGCGACATTGAGTACTTATCTACAACAGAAGTTCTTGCTTACAACATCTATGTTGACAGCAAGGTTGTAGCAACAGTTGAAGGCGACAAGACTACCTACAACATTACCGAGGATAAGTTCACCGAAGGTGAGCACTTGTTCGGAGTAAGCGCTATCACAACAGCAGGTGAGTCAAGACCTATCGCTGTACCTCTCACTATAGTAACCAGCATCAAGCAGATTACTGACGGTAACAAGACATTCGACGTTTACACACTCGACGGCAAGTTGGTTCGCCAGCAGGCTAAGAGCCTCGAAGGTCTGAAGGGTATTTACGTAATCAATGGCAAAGCCGTTATGGTTAAGTAAATAGATAGAAAGAACTTATAACACTCTAATATTGGTGGCGACTCGACAGCGGGTCGCCACCTTTTTTGTATAATAATACAAAATATTTTGGCGTTTAATAAAAAAACCGTAACTTTGCAGCCCTGAAAATAATAAAATCATAACATCATAATGAGAACAAGAAGACTACTTTTGGCAGTACTTTCCCTGTCAGTGCTGACAGCGGTGGCTGCACCGAGAACAAAGAACCAAATGAAAGAGGCTGCTGCAACAGCTATTAACAAGCAGCGCAGCGCTATGCGTATGGCACCGAAGAAAGCTTCTGAGCTAAAGACGCTGAAGGCAGAAGCAGGTTTTGAGATTATCGGACACGAGGGCGGAAGCTTTGCCGTCATCGCTACCGACGATGTCGTTCCCGCCGTGTTGGGAGTGTCAACAAAGCGCTTCAACGACGAGAATACCAACTTCAAGTGGTGGCAGAAAGCCATCAACGAGGTAGTCACCAAGGCGGCAGCAAACGGAACGCCACTTACTATGGTTGCTCCCGACCCGGCGAAGTACCCCACACAGGTGGGACCGCTGATGACAACAGAGTGGGACCAGCTGGACCCGTACAACAGACTATGCCCTATTTCCAACGGTGGAGACCGCTGCTACACGGGATGTGTGGCAACAGCTTTGGCACAGGTACTTAACTACTTCAAGGTTCCCGAGCACGGCATAGGACAGCGTACAATATACTATCCTCAGGGTCAAACGTCAGGTTCTCCTATCACGGCAAACTTCTCCGAGGACTACTACGACTGGGACAATATGCTCGACAGATATGACGCCGGTAACTTCAACGAGGCGCAGGCTGCAGCGGTATCACTGCTGATGCGCGACTGCGGTGTGGCAGCCGACATGGGGTACGGCGGTTATCAGGAAGGTGGTAGCGGCGCCTACTCACAGGATGCTGCCGAGGGAATGCGCACATATTTCGGCTTTACTGAGGCAACATGCTACGAGCGCCACAACTACTACGGAACGAAAAACTACACCGACGAGGAGTGGATGGATATGGTGTTCCGCGCACTTAGCGAGGACGGACCAATATACTACGGTGGTGTTGACGGCTGGAACGGAGGTCACGCCTTCGTACTGCACGGCTACCGCGCTGACGGCAAGGTGTATGTAAACTGGGGATGGAGCGGCGATGACGACGGTTACTACGACATATCACTGCTTAACCCTACATACTATGAGTTCAGCACTGGTCAGGATATGATTACCGGCATCAAGGGAACTCCTAAGGAACTTGCCGACAAAGAGGTGGAACTTACGCAGCCTGGAACTCTTATCAATAAGATTAGTAGCGACGAAATAAGCACCATTGGCTCACTGAAGATAAGAGGAAGTATCAACTCTACCGACCTGCAACAGATACGTCGATTGGCAGGTGTTAACGAATACGGCGAGAGTACCAAGGGAAATCTGCACACTCTGGACATTACGGAAACGAAGATTGTCAGCGGCGGACTACCTTATATTATAGATGGCAACACACGACTTACAACAGCTGACGACGAACTGCCCCAGCAGGCATTCTGCGGATGTAGGACGCTAAGGACAATAAAGCTGCCCGAAGGACTGAAAGCATGGGGCGACGGTGCATTGGGATTATGTTTCGCGCTGAAAGACATAGAGATAGGCACCCCTGCTGACGATGCCACCTTTACCATAACCGACAATGTGGTATGGAACAAAGAAGGCACGGAGATTATTGCCATATTGCCTTCTATGGAAGGAGAGTATAACATTCCAAATACTACGACAGCTATTCACGACTACGCAGCAGCAGGCTGTCTGTTGCTTACAAAGGTAGTCATACCAAGTAGCGTGGCTACGATAGGTGGTAACGCCTTTAACTCCGCAAGGGGAATAACAGAATTCCGCATCGGAGCAAAGGAACCGCCAACACTCGCCGGCGCTGGTGTCTTCGACGGCATAAGCAAAAATAGCTGCAAGATATACGTGCCCAGCGGTTCAATAGGAAAATATTCGCAGAAAGCACAGTGGAACGCCTTCTACGACCCAGACCCCAAGAAGAGTAGTCTTGTGGAGTACGGCTCTTCAGTAAAGGTACGTAACACCATCCGCAACTACGGCGAGGAGAACCCCACACTCTACTACACCGTTCAGGGCGACCCCATAGAGGGCGAGCCGGTACTTAGCTGCGAGGCAACACCGGAGTCGCCGGCAGGACGCTACCCCATCACCATCAGCGCAGGTACTATTACCGACGAGAATGTAAACCTCATCGACGGATACCTCGTTGTAAAGAAGCTCAGCGACGTTGCGGTGACTGCAACTGTGAACGATGCAACACGTGAGGTGGGAGAAGAGAATCCAGAGTTCTCGATGACCTACTCCGAAGGACTCTTGTTCGACGCTACAGAACCAGTATGGCTCGTTTCGCCGAAGCTCACAACGACAGCAACGGCAGAGTCGCCAGAGGGAGAATATCCCATCATAGCAGAGTACGATGACGCTGTAGCAGAGAGCTATGAGATGTCGGTATTCACCTTCGTTCCAGGTAAACTTACTGTCACCCCATCAACAAAACCAGAGCCCGACGGAATACGATCAGTTGAGAA
Source organism: uncultured Prevotella sp. (assembly GCA_900315775.1). Classification (GTDB taxonomy): domain Bacteria; phylum Bacteroidota; class Bacteroidia; order Bacteroidales; family Bacteroidaceae; genus Prevotella. The sequence continues at coordinate 50,997 of ONAJ01000004.1, forward strand.
TTCGGAAGTGAGAATGGAGAATTATGATTACTATAATCTTGCTGGACAAAGGGTGACAAACCCCGGAAAGGGCATATATATTGTCAACGGAAAGAAGTACGTGGTGAGATAAAACATATTAGCGCAAATGCATTTTTCAACGAAAATGTTGTCGCTTTTGTTCTTTTTCGTTACCTTTGCAGGCTGTTTAATTATAAAATAATGTATAAAGTAAATATATAACGATGAAAAAACTACTATTAACTTTTGCTGCGCTCATGTCGCTGTCAACAGTACAGACACAGGCGCAAACCATCCTCGAAGAGGATTTCGAGACGGGTGCTACAGCATCGCAGGCGTCTCCTATTGCCAAAGGTCAAGGATGGACAACAGTGAATAGTTATTCCGGTTCTAACTTCCGCTATAACTGGTTCAACGAGTATCGTGACCCAACAAGTCAGTCAGGTCCTACCATCAGCGGTGCAGGCTGTGCTTCTTGTGACGCTCCTATAACAGGAGCCGACGGAGCCGGTCCACGCGAAGAAATACTGCTCACCCCTGAGCTCAATCTCAACGACACCTACGAGTTACAGTTTACATGGGTAGTAAGTCCTATGAACAGTAACGACAACTCAAAGTACGACCTTCAGGTTCGCGTTGTTGAGGAAGGCGGAAACCCTGCAACAGCAGAGACTGTGTTCTCTATCCAGAACGAGCAGATGCTGCGCGAGAGTGGTGTTACCGTTTTCCCCATCACCACATGGGACCGTCACACATCGAAGATTGATTTGAGCGACTGGAAGAACAAGAAGGTAAAGATTGCCTTTGTCTTCAAGATGCTCAAGTCTATCGCTAATATAGTATGGCTCGATGATGTCAGCGTTAAGAAGTTCACTCCTGCTACAGGTCCTGTAGCCTCTGTAAACTTCAGCAGCTACAACTTCGGTCAGGTATATATGGGCGAGAAGATGTTCAGCGAGGTTATCACACTTACAAACACTGGTAAGGACGGACTGAAAGTAACTGGTTTCACTATGCCTAACGGTGTTAGCACCAACCTCGACATAAACACTGTCAACCTGCGTAAATACGACAAGGTGAACTTCAACCTCATCTACGAGGCATCAACAACATCGGCTGCAAGCGGTAACGCTGTCATCCACACTAACGGTGGTGACGTCTCTATCGCTATCCAGGCACAGAAGCAGTTCCTCCCCGACGGCTACAGCCTTGAGAACTTCAACGGCGAGTACTTCCCACCAGCAGGCTGGAAGAACAACGGTTGGAGCAAGACATTATCAGCCATCGAAGGCGAATATAGCGCATATTGCGGCGGTAACTACTCTGCATGCACACTGCGTTCTCCGAAACTCGACCTGTCATCAGGCGGCAAACTCACCTTCACATACTACAACCAGTATGACGGTGAGCAGGGTTATCCTGACTACGATATATCTGTACAAGTAAGTATTGACGGTGGTGAAACATGGACAGAGAAATGGGTTAGCCAGTATGACCCCGAGCACCTGAACAAGATCCTCACCGAGACTGTTGACCTTGGTATTGGTACCGACGAGAGCTATGTTCGTTTCGTTTATCCAAGTATTTCAACAGATGAAGAAGAATATCCCGAACTTTCATACTTCCACCTGGACCGCGTTCTGCTACCTAACGTTGTAGGTGCCGACGGTGTTCCTCAGAAGGCTACTATCGTTGCTCCTGCACTCGGTGCAGAGAACGTATATCCAAAGGACATCGAACTGAAGTGGGGTCCTGCACAGTTTGCTGATGGTTACAAGGTATATGTTGGTACATCAGACAACTGCAACGAGATTGTCAACGGACAGGATGTTGGCAACGCACTGAGCTACACTCTCGCTTCTGCACCTTACGAGACTGTCATCAAGTGGAAGGTTGTTGCTTATAACACTAAGGGCGACGGCGCTGCAAGTGTATGGCGCTTCACCACACAGGCTGACGCTTCTGTACTTGAGTTCCCTTACGAGGAGAACTTTGACGAGTGCACCAAGGACATGCCTGTTCCCAACGGCTGGCTGAGCACTACAACCAACCAGTATGCCTTCGCTGCATGGAGTCCTAATAGCATCTATCCTTACGGCAAGACCGGTAACTGCCTTGCTACAGGTTGGATGAGCGCAGGCAACCAGTCTGTTCTCGTATCTCCTGAATTCGTTCTTCCTGCTGAGGGTAAGTCAATGACTATCTCCTTCGTATGGGGTGACGAGCATCCTGCAGACCTTATGATTGACGAGACAGGTCTTCTTGAGAAGCAGAACGTAGAGGGCGGCAACGGCGACAGCGACGTTGTATTTGAAATTTGCGCTAACGGCGGCGAATGGGAGCAGCTGTCATACTTGTCAGAGAATCATGTAGAAGGCTTTGACGGTAAGAAGTACTGGCGTAACGAGAGCATCGACCTCGACGCTTACAAGGGTCAGAGAGTACAGTTCCGCTGGATTAACCACAGCTACAGCGGCCATCACGACGGTGCTGCTCTTGACAACATCGTTATCAACGGAACTATTGAGGACGGTGTAGTATTCAACAAGAGCGAGTGGAATGCCGAGAAGGTTAACTACAACAAGTCATGTAATTCCGGCTCACAGCTCACAATGCGCAATACTGGCAAGAACAAGCTCACAGTGAAAGCTGTTAAGTTCAACACCGAGAACTTCGAGAGCGACATCCAGGTTGGTCGTGAGATTGCAGCTAAGGAAGGCATCGCATTCAGCATCACCTTCAACGCCAAGACTGCCGCACAGGTTGTCAACGACATGATGACTATCGAGTTCGAGGGCACCGACTACAAGGCTGAATTCCCTGTTAGCGGTGAGGCACTTCCTGAGGATATGCTTTACTACGGCTTCGAGTACAACCTGCTCGACTACTTCTGGCAGAAGGACTTCTTCCTGAACGACGTTGACGGTCGCCAGACAAAGGAGCTGGGCTACTACCAGACGATTGTTGAGAACGACGGTGGTCGCTACGCATTCACTTCTTGTGTACACCAAAACGACCTGCTGAAGGCTCACACTGGTAACAGAACTATCGTGGCTTCTTCAAATGTCGAGGGTTCTGCCGACGACTGGATTGTAAGCCGTCAGGTAATCCCTGCTGCTGGTGCTACATTCGACTTCTATGCTCGTAACCTGGGTACTACAAACACCGTATTTATCGGCGACAACGACCTCCACACCGTAGAGGTGCTGGTTAGCGAGACCGGTTACGACAACACCTCATACTTCACAACAGTGATGCAGCCTGTAGAGATGTCATATCTTGGCGAGAACGAGTGGCACCACTTCACAGTGGATCTGTCTGCATACGTTGGCAAACCAATCTACATTGCAGTACGTCATACCACTACGACAGCCAACAACCTGGCACTCTTCGACGACTTCACCTACAACCACGTAGCACTGGGTGTTGATCCTGACGTACCATACTCAGCTATCGAGAAGGTTGCCATCACTGGTGATACTCATGTTACAGTATATACTATCAACGGTCAGCAGGTTGGTAGCGGACGTGCTGCCGACGTCATGAACTCTCTCAGCAGAGGTATGTTCATCGTCAAGACCGCTAATGGCAAGACTATGAAGATGATGCGCAAGTAATGAGACAGACATTAATATTATTTCTTCTGGCATTGTCAACACTGACAATCGCCCAGAGTCGCAATACGCCGCTTACCATAACAGTAAGCGGCGTTGCCGGCGACAACCTTGAGGGTCAGGAGGTGGAACTGATGCAGACCGACTACCAGGCAGCTTACGGAAACGTGAAGCTCAACGCTCAGGGTACCTGTACACTGAATGTTTATGCCGGCAACCACCGACTGACTATCAACCGCAGCGGTTTCGAGACTGCCACCAAGGAGTTCGTCGTTACCGAGAACGTTCCGGCAGAGGTCAGCGTCACTCTCGTTGAGAAGACGCGCAACCCCTTTGCGCTGAACACCTCTCTGGTTCACGACGCCTATAGCGGCAAGAACAGCATAGAGATGTCGTGGAACGTAGAACCACCCGTTTTCTTCGATGACTTCGAGAGTTACGAGCCTTTCGCTATTCAGTTTGGCGAGTGGACGGGTATCGATGGCGACGACGAGTTCACTGCTCCGCTGTTAGGCTCATATCCCAACCGCGGCGTAAAGCAGTATGCACAGATTATCAATCCGTTGACGGTTATTCCTACATGGTGGTACGACTACCCCATACTGCGCCCCTACAGCGGAAACCAGTATGCAGGCTTCATCCGCACTAACTCGGGCAACGCCAATGACGACTGGCTCATTTCGCCCGTCATCACTCCTGGCATTGACAACGTGCTGCAGTTTATGGTTAAGGCTGCCGACCGTTTCACTGAGCGTTTCCAGGTTTATGTAACCACCAAGACTGACAACCCTCAGGCGTCAGACTTTGTCCGCATAGACCAAGGCAACTACGAGACAGCCGACTACGACGGATGGAAAGAACACACTTACAACCTGTCGGAATACTCCGGCCAGCCCATACGCTTTGCTATACGCTATATCAGCCATTATAATATGTGGGGCTCGTTCATGCTTATGCTCGACGACGTCTTTGTAGGACAGAAGAAATTAGAAACTACTGCCGCAGCAAAGGTAAGGGCAGCAAGAGTTCCTATGAAGTCACCGGCAAATCCTAACGAACTTTTCCATATCTATCTCGACGAGACAGAGGTGGGAACCACCTATGATTATTCATACATTATCGAGAATGTTCCGGCAGGCAACCACAATGTTGGCGTCAAGGCAACATACGTAGAGGCGCAGAGCGACCTCGTCAGCACAGCCGTCAACGTTCCTGGTGCCGACAGCTATGCAAAAGTGACCTTCAGCGTCACCGCCGACAGCAAGCTGACTCCCGACGGACAGACTATCTCGTTGGTGAATACAGCCACAACGGACAGCTATCAGCTGACCATCGCTGACGGCAAGGCTTCTATAGCATCACTGCCAAAGGGTTCTTACGTAGTGAATATAGCTCAGGGAGCCTTTGAGGAGTTCCAAAACAGCTACACTATAACTGCCGATGACGATATTAATATAGTATTAAGGGACAACATCATCAATCCCTACAACATCACTGTAACAACCGATGAGACCGGTAAAAACATCTTGCAGTGGAACCAGGAACTGGGATTCATTGACAGTTTCGAGGACTACGACGACTTCGCTACGGGCGAGTTTGGCGAGTGGATAACACTCGACAACGACCACCAGCCTGTCTATCCCATCGCTTTAGGCGACGCAAGCAACATAGTAAGCTTTCCGGGTTCGGGCACAGCAACCAACCCTACCGCCATAGCACCAATGGTGTTCAACCCTTGGCACACGGTACCTGCTATGCTTCCCACCGACGAAGCTATCAAGGCACCTACAGGCGACAAGACCGTCATCTTCTTCTCGGCACAGCGTGCTCAGAGCGACAAATGGCTCATCTCACCGCTTATTGACATCCACGACAACTACGAGTTTACCGTGTTGGCAAAGGCTTACGCTGCATACCCGGAGTCTATGGAGTTCTGCATATCAGAAGGCAGCACCAACCCCGCTGACTTCATCCTGATGAGTGAGGCTAACCCGTTGGAGGCTGGTCAGTGGGCTCGCTACAGCGTACCTCTCGACGACTATGCCGGTCAGCAGGTGCGTCTGGGTATTCATTATACCAGCTACGATGCCTTCCTTACTCAAATTGACGATTTCACCGTAGGAGTGAAGGACGGCGGTGCCGAGTTTGTTGACTACGGCAACATCATCCGCTTCGACATCTACATCGACGGTGTCCTCACTGGTTACACCGAGACTCCTTCGTTCATACTCCCCGAGCTCTCTGCCGAGAAGCACACTATTGGCATCAAGGCTATCTACAAGTCTGGAGAGTCGGAGACGACAGAGTACGTCCTCGACTTGACACAAAGTGGCATTAGTCAGATAGAGGAGAGAGAAGAGAGGAGCGAGGAGAGAAATCTGTTCAACCTCAACGGACAGCGTGTAAGCAAGGGCTATCGCGGCATCGTAATTAATAAAGGTAACAAATTCGTAACAACGAAATAACTTAAAGGAAGTAATGAAAAAGTCTCTTATCATACTGTCACTCCTGCTCGCCGTTGTCTGCAACGTGCGAGCAGAGTGGGCACACATAGGTTATAGCAGCAGCGACCAGATTGACGTCAACGGCGGAGCCTTTGGCGAAGCTGGCACCTACACCGTCGGTGCTCTCTTCTCGAAGAGTATGCTCAGCTCCTACAAGGACTGTCAGATAGTGGGTATTCGCGTTGCTGCCGCCATAGACTTAGGACGCACCCGCAATTTCATCTACGACATGTCGGGCGATGCTCCTGCCGTCGTTCGTGAACAGACCCAGCGCATCTACAGCGGCTGGAACGAAATATTGTTTAATGGCGACCCTTATGTCATCACGGGTGAAGAAACGCTGTTCTTCGGTTTCGACTACACCGAGACGGCGGAGATGATTACTGCCGACCAGGGTGGTCTCTGCGGAGTAGGCAACGACACTAACGGTTCGTTCTGTCTTCTTCGTAACAACACGCTCTACCCTATCACGGGCATCGGTCAGCTGTGTGTACAGCTCATCATCGACGTCACGTCGCTGCCACAGTACGACCTCGACGTTGCCGACTTCGTCTATGGCTTCCGCTATAAGACTCAGGGCGAGAAAATAGAGGGTTACACCATATTCCGTAATGTCGGCAAGAGTCCTGTCACCAAGTATCGTTGGGGTTTCCAGATAGACAACGCTGAGCCGACATACTACGACGTGGAGCTCGAAAGCGGCAAGTCCATCGGCGTAGGTGCAACCGACTTCATCGACTTAGGCATGTCGCTCCCTGCTGACATCGCTGTCGGCAGACACGAAATCCGCCTTTTCATCGACCAGGTTGAGGGTGCTCCTATGGCAGCGAACTCGCGCAACGACGAGCGCACAGCTGGTATCCTGGTATATGACAAGAACAACACCGTGAACCGCGAGAAAGCCTATCTCGAGATTTATACCGACCAAAGTTCACCGTATTCATCGATGCTGAACGATGCTATTGCCGTTGTACAGAAACAATACCCGCAGATGCAGGTAGTCAACGTACACCGCCCCGCAACGTCACTCGCCATCGATGAAGCTGCATACCTGCACGAGCTTTATGCCTACGATCACCCCACATTCACCAGCAACCGCTCATATTTCCCTGGTGAACCCAACATTGCCTACGACATGAACGACTACCTGCAGTATGGTACAGACATGTCTGCAAGCATCATCGGAGGCATCATTGCTCAGGATATGGCGGCAGTGTCGTTTGGCACCATATCTTTAGAGAAGGAGTATAATGCCGACACCCGTCAGCTCACCGTCAAGGCTACAGGCAGCCTGTCACCCGATGCTGAGAAACTCTTCGGCGACTTGGCAATGACACTCATGGTGGTAGAGAATGGTGTTAAAGCGGAACAGATGGTATATAACTCCGTTACTGGTCGCACCCAGTTGAACCAGAACTACAACCACAACAGTGTTCTGCGCGGCTACATGACAGCACCTACCGGTGACATCATCAGTGTTGCCGGCAACACATACACCTTTGAGCGCACTATGACGCTGAACACCGCTTGGAATGCCGAGAACATGAGCATCGTGGCACTACTCACCAAGTATGCCGACGTGGTTACTCCGGAGAATCTGATTGATATGGACGTCATCAACTGCAACTCCATCAACATCAGCAACACAAGTGGAATAGGAAACATCAGCCTCCCGCAAACACTGCAAAAAGAGAAGAAATACAATCTTCAGGGACAGCGCGTGAACGACAACTTCCGCGGCATCGTAATCAGCGGTGGCAAGAAGATGATTAGAAAGTAAAATACACATCTTGCACCACACATTGATAGCACTCCGAACTCCCTGAACTCACTGTCTCCTCTCATTTTTAGGTTTTCGGAAATTTTAGTTTTCTAAAAAACATTACACATTACACAAAGCTCGGTAGCAACGGGGTTTGCGGGTGTGTAATGTTTTTAGGATTTCTCAATTTTTATTTTTCAAAAAAAAGTGTCATCCGTCATGCTGCAAACCATAGGTTTTCCCCGACCAAAGCATGGGTTTACTCCGACCAAAGCATGGGTTTACTCCGACCAAACCATAGGTTTACTCCGACCAAACCATAGGTTTACTTTGGACAAGCATACACGCTGACAATCCAAATGTAAAGATTTTTTAATGACGGATGACACTTTTTTTTGAAAATTAAAATTTCCATAATCCTAAAAAAGGTTACACCATAGTCAAACCCCTTTATTTATCAGACTTTGTGTAATGTGTAATGTTTTTTAGAAAAATAGAATTTCAATAATCCTAAATTGGGATATGAATTCTCGAAGTCCAAGCTGACACCTACTAAAGGAAAAGTTTTTTTAGTTTTTCTTGCACTTTATCTTGAAATTATTTACCTTTGCCTGTCAAAACAGAAAAATTAAATAAAATTTTATTTTAAATATTTCAATTTATTAACTAAAACCAAAGCTTATGAGAAAAATTAAGTTTTTACTCTCGACGCTTGTCTTATTGATGGTAGCTGCGCTGCCTGTCAATGCAGTCTCGTGGACGGTTGCTGGTTCTAGTGCAGCACTAAACGGCACATCAGACTGGGCAGTAGAAAACACCGATAATGACATGACGTCTGGTGATGGCACCAATTTCACGTTGGTTGTCACCGATTGTACATTGGAAACAGAAACAACCTACAAGTTCAAAGTCGTAAAGGACCATGCTTGGGATGAGTCATATCCCGGAAGCGGCGACTATGTTTTCACTGTGCCAGAAACAGCGGTTTATACCGTTGAGTATTCATTCAATGCTGACTCAAAGGATGTTGGTGTTAACTTTACAAAGACCGGTGAAGCTGGTGCGATTGTCCACACTTACACCATTGCAGGTGATGCGGCCTTAATGGGCAGCGACTGGATTACAACTGACGCTTCTCACGACATGACCACGACAGACAATACTAACTACACTCTCACGCTGAGCAACAAGTATCTTGCAACAGGTACTTATTATTACAAAGTTGTACAGGACCATGCATGGGGTGTTTCTTTCCCTCCAAGCAATGCACAGCTGGTTGTTAGCCATAATGGCTACTATAATGTAGTGTTTACATTCAACGCTAACTCGAAGGCTGTGAATGCAACAGCTAATCCTGTACCTTATATCGTTGACTTCAATACTGCGATTATTACAAGCGACCATGCTTTCCAGGTGGCTTCTAACTGGAGACACATCGTTGATACTTACGAGGACTACTGGGGCGACCCATCATATCCATCTTATTCATACAATGCAACTGCTGGTGTTGATGGCGGTGGTGCGTTATCATGCGGCACTAACCAGAAAAGCAACAGTATTTATGACCTGCTGGTGACTCCTGTTGTAAAGGGTACAGTCACAATAGCAGCAAAACAGACCGCTTCTTACTATACACCATTGCTCGAGTTCTATAAGATTATCGACAATGGCGACGGCACATATTCACGTGGAGACAAAATTGACGTTGATGTTTCTGCAATCAATAATACCGACTACGTGACCATCACCATCCCCGTAGATGAGGCTGGTGAGCGCATTGGTATTCGCAGCTCTTACGTATGGCTTGACAACTTTACCGCTGAAGAGGCTATCGTTGCTCCCGAGCCAAAGATAACTATTGCTTCCGCAACACCTTCTGCAACCACTGGTACCATCTACTGGGAACAGCAGGCAAACGGCAAGGTACTTGTGAGCTATACTGTCACCGTAACCAATACAGGTGAGGTTGACTTGACTCCGGGTATGGACGGCTATAGTGTGTCTATCATAAACCGCAGCACTGGTGATGTTTATGCCACCACAGCTGTTCCACAGGATCTTGCTATAGGTGCAACCTCTGACCCATTCGTTGTGTCGGCAGAAGTAGAAACTTCACTTTGGCCCAACAGCTATACCTATATTAATATGGACCTGAAGGAAAATCTCTTTGGATCCACCGTGCAGCGTGCACAATCTCACTACAAGGCTTACGAGCCTAAGTTCGTATTCCGCACAGCCGGTTCTTCATCAACAAGCAACCTTAGCTCTGCAGAAGCTTGGGGAACAATAACAGAGAGTACCACAAAGAACTACGAGATCTTCAATAATGGTACTGCTCCGCTGACTATTAACAGCATTGAGGTTCCTGAAGGTTTCTACGGCTCATCTCCCTCTGTACTTGAGCGCACTGACGAATACAATGCTGACGGTGCCGTTTGGTATGCATGGACATGGAATGACGGTGAAGAAGGAACATGGGTTCCTGAGGCAGAAGGTAAGTTCACTGGACTGAGACAGAAGGTTAACTTCATCCGCATGGCCCCTGCAGCTGCAGGCGCACCCGATTGGTCTAAAGAGTGGAACCGCACAGGAGACCTCGCCGTTGAGTTGGGTAAGACCTACGTCATCGATTCATGGGGTGACACTTATGAAGAAAAGCACTACGTTAATGGCCACTGGGCAGCAGCAGTTGTTGCAAAGGGCGAAACAAAGGCTATCAACATCACCAACGATGCAAGTGTCACAGGTACATTTGCTGGCGACCTTGTAATCAAACACCTTGACAAAGACGCAGTTGAGCAGACCTATACTCTTGGCTTCTCAACTACAGTTATTGGTCTCAACACTTGGACAGCAGACTTCAACAACACTACATCTACAGTTGTTTATCCTGCTGGTTCTATTGCAGAAGCCGGTATCGACAAAGATTATCAGTACATCTCTTCTGGAAATTACAACAACTGGCTTATTGGTCGCAATACAGACAGCTACGCTACTGGCAACAACAAGTTCATCACTCCGAAACTTCACGCTACCGCTGGTGAGAAGCTCGCTTTCGACGTAAAGGCTGGTTATAGTGGTACAGACGCTTACTTCGTTAAGGTTTATGTTTCTACTGACCGCAAGACATGGGGTGACCCTGTTGAGACCTACGTTAATAGCAACACAGGTAGCTCATTCACCACTAAGACTATCACATTCGCCGAAGAAGGTGACTACTACGTAGCATTTGCACTCTATGGCACTGGTTCTGGTATCGACAACCTCGTAGGTTTGGAGAAGGTTGACGTCGCTCACGACCTCTACATCAAGAGTGTTAACTGGCCAGATGCATCTATCAAGAGCGGCACAGCTCAGACAAAGCCAACTGTTTCAGTCATTCCTCTGACAACAGAAGCAGCAGGAAACTATACTGTTAAGTACATTTATGGTGAAAACGAAGTAGAAATTGCTTCTAAGGCTCTGACAGCAAGTGCAACAAGCACGACTGACTTCTCTGCTTCTTTCACTCCTGTCGTTGCAAACACTACAACATTCCCTGGAACTAAGGTAGTATTCGACTTTGGCGGTGGTGTAACCTTCGAAACAGATCCATTCGACCTGACGGTTACCAATGAGCCTATCTTCCATTTCTTGAAGACACTGCCTTCAAGCAAGTGGTATGAGCCTACAGACTACACTACTCCTATTACCTTCGGCAAGACTAATAATGCCGATACACAGACATTCTATGTTTATAACTGGGGTTCTGCTCAGCTGACAGTTAAGAGCATCAGCGTTCCTGAAGGATTCACAGTTACTCCTACAGAGCAGTTTAATGTTGCAGCATTTGACGAGAACAATCTCAGTGCTTCTTCTCAGGCTGTAACTATTACATTCTCTGCAGCTTCTCCTGGCACCTACAGCGGCACTATGGTTATTACATACGAAAACGACCAGACATTTGAAATCGCTGTAAGTGGAACAAAACTCGACCCGAACAAATGGTATGCTAACTTCGGAACCGAGGATGGTCAGTGGCCTGCAGGTTCAACATATCAGAATAATGTAAGCACCAGCAATATTGGTACCTATAGCGCACCAGATTATGCTATCACTTCATCAAGCTCTACCAACAACCTCTTCGTAACACCGAAGTTGGCGGCTACTGCTGGCGAGAAGTTGATGTTCGATGCTAAGCTCTACAGTTCTTACTATGGTGCACAAACTGAGGGCAAGGTGGTAGTTTATGCTGCTGCTACCCGTGAGGAAGTACTGAACACTGAGGAGGGTACAACCCGCGTACAGCTGTTCAGCGTAAGCGGTGAGGATGCTGAGAACCCGATGACCACCGACTTCCAGACCTTCCAGGTTCCTGCCATTGAAGGTGACAACTACTATGCTTTCGAGATTAGTGGTCGTCCATACGTAGATGAGATTTATGGTCTTGCACCTGTTGCTGTTGAGCACGACTGGATGGTTGCTTCAAGCAACATTCCTGCTGATGCTATGCAGAATGTAGCATCTGAGGCTTCAGTGAACGTTCTGAACCTTGGTCTTGCTGACGAGGCTGCTGACAGCTACGAGGTTAACCTCTACATAGGTGGTGAGAAGACAGCAACCGCAGCTACAACTCCTGCTTTGGCAATGAATCATAAGCTCACTGATGCCGGAACACAGGTTACTGTTCCTATGCAGTCTCCAAAGGCTGGTACATTCCCAGTATATATCGAGGTTAAGGCTGGTGCATACAGCGTCGTTACTGACCCTGTTAACGTAACTTTCGCTGAAGAGACACCAAGTACTGACGGAATCCAGGTTGGTACGAAGACTGGAACCACATCCAATTCTTCCAACTCTACCATTGTTGACTGGTACAATGCTGATGGTAGTGGAACCGCTTATACAGATGTTGTATATTCTGCTGCTAAGCTTGCAGCTGCTGGTATCAAGGCTGGCGATAAGATTACAACCATCTCATTCAAGCATACCAACTCAGCAAAGTCCATCAAGGCTAATGTTACTTCATGGGTTGCTTTGAGTACAAGTGAGAGTTTCAGTGCAGGTTCTCCTGACAAGGCTTCTATGCAAGAGATTGCTATTTACGATGGCAGTACTGTTGCCTTCCCTGCTAACTTTGAGATGGTATTAAACCTGACTACACCTATTGTATATGATGGTACTTCAGACATCCGCATTTATACTGAGACTGTTAGACAGGGTAGTCAACAGTACTTGAGTGTAACAACTGACGTTGACGAGGATATTGCTATCTACTATAATAGCACATCAACAACCAGAAAGGCTCCATTGGCATACTTCAAACTTGCCGTTGAACCTAAGACCTACTCTGGTACAGTTAAGGACAACAACAGCAATCCTATTGAGAATGCTACTGTAACGCTGGTAAGTACCGACTTAGACAACATCCAATATTCAGGTATTACCAATGCTGCGGGTGAGTTCTCTATCAACGTTGTTCAGAATACTCGTGAGTATAACGCTACAGCTACTGCTTACGGATACAATAATGGTACTCAGACTAACATTAGCTTTGATAATAACGTAGCTAATGACTTCGTACTGACGTACGATGAAAATGTTTCTGTAACAGTGACATCAGCTGAGTGGGCAACTATCACTACTCCTGCAACCTACGCAGTAAGCTTCGATGAGAAAACTGAAGTTTATATTGCTACAGCTGAGGAGGGTAATAGCATCAAACTGACTAAGATTGATGACGCTCCAGCTATGACTCCTATAGTTATCCATGCTACCGCTGATACTTACACCATGACGAAGATAGCAAGTGCAACAAGCGACGTATCAGCAAACATTCTGGAGTCTGCTAAGGGTACTGAGGTTGGCGACGGCAATGGTAACTACTACGTTCTTGGTATTTTGCAAAGCTCGGGTGTTGTTGGTTTCGGTAAACTTGCAAGCGGTGTAACACTTGCTAAGGGTAAGGCTTACATCCCAGGTACTGCTCTTGCAAACATATCAGACTTCCTCCCATTCGTAATCGGTGACGAGGATGAGACTACTACTATAAATGCTGTTGATGCAGCAGGTATGGACGACAACACACCTGTTTACAACCTCGCTGGTCAGAAGGTTGGCAAGGATTATAAGGGTGTTGTTATCGTGAATGGCAGAAAAGTTGTTAGAAAATAACAGCCTCCCCAACCCCTCCCCAAACGGGGAGGGGCCCAAGGGGGCTAAATAACTAAGTAAATTACAATGATGAAACAATATATTAAGCCAAATACTGACGTGCAGACAATAGAACTGCAGCAGATGATAGCAGCAAGTCTTCCAAAGAGCACTGAAGAGGTTACAAACCCACTGAGTAAGGGTGAGTACATAATGGAAGATGTCGATATCTTCGGAACGAAGAAAGACAAATGGGCTGTTGAAGAAGAAGAAGAAGAGTAAAAACAAATAAAGCGTGCGCAAAGGCGCACGCTTTATTTTATTAATAAGGTAACAGAAAATTTCTATTCTACATCCTCAATACCGCTAATCCACTGCTGCTGGTTAACGAAGTGGTACATATCGTTACTCATTTCGCGGTTCAGACCATCGGTAAGAATCTGCTGGGTCATCTTAGGACGATTACCATTCTGTGTCAAATCTACATTGTAGAACTTAAAGCCGTTACCATCCTGCATCTCGATGTTAATATAGTTGGTCTTGTCCTTCAACTTCGAGAATACCCAAGTAACAAACTGCCATCCCTTGTACTCAATGCGGTCAGCTGCGGTAAGACCTGCAGAAAGCTTTTGCTTATACTTATACTTCTTGCCTGTCTGCGCATCAGTCATCAGAATGTTCTTTGTGTCGATAACACTACCCTTACTGGTGTGATAAGCCACCTTAACCATTGTAGCGAGGTTAGTCACTGTTACACTAACGATGTAGCAACCTAAAGCATCCTTCTGTCCGACGAATGGGAAACTTACCTGACGCTGGGTCTTTGATGCTACATTAACTTCGTTAACCTCTGGAGAAGAGGCTACGGCAGGCATTGCAACGACTGTCATTGCAAGTGCCATAAGGAAATTCTGTAATCTTTTCATTGTCGTATGATGTAAAAAAATAAAAATAATCTGAGGGCAAAAGTACAATAAATAATTCATAATTCATAATTTATAATGCATAATTTTTACTTTTTTACCTTCGCCCTCACTTCTCCGTACACTTTGGCTCCGCCGAAAGTTTGCACGCACCTTTGGGCTCTGCCCTCTCTTCTCTGTACACTTTGGCTTTGCCGAAGTTACTCTCGCTCGACAAAAGAAAGATCGCTCTTTCCTCTTGCTTTGATTCCAGAACCTTTGAGATTAAAATCTCCAGGTTCTATAATCAAACCAATAAAAATATTAATATTTTTGGTTTTGTCCTCGCTTATGCGTACCTTTGCACCCGAATTATAAATATCTGAAGATGAAGATAGAAGAACAACTGCTCCAAAGCGCTAAGGAGGCGATAAAGGCTCTGTACGGTGCTGACGTGGAGGATAACCTGCTGCAACTGCAGAAGACAAAGAAGGAATTTGAAGGTAATCTTACTCTCGTGGTGTTCCCACTGCTAAGGACATCAAAGAAAAAGCCCGAAGAAACGGCAGAAGAGATTGGTGCATGGATGGCTGAACACTGCGACGCCATAGCGTCATATAATGTGGTAAAGGGTTTCCTGAACCTCGTCATCTCACAGAAGGCGTGGCTCGGACTGCTTAATGACATTGACAGCGATGACCACTTCGGTGAAAAAACAGTGAACGAGAGTTCCCCTCTCGTTATGGTGGAATACTCTTCACCGAACACCAACAAGCCCCTGCACTTGGGACACGTACGCAACAACCTCTTAGGGTGGTCGTTGGCACAGATTATGGAGGCTAACGGCAACCGCGTGGTGAAGACAAACATAGTTAACGACAGAGGTATTCACATCTGTAAGTCTATGCTCGCCTGGCAGAAATGGGGCAACGGAGAGACTCCAGAGAGCAGCGGCAAGAAGGGCGACCACCTCATCGGCGACTACTACGTAGCCTTCGACAAGCACTACCGCGAGGAAGTGAAAGAACTTGTGGGCAAGGGCATGGACGAAGAACAGGCAAAACAGGAGGCTCCGCTGATTAAGGAGGCTCACGACATGCTGGTGAAGTGGGAACAGAACGACCCCGAGGTGCGCGCACTGTGGAAGAAGATGAACGACTGGGTATATGCCGGCTTCGACGAGACATACAAAGCTCTCGGCGTAGGATTCGACAAGATATACTACGAAAGCCAGACTTACCTGAAGGGTAAGGCTAAGGTGGAGGAAGGACTGAAGAAAGGACTCTTCGAAAGACATGAGGACAACTCGGTATGGGCTGACCTGACAAACGAAGGTCTCGACCAGAAACTGCTGCTCCGCTCCGACGGCACCAGCGTATATATGACACAGGACATCGGTACGGCAGAGATGCGCTACGAGGACTACCCCATAGACAAGATGATATATGTTGTGGGCAACGAACAGAACTACCACTTCCAGGTGCTCTCAATACTCCTCGACCGCTTAGGATTTAAGTGGGGAAAGGAACTGGTACACTTCTCTTACGGTATGGTGGAACTGCCTAACGGAAAGATGAAGAGTCGCGAGGGTACAGTAGTCGATGCCGACGACCTCATAGCAGCAATGATTGAAGATGCACGTCGCACCTCCGACGAACTGGGTAAGTTCGATGATATGTCGGAAGAGGAACGCCAGGAGATAGCACGCATCGTAGGACTCGGAGCACTGAAGTACTTCATACTGAAGGTTGATGCACGCAAGAATATGCTCTTCAACCCCGAGGAGTCAATAGACTTTAACGGCAATACAGGACCGTTCATTCAATATACCCACGCAAGAATACGCAGTATATTGAGAAAGGCGGCAGCAAATTCTTCACTCTGCACTCTTCACTCTTCACTTAATATGAAAGAGATTGAGCTTGTACAGAAGATGAACGACTATGCCGCCGCTGTGGAACAGGCGGGTAAGGACTACTCGCCAAGTGGCATCGCCAACTACTGCTACGAGCTTACCAAGGAGTTCAACCAGTGGTACCACGACTACAGCATCCTCGGTGCTGAGGACGAAGCAACACGCGACCTCCGCCTTGTCATTGCACGTAATGTGGCGAAGATAATAAAGAACGGCATGGCTCTGTTAGGTATTGAGGTGCCGGAGAGGATGTAGAGAGCCAGAAGCCCTACAGCCTCCCCCTGTACTAAATTGAGAATTGAAAATTGAGAATTGAAAATTTAAATTCGCCAGACTTTCGTCATGATACTGTACTTCCGCTTCCCGCGGAAGTACGTATTCCCGCTATTGCCGTAGATGCTGCTTGCAGCGGCAACCCCGGACCGATGGAGTATCAGGGAATAGACCTTGCGACGGGACAACAGATGTTTCACTTTGGTCCGTTGCACGGAACGAATAACATCGGGGAGTTCCTTGCCATAGTACACGCCCTCGCACTGCTACAGCAGCAGGGAAGACACGACACAACGATATACTCTGACTCGTATAACGCCATTCTGTGGGTGACGAAGAAGAAGTGTAAGACAAAGCTGGAGCGCACTCCGGAGACGGAGGAGCTATTCCAGATTATAGCACGTGCAGAGAAATGGCTCCTCACACACACCTGGAAAAACCCTATCGTTAAGTGGGAGACTAAGAAGTGGGGAGAGATTCCTGCGGATTTCGGAAGGAAATAATCTCGTTGCCGTCGCATATAATGCGGCGGTATTCTTTTGCTTCCTCGGGAAGTTCCGGCGCCGGTGTTCCGTTACCGACGGTTTGTGGCGACCGTTCTATACGTGCCTCGTCCCACAGTCCTTGTTCTATGAACGACAGGAGGGTCTTTCTGCCGCCCTCGACGATAAGCGACTGCAACTGCTGACGACGACATTCGGCAAAGACATCGTCTATGGTGAAGTCGTGACTAAGGACAAAACGTACCGGGTCCTTACCCACCCACTGACGTACATTGAGCTGCGGATGCTCACGTTCGTCTGTCACCCTGCCGACGAGAATAGCATCCTCCTCAGAGCGCATCTTGTGGACAAGGGTTTTTGTGAACGCTGTCGATATAGCCAAAGGTCTCCCGTAGTTATCGATGAACCCGTCGTCTGTCTGTGCCCACTTCAGGATGATATACGGACGGTGCTTGCTATGGAACGTGAAAAAACGACGGTTAAGATAGCGACACTCCTCCTCGAGGACTCCGACGGTGACGTCTATTCCTGCGTCGCGGAGCTTCTTAACACCTCTTCCCTGAACCTCAGCAAAGGGGTCTATGCACCCCACTACTACCCTACGTACACCTTTATTTATTATAAGGTCGGCACAAGGAGGGGTCTTGCCGTAGTGAGAACAGGGCTCAAGACTGACGTATATGGTGGCTTCCCTGAGAAGAGCCTCATCCTCGGGACGTACGCTGGCAAAGGCATTAACCTCAGCATGACCCTCGCCGCAACGCACATGGTAGCCCTCGCCGAGGATTCTATAGCCCCCTCTACAGGAAGCGGAATCGGAATAGCCCCTCCCTACTTGGGGAGGGGTTGGGGAGAGGCTGGGAAGGACTATCACGGCACCCACCATAGGATTCGGACGACTCTCCTGTCGTCCGCACTCCGCCAGCTGAAGGCACCGACGCATATACTGTTCGTCTATCTTTTGCTGATTCATGGTGCAAAAGTACAAAATTATTTGTAACTTTGCACCATGACTTACCAAGAAATATGGCAACGCCTCAGCGACAGCTACGACGAGAGAGAGGCAAAGGCGGTGGCGCGCTACCTGTTGGATGTGGGCTACGGACTGACGATGACCGACATCATCGGGGGTGCTGTGGAGACTCTTGACGAGAGCCGCCTCAACGAGCAGCTCCGTAGGCTGCAGACTGGCGAGCCCGTGCAGTACGTCCTTGGCAGGACTTTCTTCTGCGGACACGAGTTTCGTGTAAGACCGGGGGTGCTCATTCCGCGGCCGGAGACGGAGGAACTGGTGGGGAGGGCTTGCGACAGAGTCGCAAGGTACGGAGAAAGGAGCGGACGAAGCAACGGAGAAATCCATATATTAGATATTGGGACTGGCAGCGGCTGCATCGCCATTTCATTGGCTCTCGCCATACCCGACGCACAGGTGGAGGCGTGGGACGTCAGCGACGAAGCACTCGCCATAGCTCGCGAGAACGCTTCGCACCTCGGTGCAAAAGTAACTTTTAAGAAGGAGGACATCCTAAGGAAGCAAATAGCCCCCTCCCTTGGAAAGGCTACCCTCATCATCTCCAACCCTCCTTATATCTGCGAAAAGGAGCGTAAAGACATGGAGCAACGGGTGTTGGACCACGAGCCGTCGTTGGCGCTGTTCGTTCCTGATGACGACCCCCTGCTGTTCTATCGTGCCATTGCTGAGTACGCCACGAAAGCCTTAACGCCAAAGGGTCTTCTCCTCTTCGAGATAAATCCTTTATACAAAGACGCTATGGAGGAGATGCTCCTTTCGTTGCATTTCCACGACATTGTCTTCCACGAAGACCAGTTCGGGAAGATAAGGTTCTGCGAGAGTGTCTGGGATTAAGCTTTTACTTCTTTCTAAGTATGGTAAGTCCGTCGCGTAGCGGGAGAATAACCTTCTCCACCCTACTGTCGCTGGCTACGAAATCATTAAAGTCTTCTATTCCCTGCGTCTGACGGTCGGCAGGAGCTGGCGTCTCGAGGACATGTCCATCCCACAGGGTGTTGTCGGCAAGTATAAAACCGCCAGGACGTAATACCGACAGAGTCATTTCGTAGGCTTCGCGGTATGTCCTTTTGTCGCCGTCGATGAATGCCATATCGAACACGACGCCAAGTTTCGGAGCCTCCTTAACGGCATCGCCAATGATAAACTCTATCTTGTCGGCAACGGAAGAGCCTTCTATCCACGGACGAGTGAAGTCCTCCTGTTCGTCGTTAATCTCAAAGGTATATACCTTTCCTCCTTCCTCAAGTCCTTCAGCCATACATATAGCACTGTAGCCGCTAAAGGTACCTATCTCGAGGATATTCTTCGGACGCACCATGTGGACGAGCATCTTCAATAGACGGCCCTGCAAGTGTCCACTCGCCATACGTCCGCGAAGAAGATGTACGTTGGTAGCGCGCCAAAGACGGTAGAGGTAGTCGCCTTCGGGGTCTATGTGCTGCTCTATGTATTGATCAATGTTCAAAATGCTGGATAGCCTCTATAGCCAAACGATAACTGTCAAGACCGAAACCGCAGATGACGCCCTTGCAGGCACTACTTATCATAGAGTGATGACGGAACTCCTCGCGTGCATGAACATTACTTATATGAACCTCGATGACGGGGGTCTTCAGCGCACGGATGCAGTCGTGCAGAGCCACGCTGGTATGGGTGTAGGCGCCAGCATTGAGGACTATGCCGTCGTAGGAGAAGCCCACCTCCTGCATCTTGTCGATCATTTCTCCCTCGACATTACTCTGGAAGTAGTCTATCTGAATGTCGTTATACTGCTTGCGCAACTGTGCAAGATAGTCGTCGAACGAGCTGCTGCCGTAGATGCCTGGTTCGCGAACGCCCAGGAGGTTCAGGTTCGGACCGTTAAGAATTAGTATCTGCATATCTTTTTTCGTTAAATCCTTGACAAAAGTAATGAATAATGGTGAAACGCACAAGAATTGTCGGCGTGTTAACGTTTTTTTTGTACCTTTAACTGCGTTGAAGCTACTTCCGCTCGGAAAAGCAAAAAGAAAACAGCTTTTCTTTTTACTTTTCTCTCGCTTATTCGTACCTTTGCACGGAGAAATGAAATAATCACGATATGGAGAACGGCGAGATGATGAAGAAATACCAGCGGTACCTGAAGTTGGAGAAGAACTTCACGGGTAACACCATCGAGGCATACATGCGCGATGTCCAGAAGCTCTTGGACTATCTGAAGGGTGAGGGCAAGGAGCCTACGGAGGTGGTGTTGGAGCACCTGCAGCACTTTGCTGCGTCGCTTCACGACATTGGTGTCGGGGCACGCTCGCAATGCAGGATACTTAGTGGTGTGCGAACCTTCTACCGTTTCCTGGTTCTCGACGGTTGGATGGAGGATGACCCCTCGGAGCTTCTGGAGAGTCCGAAGATTGGCGACCACCTTCCCGAGGTATTATCGACGGAAGAGGTAGATATGCTTGAAGCTGCCATAGACCTCACAAAATGGGAGGGACATCGTAACAGGGCTATCATTGAGGTGCTCTTCTCATGCGGTCTGCGCGTCACCGAGCTGGTGACATTGCCGCTGAGCAACCTATACCTTGACGACGGATATATCAGAGTGACGGGAAAAGGTCGTAAGGAGCGTCTTGTACCAATATCGCAGAAGGCTATCAAGGAACTGAACCTGTGGTTTGACTATCGTCGTCACATGAACATAAAACCTGGCGAGGAGGACTACGTCTTCCTGAACCGTCGCGGTGCTCACCTCACCAGGACGATGGTACTCATAATGATAAAGAACACCGCTGAGTTGGCTGGTATCAAGAAGACTATCTCGCCGCACACCCTGCGCCACGCCTTTGCCACAGCGCTTCTTGAGGGTGGTGCCGACCTGCGCGTCATTCAGGCGATGTTGGGACACGAGAGCATAGCCACAACGGAGATATACACTCATATAGACACGCACACCCTGAGGGAGGAAATACTTAAACACCACCCGAGGAATATATGAAAAATTATTAATAATACAGTATGAATTATGCATTGTAAATTATTTCTTCGTATCTTTGCAAGCTGGTTATTACGTAAAATCAACAAAACATATATAATCATGAAGTTAAGAAATCTTTCACTGTTCTTGTTGCTGGCTATAGTCGGCACAATAACATCCTTTGCTCAGCAGATTCCTGTTGACAAAGAGGTACGTATCGGAAAACTTGACAACGGACTGACATACTACATCCGCCACAACAACTGGCCGGAGAACGTTGCCAACTTCTACATCGCCCAGCGCGTGGGTAGTGTTCAGGAGAATGAGGACCAGCGCGGACTTGCTCACTTCCTTGAGCACATGGCATTCAACGGCTCTGAGCACTTCAAGGGCAACAACATCATAGAATATACACGTTCTCTTGGTGTGGAGTTCGGTAGCAACCTGAATGCTTACACTGGTTTCGACGAAACGGTATATAACATTAACGACGTTCCCGCAAAGCGTGTTTCAGCACTCGACTCTTGTCTGCTCATCCTGAAAGACTGGAGTAACGGTTTGCTCCTCGAGGAGGAAGAGATAGACAAGGAGCGTGGTGTCATCCACGAGGAGTGGCGTCTGCGTTCAAGTGCTATGCAGCGTATGCAGGAGCGTGCCCTCCCACAGATGTATCCTAATTCAAAGTACGGACAGCGCATGCCTATCGGTCTGATGGAGGTTGTTGACAACTTCAAGCCAAAAGCTCTTCGCGACTACTACCACAAGTGGTACCGTCCTGACAACCAGGCTATCATCGTTGTCGGCGACGTTGATGTTGACCACGTAGAGGCACAGATAAAGAAGCTCTTCAGCGGCATCGTTGTTCCTAAGAATGCTGCCCAGGTTATCGACGAGCCAGTGCCCGACAACAAGGAGGCTATCTATGTTTGCGAGAAGGACAAGGAGCAGCAGATGACGATAATCCTTGTCTTCATGAAGCACGACGCTACTCCTCGTGAGGATAAGGCAAAGATGGACTACCTGATGCAGGACTATGTCACCGATATGATCGAGGCAATGTTCGACAAGCGTATGGAGGAGCTGTCACAGGATGCTAACTGTCCTTTCGTACAGGCAGGAGCAGGTGACGGACATTATTTCATCTCAAAGACAAAGGATGCTTTCCAGACCGTCATTGTACCAAAGGACGGCAAGGACTTGGAGGCTCTCGCAACAGTCATCAAGGAGTTGAAGCGTGCTAAGGAGTTCGGATTTACTGCTACAGAGTACGAGCGTGCACGTGCTAACTACCTCAGTCAGTTAGAGAAGAAATACACTGGTCGCAACAAGATTAACAACGACGTTTTCGGTCGTGAATACTCTGCAAACTTCACCAACGGCGAGCCTATCCTCTCTGTTGAGGACGAGTACCAGATAATGACTACAGCTATTGCGCCAAACATCCCTGTAGATATCATCAATATGGTTGCTAATGAGCTCATCCGCGAGGACAACGAGAACCTCGTAGTAGCTTGTTTCGAGCAGGAGAAGGACGGCAAGACATACCTGCAGCCAGCACAGCTGAAGGAGACCTTCGAGAAGGCTCGTGCCGAGAAGGTTGAGGCATACGTAGATAACGTAAAGAACGAGCCTCTGGTTGACGAGGCTACTCTGCCAGCAGCAGGAAAGATTGTCAGCGAGAAGGAGAATAAGACTCTCGGATACAAGGAGTTGAAACTCTCTAACGGCGCTACAGTTATACTGAAGAAGACTGACTTCAAGGACGACGAGATCATCATGGAGGCAGAAACTCCTGGAGGAACATGTAAGTACGGAATGGAAGACCTCAGCAACTGCAAGCTCCTCGGTGGTGCAATAGAGCTCAGCGGACTGGGCAACTTCACTCATAACGAGTTGGAGAAGGCATTGGCAGGAAAGGTTGCCGGCGTTGGTGCTGACTTCAAGCAGACAAAGACTACCCTCTCAGGACAGTGTCTGCCTAAGGACCTCGAGACAATGATGCAGCTGACACACCTCTACTTCACCAACATCAGCAAGGACGAGCAGGGATACACCCAGCTTACAAATCTGCTCAAGGTGGTTCTTCAGAACAAGAACCTGTCACCTGAGTCTGCATTCGCTGACTCTATTGGAGTAACCATGTGGAACCACAACCCACGAGTAAAGTCTATGGAGATTAGCGACGTGGAGAAGGCTGACTACGACCGCATGCTTACAATGGGTCGCGAGTTGCTTAACAACCCAGGAGCCTTCAGATTTATCTTCACAGGAAACTTCGACGAGACAGTTCTTCGTGAGTATCTGTGCAAGTACATCGCTTGTCTGAAGGGCGGTGAAGTACGCAAGGCTACTAACGACGCAGAGTTTGCAAAGGGCGAGGTGAAGAACAACTTCAAGCGTAAGATGGAGACACCAAAGGCAAATGCAGTATATATTTGGTGGAGCGAAGCACCTTATAACCTGGAGAACAGCGTTCTTGCCGAAGCAACAGGAAAGGTTCTCTCAATGTACTACCTGAAGACAATCCGCGAGGAAGCAAGTGCAGCATACACATGCGGTGCGGAAGGTGAGGCAGATCGCATCCTCGACCGTCAGTACGTAATGGTGACAGCATACTGTCCTATGAACCCAGAAAAGGCTGAGACAGCACTCTCACTGCTCGACAAGGGTATGGCTGACGCAGCACAGAGCATTGACGCAGAGATGGTTAGCAAGGTGAAGGAACATCTGCTCAAAGAGGCTGACGAAGATGCAAAGAAGAACGGACACTGGGCATCAGTCATCAACAAATATATTAAATATGGTATCGACCTCCAGACAGACTACAAGAAGACTGTTGAGGCTCTCACTCCAGAGAAGATCTCTGCCTTCATAAAGAATGTAGTGCTGAAGGACAAGAACCACATGGAGATAACAATGATGCCAGAAGAACAAAAATAAAAAAACAGAAGAAAGAAAGTGAGTTATCTATTTACCTCTGAGTCGGTTTCCGAGGGACATCCCGATAAGGTAGCCGACCAGATATCAGACACAATACTTGACCAACTGTTAGCATACGACTCCACGGCACGCGTTGCCGTGGAGACGTTGGTAACAACGGGACAGGTCGTCATCGCCGGAGAAGTACACAGCGATGCTTATGTTGATTTGCAGACTCTTGCGCGCAAGGCAATACGAAAGATTGGCTACACCAAGAGCGAGTATCAGTTTGATGCCGAGTCATGCGGTATCCTTAACGCCATCCACGAACAGAGCGACGACATCAACCGAGGTGTTGACCGTGCAACAGAGGAGGAGCAGGGTGCCGGCGATCAGGGAATGATGTTCGGATATGCTGTCAACGAGACAGAGAACTATATGCCAGTAACACTGGAGCTGGCACACCTGTTAGTGAACGAGCTGGCAGAGATTCGTCGCGAGGGGAAGGTTATGACATACCTCCGTCCGGACTCGAAGAGTCAGGTGACGGTGGAATATAGTGACGACGGCATACCACAGCGCATTGACACCATAGTGGTTTCCACACAGCATGACGAGTTCATGGATGACGACGAGAAGATGTTGGCAAAGATTAAGGACGACGTGATAAACATCCTCGTACCACGTGTCAAGGCACGCATACACAGCGAAAAGGTGCTCCGACTGTTCAATGAGAACATAAAATACCACGTTAACCCGACAGGAAAGTTCGTCATCGGCGGTCCTCATGGGGACACGGGTCTTACAGGACGTAAGATTATCGTCGATACATACGGTGGAAGAGGAGCACACGGCGGCGGTGCCTTCTCGGGAAAGGACTCTTCGAAGGTGGACCGTTCGGCAGCATACGCAGCACGTCACATCGCCAAGAATATGGTGGCGGCAGGCGTTGCCGACGAGATGCTTGTCCAGATAAGCTATGCCATCGGTGTTGCTGAGCCTGTAAGTATCTTTGTCGATACCTACGGAAAGAGTCACGTAAAGGAAAGCGACGGTGAGATAGCAGCGAAGATTATGCAACTCTTCGACCTCCGTCCGAAAGCTATTGAGCGCTCCCTGAAACTGCGCCAGCCTATCTTCGCTGAGACGGCAGCCTACGGACACATGGGACGACAGTACGAGGTAAGAAAGAAACTGTTTACCAGTCGTTACCACGAGACGAAAGAGATTGAGGTGGAGCTGTTCACATGGGAGAAGCTTGACAGAGTTGACGACATAAAGAAAGTTTTCTCACTATAAGGATAGTATAAACGTAATACCAGCGATGAACGATTTCTTCTATCGTAACACTTTCTTCTCTAACGATAGCACTAATAAGCAACTCGTTGAGGTAAAGCAGGATGGCATCGACGGTATTCCCCTTGACAAACCTATTGCTAAGGACGACATAGTAGTAGGTTTGTTAATTTTTTGTTTTGTACTCGCCATAATAACGGTAAACAGACTGACAAAAGAATTCGCGAGGGAAGCAAAGGGTTTCATGCACCCCGAACGACGCGAGTATGGAGAGGCAGGAGCATACAGAGGATGGACCATGATTCTGGCAAACTTTCAGACCTGCCTGGTACTATCTCTGCTTACCTTCCTCTATATAGCGGAAAACCTCGTCGCAACATTCACCCTTTCATCGGAGTATCTGCTCATTGCCGTCCTGATAGTATGCTTTATTGCGTACTTTCTGCTGAAGAACGCTCTCTACACAATAGTGAACAGCATATTCTTTCCAAGTAAAAAAAACGAACAATGGACAAGATCTTTTTTCTGCATCACCGCAGTTGAAGGCATACTCTTATTGCCCGCTCTTGTCCTCATTGTTTTCTTTTCTTTTAACACCCAAAACATACTCACTTACATCATTTTTGCCCTCGGTTTTGTTAAATTATTAACTTTTTACAGGTCGTTTACTATCTTTTTTAGACAAAACCCTCTAAAATTACAAATAATTTTATACCTTTGTGCCCTCGAAATCATCCCTTTGGTATCATGGGGAACAATTTTAATACTGATAATCGACAACTTGACGATAAATTATTAGGACAAATGATTAAGAAAATTTTGATATCTCAGCCCAAACCGGCAAGCGACAAATCGCCATACTATGACATTGCCGAGGAATTTGGAGTGGAATTAGTATTCCGTCCCTTCATTAAGGTTGAAGGGCTGTCATCAAAGGAGTTCCGTGAGCAAAAGGTAAGTATCCTCAATTATAGCGCAGTAGTTTTCACATCGCGTCATGCCATTGACAACTTCTTCGGGCTGTCAAAGGAAATGCGTCTTGAGATACCGGAGGAGATGAAGTACTTCTGCGTAACAGAACAGATTGCCCTATATATTCAGAAGTATGTTCAGTATCGCAAGCGTAAGGTCTTCTTCGGAACGACAGGAAAGATTGTGGACCTTATACCTACGATGGCGAAGCACAAGGCTGAGAAGTACCTCATCCCGATGAGCGACGTACACGACAACAGCGTAAAGGAGATGCTCGATGCGAAGAAGCTTCAGCACACAGAGTGTGTGATGTACCGCACCATAAGCAACGACTTCACCGAAGAGGAGAAGAAGTCCTTCGACTACGACATGTGCATATTCTTCAGTCCGTCAGGTATCAACGCATTCAAGAAGACCTTCGGTGATGAGCGCAACGACATCGCTGTCGCAACATTTGGTCCTTCGACAGCTAAGGCTGCACATGAAGCAAATCTGAAAATTGCCATCGAAGCTCCATCAGAGAGGCACCACTCTATGACGGGTGCCCTGAGAGAGTTCTTAGAGAAAAACAAGTAACTACCGTTACATGCCTACTGCCAATGTACAGACACTTTGCAGGAAAGAGCGAATAAAGAGTAAGATACTTATCGACAAGCTCTTCAACGACGGAAATAGTCGTGCGATGACAGTTTTTCCTCTGCGTTTTGTTTATGTCACTAACGAAAGCAACGAGACAAACAATATTCTCATCAGCGTTCCAAAGAGATATATGAAACACGCTGTTGACCGCAACAAGGTAAAAAGGCAGATAAGGGAGGCATACAGGAAGAACAAAGACATCATTGCCGACCGTAATGATATTTCGATGGCCTTCATCTGGATAGACAACAAAATCCAAAACACTGGTGTTGTTGAGAGTAAGGTAAAGAAACTTCTCCATCAATTATCGGAAAGATTATGAGAAAGGTAGTTTTATGGATTAGGAAATGTTTGGTGTGGATACTCATACTACCAATAAGATTCTACCAATATGCTATTTCCCCGTTAACGCCTCCATCATGTCGATTCACCCCCACCTGTTCGGAATACGCACGACAGGCGCTCATCAAATACGGACCGATAAAGGGATTGTGGCTCGCCACAAAAAGACTTCTCAGATGTCACCCCTGGGGAGGAAGCGGCTACGACCCCGTCCCGTAGTTAACTGTAAAAATCGTCGTAATAACGTTATACCGTAATAACGACATCACGAAATAACGAAACAACGAAAAAGATAAAAGATATGACAAAGAATTTTGTTGAAGAACTGAAATGGCGCGGTATGCTGGCGCAGATAATGCCAGGAACGGAGGAGCTGCTACAGAAAGAGATGGTAACAGCCTATCTCGGCACCGACCCAACGGCAGACTCTCTGCACATTGGTCATCTCTGTGGTATAATGATGTTACGTCACCTGCAGCGCTGCGGTCACAAACCCATTATCCTTGTCGGCGGTGCGACAGGAATGATTGGCGACCCATCGGGAAAGAGTCAGGAGCGTAACCTCCTTAACGACGAGACACTACGTCACAACCAGGAATGCATAAAGAAACAGGTTGCTAAGTTCCTTGACTTCGACAGCAAGGAGCCTAATGCTGCAGAGATGGTAAACAACTACGACTGGATGAAGGACTTCACCTTCCTGGACTTCGCCCGTGAGGTTGGTAAGCATAT
This sequence comes from uncultured Prevotella sp., assembly GCA_900315775.1. Lineage (GTDB taxonomy): Bacteria > Bacteroidota > Bacteroidia > Bacteroidales > Bacteroidaceae > Prevotella. The sequence goes on from ONAJ01000004.1 coordinate 79,488, forward strand.
CACCGTGAACTACATGATGGCAAAGGAGAGTGTGCAGCAGCGTCTTAACGGAACAGCACGCGACGGACTTTCATTCACCGAGTTTACATACCAGCTGCTTCAGGGATACGACTTCCTATACCTATATAAAAATAAAGGAGTAAAACTGCAGTTAGGCGGTAACGACCAGTGGGGTAACATGACCACAGGTACAGAACTTATCCGTCGTACCTTAGGCAACGAGGTAGAGACCTTCGCCCTCACCTGTCCTCTGATTACCAAGAGCGACGGTAAGAAATTCGGAAAGACAGAGAGCGGCAACATCTGGCTCGACCCGAAACGTACAACCCCCTACCGTTTCTACCAGTTCTGGCTCAATGTCAGCGACGAAGATGCAGAGCGTTACATCAAGATCTTCACCTCGCTGGAGAAGGATGTCATCGACGCACTCATCGAGGAACACAAACAAGACCCGGGTCGTCGTACACTACAGCGCAGATTAGCCGAAGAGGTAACCGTTATGGTACACTCTCGCGAGGCTTTCGACGCTGCTATCGAGGCAAGCAACATACTCTTTGGCAAATCCACAAAGGAGTCGCTGGAGAAACTTGACGAACAGACACTGCTCGACCTCTTCGACGGTGTGCCACACTTCGACATCGATAAGTCTGCACTCGGTCAGCCAGCAGTAGAGCTGTTGACACAGGCTGCGGCAGTATTCCCCAGCAAGGGTGAGATGCGAAAGATGGTTCAGGGTGGCGGAGTGAGCCTCAACAAGGAGAAACTCGCTGCTTTTGATCAGGTAATCACCGAGGCTGACCTCATAGACAACAAATACCTCTTGGTACAGAAAGGCAAGAAGAATTACTACCTTCTTACCGTGAAGAGTTAGTCAAGAGCTTAGGAAAAAGTTACAGCAGATAAAAATTTTCAATTATCAATTGTCAATTATCAATTATTTGTTGTATCTTTGCACCCGCAATTAACAAAATTGCGAATTTGGACGATGGTGTAATGGTAACACTACAGGTTTTGGTTCTGTCATTCCCGGTTCGAATCCGAGTCGTCCAACCTCAAAAGCGTAATCGAATTACTTCGGTTACGCTTTTTTAACACTACCATATTATTCCTATACGCTGATTTTTCGTACCTTTGCCGAACGACCAAAAATCATAATAAGATGAGAACAAATTACGAAACTCGCTACGCTGCCCATCCCGAAGACGCAAAAGGCTACGACACACAACGTCTGCGTCGCGACTTTCTGATAGAAAAGATATTCTCTACGGACGAAGTCAACATGGTTTATTCTATGTACGACAGGATGATTGTTGGCGGTGCTATGCCCGTTAACGAAGCACTCCCGCTGGAAGCGATAGATCCTCTTAAGGCAGACCACTTCACCACAAGAAGAGAGGTGGGCATCTTCAACGTTGGCGGCAAAGGCATCGTACGCGTCGGCAACGACACCTTTGAATTAGACTACAAAGAGGCGCTGTACATAGGTCGTGGAGATTATGACGTTACATTCTCATCTGCCGACAAGAACCGTCCCGCGAAGTTCTACTTCAACAGCACTACAGCCCATTGTCAGTATCCGTGCAAGAAGATAACAAAAGACAATGCCATCGTTGCCCACATGGGTTCGTTAGAGATGTCGAACGAGAGGAATATCAATAAGATGATTGTCAACCAGGTGCTGCCGACATGTCAGCTGCAAATGGGAATGACGGAACTGCTTACAGGAAGCGTATGGAACACTATGCCGGCGCACACCCATAGCCGACGCATGGAGGCATATTTCTATTTCGAGCTACCTGAAGACCAGGCCGTTTGTCATCTTATGGGTGAGCCACAGGAGACAAGACACATCTGGATGAAGGGCGAACAGGCTGTACTCTCACCGGAATGGAGCATCCACAGCGCAGCCGCCACACATAACTACACCTTTATATGGGGTATGGGCGGTGAGAACCTCGACTACAGCGACCAGGACTTCACGGAGATTACCGCATTACGATAGACAAGAGAGAGATTTACACATTATAACAACAACATCTTAAAAACCTATTAATTATGACAAATCCATTTTCACTTGAAGGAAAGAATGCTTGGATTACCGGTGCTTCTTACGGTATTGGTTTCAACATTGCTAAGGCTTTTGTTGCAGCAGGCATTAAGAACATTATCTTTAACGACATTAACGAGGCTGCCCTTGAGAAGGGTCTTGCTAACTACAAGGCAGAGGGTATCGAGAACGTTCACGGTTACGTTTGCGACGTTACCGACGAGAACGCAGTAAAGGCTCTTGTTGAGAAGATCCACGCTGAGGTAGGTCAGATTGACATCCTCGTTAACAACGCTGGTATCATCAAGCGTATCCCTATGCACGAAATGAAGCGTGCTGAGTTCCAGCAGGTAATCGACGTTGACCTCGTAGCTCCTTACATCGTAAGTGCTGCCGTTATTCCTGAAATGATGGAACGTCGCGAGGGTAAGATTATCAATATCTGCTCTATGATGTCAGAGCTTGGTCGTGAGACAGTAAGTGCTTACATCTGTTCTGAGTACGGCGAGTACAACATCCAGTGTAACGGCATTGGTCCGGGTTACATCGCTACTCCACAGACAGCTCCTCTTCGTGAGCGTCAGCCAGACGGCAGCCGTCATCCATTCGACAGCTTCATCTGTGCAAAGACTCCAGCAGGTCGTTGGCTCGACCCATCAGAGCTCGGTGGTCCTGCAGTGTTCCTGGCATCAAAGGCTTCTGACGCAGTTAACGGTCACATACTGTACGTTGACGGTGGTATCTTGGCTTACATCGGCAAGCAGCCACAGTAAATCAAGACACAAGGCAAATAAAAAAGCTCCCTCGAAAAGGGAGCTTTTATTTTTTCTTTACAGGAAAGATTACTTAACTGCGTCAGCGAGTTCAGCACCAGCCTTGAACTTAGCAATCTTCTTAGCAGCAATCTTGATCTTCTGCTTTGTAGCAGGGTTGATACCCTCGCGTGCAGGACGCTTTGTTACTGCGAATGTACCGAAACCTACGAGAGCTACTTTGTCACCCTTCTTCAGAGCACCCTTAATAGCATCCAATGTAGCGTCGAGCGCCTTCTTTGAATCAGCCTTGGTCAAACCTGCACCAGCTGCAATCTTCTCGATTAATTCTGTCTTGTTCATAATAAATTGTTTATTAAAATGATGAAAAATAGGATTAGTTCTAAAATTTCCTCCGCAAATATAAGGGATTACTTTGATAAAACCAACAAAAAAAGCAAAAAAAATTACGTTTTTAGTAAAAAAAAGTTCTTAAAGGCACATTTTTGGTGCTATAATGGGATTTTTTTAGTACTTTTGCCGCGTTTTTAAAGAAATACAGTCATAACAGAAAAGAAATAAATTATTACAATATGCGCTCAATACCAGCCATCACCAAAAACCTGCTCATCATAAACGTTTTGGCGTTTTTCGCCACGTTTGCATTCAACAGAGTAGGTGTTGACTTAGAGAATCTTCTTGGTCTTCACTTTTTCCTTGCATCTGACTTTAAGGTGTATCAGCTTTTCACCTATATGTTCATGCATGCCAACATTGAGCATATCTTTTTTAATATGTTCGCGCTATGGATGTTCGGATGTGTCGTAGAGAATGTGTGGGGTCCGAAGAGATTCCTTTTTTATTACATTTCGTGTGGTGTCGGTGCTGGTATAATACAGGAAATTGCACAGCTTGGGTCGTTCTACATGCTTGCCAACTCCCAGTTTCCGGGTGTCACCCTCAGTGAATTGAACGTTATTGCCCACAATTCCGCCGATGTTCTCAATGCCTGGACAACGGTAGGTGCCTCAGGAGCCATATATGCTATCCTTCTTGCCTTCGGAATGACATTTCCCGAGGAGCGTATTTTCATATTCCCCCTCCCCGTCCCCATCAAGGCAAAGTGGTTTATCTGCGGCTACGTAGCAATAGAGTTGTTCTCAGCATTAGCAACGACCAACGATAGTGTGGCACACTTTGCGCACCTCGGAGGTATGCTCTTCGGTTATCTGATGATTCGTCACTGGCGCAACGGTAACGACAATTACAACAACGACCCGTGGGACAGCGGACATCATTTCTTTAATAAGTTCCGTAACAACAAGTGGGGGAACAGGAGAGACAAGCACGATGCCGACAACTTCTCCACAGGAAATCCCGACTGGGACTACAATGCAAAGAAGAAAAAAGAGCAAGACGAAATAGACCGTATCCTCGACAAGATACGTCGAAGCGGTTATGACAGCCTCACCGAAGAGGAAAAGAAGAAAATGTTCGACAACAAACATTAATGCTGAAGAAACTCAAAAATACCGTCCAAGGCATCCTCTTAGGTGCACAGGTCACCTGTTTGGTGATAATGCTACTTGTCGGCTTTTCCGACAGGTTGTCTCCTGTTACCCACCCGTTGCTGTCGTGTGTAGGACTGACGTTTCCGGTACTCCTTGCTATCAACGTTGTCTTCCTGCTCCTCTGGCTGCTTCTCCGTCCTAAGTTCGCACTAATCTCTGTCGTCGGACTCATCATAGGATATTCCCCGATACACACATACATCCCCTTCAACATACCAGCAACAGCTCCCGACAGCTGTATCAAGGTGCTGTCGTATAACGTTGCCAGCTTCCGCGAGACGGCACAGGATGCTGACGGAAACAACTACGTTATTGCAACAAGGTACATCAGGGAGTCGGGTGCCGACATTGTATGTCTTCAGGAGGCAGCCCTCAACGACGTTACCGCCAAGCTAAACGACATATATCCCTACAGAGACTCCGTGACGACAGTACACGAGAAGGGCAATTCTACACTTGTCCTACTGAGCAAGTTCCCCATAACGGGCAAGGAGCACATACCCTACGTCTCGAAAGGCAACAGCAGTTGTGCGTTTTTCGTCGATATCAACGGCACCAAGACAGTTGTGATAAACAACCACCTTGAGTCATGCGGACTATCTACCTCCGACCGCGACGAGTTCCACAGCATAGTAAAGGGCGAGACAGGTCGTGACACCCTGCGCAGCGGTTCCAAGCGTATCCTCCAGATACTCAGCGAGTCAGCACGCAGACGAGGTCCTCAGGCAGACTCCGTATGCAAATATGTCGTACGTCACAAGCCAACACCGATAATCCTCTGCGGCGATTTCAACGACAACCCCATATCCTACACCCATCACGTCATAGCGAAGGAGCTTACCGACTGTTTCGTTTCATCAGGAAACGGACTGGGATGGTCGTATGCTCATTACGGCATGAGGGTACGAATAGACAACATTTTCTGCTCTGAAGATTGGGAGCCATATCACTGTTTTGTTGACAAAGAAGCACACGGAAGTGACCATTTTCCCATCCTTTGTACACTGAAAATGAAGGAAAAGAGCAAAAAATAATATAAATATAGGTCTGAAATTTCGTTAAATAGCGAAAAATCATTATCTTTGCAGGCTGATTTTTTAGAATAAGTAGAAATCAATTAATAATAAAACAAAAATGCAAAACAAAGGTATCGTAATTTTTACAGCCGTCTTACTGACGCTGGCGAGTATCTTCTACCTCTCATTTTCAGTAGCTACAAACTACTATGATGAGCAGGCTGCGAAGATTAGCGACCCAATTAAGCAGCAGGATTACAAGGATTCTGTTAAGTACTTGGGCATCTACTCCTACCAGAAGTGTCTTGAAACTCAGATTGGTCTGGGTCTTGACCTTAAAGGCGGTATGAATGTTATTCTCGAGATCTCTGTTCCTGACGTAGTAGAAGCACTTGCCGACCACAAGACGGAGGCAGCTTTTGTAAAGTCAATGGAAGAGGCTAAGAAAGAGGAAGAGACAAGTCAGAGTGATTTCATCTCCCTGTTTATCAACGCTTATCACAAGAATGCTCCCGGACATCGTCTGGCAGAAATCTTTGCTACACAGCAGTTGAAGGGTAAGGTAAGTACTCAGAGCAGCGACTCTGAGGTAGAGAGTGCTCTGCGCAGCGAAGTTCAGGCTGCCATCGACAACTCTTTCAACGTTGTTCGTAACCGTATCGACAAGTTCGGTGTCGTTCAGCCAAACATCCAGAAACTGGAAGGTCAGCAGGGACGTATTATGGTTGAAATGCCTGGTATCCGTGAGCCAGAGCGTATTCGTAAGTTGCTCCAGGGTTCTGCGAACCTCGAATTCTGGGAGACATACAACAGCAACGAGATTATTCCTTATCTCACACAGCTCGACCAGCGTATGGCTGGTGTAGATACAGCTGCCGACACTACAGCAGTTGACTCTACAAAGCAGGTTGCTGAGAAGGAAACTGCTGAGAAGCCAAAGTTTGAGATTAAGAAACAAGAGGCTGACAAGAAGCAGGCAGACGAGAAAGTTGCTGACAACGCTGCTCTCGAGGCAGCAAAGAAGCAGCACCCACTGCTCTCTATGCTCCAGGTAACAAGCAACCAGCTCTCTTTGGTTGGTCTGGCTAACGTTCGCGATACTGCAGCCATCAACAAGGTTATCTACGGTCCCGAGGCACAGCGCATCCTCCCCAGCGACGTAAAACTGCTGTGGAGTGCTAAGCCAACAGATATGATTCAGGACAACAAGAACATCTACGAGCTCCACGCTCTTAAGGTTACTGAAGCAGGTGGTCGTGCTCCTCTCGAGGGTGACGTAATCACCGATGCTACCGACCAGTTCCAGCAGATGACAGGTCGTCCTTCTGTAAGCATGTCAATGAACTCTGACGGTGCTCGTCGTTGGGCTGCTCTTACAAAGGCTAACGTTGGTAAGGCTATCGCCATCGTTCTCGACGGTGTTGTATATTCAGCACCACGTGTAAACGGCGAGATTGCTGGTGGTAACTCAGAAATCTCTGGTAACTTCACCGTTGAAGATACTAAGGACTTAGCAAACACCCTGAAGTCTGGTCGTATGCCAGCTCCTGCACGTATCGTTCAGGAAGAGGTTGTTGGTCCTACCCTCGGTGCACAGTCTATCCAGCAGGGTATTATGTCATTCATCGTTGCTTTCGTACTCTTGATGATTTACATGGTTCTCATGTACAACTTCATCCCAGGTATGATGGCTAATATGGCACTTATCGTCAACCTGTTCTTCACACTCGGTATTCTCACCTCGTTCCAGGCAGCGCTGACGATGTCAGGTCTTGCCGGTATGGTATTGTCACTGGGTACTGCCGTCGATGCTAACGTGCTTATCTATGAGCGTACCAAGGAAGAGCTTCGTAGCGGAAAGAACATCAAGGCAGCTATCTCTGCCGGTTACAGCAATGCTTTCTCAGCAATCTTCGACTCTAACTTGACAAGTATCATCACAGGTGTTATCCTCCTCGTCTTCGGTACAGGTCCTATCCGCGGTTTCGCAACTACCTGGATCATCGGTATCTGCTGTTCTTTCTTCACAGCAGTATTCCTCACACGTATCGTTTACGAGAACCGCATCAACAAGGACAAGTGGCTCGGTCTTACATTCACTACTCCGTTCTCACGCAACCTCCTGCAGAACCTGCACATTCCGTTTATGTCATTCTACAAGAAGACATTTGCTGTTGTTGCAATCGCTATCGTTGCGTTCATTGCCAGCTTCGCACTCCGCGGTCTGAGCAAGAGTATCGACTTCACCGGTGGTCGCAACTATGTTGTGACATTCGAGAAGGCTGTTGAGCCAGAGCAGATCCGTTCTATCATCACTGAGGCATTCCCCAACTGTAACACAGGTGCTATCTCTATAGGTACAGACAACAAGACAATACGTATCTCTACGAACTACCTCATCGAGAGCAACTCACCAACAGCTGACGACGAGGCAGAGGAGATTCTTTACAAGGCACTCAAGAAGGCTAACCTCATTAGTCAGCCAAACCTTGAGGCATTCAAGAATCCTGATGTTCGTGAGGGTGGTTCTATCATCAGTTCTATGAAGGTAGGTCCTTCTGTAGCTAAGGACATCACATACAATGCGTTCTACAGTGTTATCATCGCTATGATAGCTATCTTCCTTTACATCCTGTTACGCTTCCGCAACGTAGCGTTCTCACTGGGCTCTGTAATAGCTCTGGCTGTCGATACAGTGATAGTATTAGGTCTCTACTCAGTGCTTTGGGGCATCGTGCCTTGGTCACTCGAGATCGACCAGACCTTCATCGGTGCTATCCTTACGGTGATTGGTTACTCTATCAACGACAAGGTGGTGGTATTCGACCGTATCCGTGAGAACCTCGGTCTGCATCCAAAGCAGGACAAGCAGACACTGTTCAACGACAGTATCAACCAGACGTTGGCACGTACTATCAACACGTCACTGTCAACACTCATCGTGCTCTTGGCAATATTCTTCCTTGGTGGAGCAAGCATCCGCAGCTTCTCATTTGCCATGATTCTCGGTGTAATCTTTGGTACTCTCTCTTCAATATTCATTGCATCGCCTGTAGCTTACCTCGTTATGGGTCGCAAGATTAAGGAGTAAATTACTGAACAATAAATAAAATGGCTTGTTTCGCAAATAGCGTTACAAGCCATTTTCCTTTTGAACCCGCAAACTATATATAATATAATGTACGAACATCAAGGTCTTCAGGACATAATATTCATAATGCTCTATGGTGGAGCCACAATATTTGCCATCGCAGCATGTTGTTATCTGTTGTTAGCCCGTGGTGCGGCATTCTTCCCTGACATCACCCCACCGAGGTCACTCCGTCGCTGGGCGGCAGCCTTCATGGCGTCCGTTGCTCTCAGTCACGTATGGTGGGTAGTGCTGGGCATCTACTGTCTTACCGAAGACCGTTTAGTTCGTAACATTATGGGCATCATGCTCGACAGGATTACCTTTGTGCCCCTGATAATGGCAGTACTGATACGTATGCTGCAGGACCGCAAGCGTTCTCTCATTCCCGTTGCCCTTTCTACTATTCCCTTCATCCTGTTCTCCGTCTATGGCATCATCGCTCACGATGAGAATACCGAAAACTACATTGAGGTTTATTCCGTATTCATCATTTCCACATTTATTATATATATGGTACGTGCCGTAATACAATATGGCAAGTGGTTGCGCGACAACTATGCCGACCTGGAGCATAAAGAGGTGTGGCAGAGCTTTTCCATTATGGCACTTCTCTGCATTGTCTTCGTCATCTACTGTACCAATGCAGGTCATATAGCAGTAGAATACCTTGTGCAACTGATGACTTATATCATCATCGTCTTTGTAGTATGGCGAGTGGAAAGTTTACAAAAACTGCCGATTTCATCGGAGAAAGACGACGCTGACTACACAAACGGCAACCAAAAGTCGTTAAATATCAAACAATTGCTTGTGCAACACTGTGAGAAGACTAAACTCTATCTGCGTCACGACCTGTCACTCAACTACCTCTGTCACGCTATTGGCACCAACCACTATTACCTCAGTCAGTACTTTGCACAACAGGGAATCACTTACAACACCTATATCAACACCCTGCGCATAGAACATTTCATGAGTATCTATCCCACTATGCGAGCAGAATATAAAACGGCACAACAGATAGCTGAAGTGAGTGGTTTTAAGAGTTATAGCACCTTCTCGGCAGCCTTTAAACGCATAAAAGGCCAGACCTTTAAAGAATGGATTTCAACCCTTTCTTAAGTCATAACTTTCAAAATCTGCAAAAAATCTTTCAAAATCTGCAAAATCTTAACATGCGATTGTTTTCTCCTTTTGAAAGAAAAAGGAAATGAATTAATTTTGCAGACGTTATGATAGAAGAAAAGAAATACACGCCAAGGGCAGAAGAAGACTACAAGGAGTTCATGTCTCGCGTTATATCCGACCAGAAAGAAGTAGCGCCGATGCGCATTCTGGAGCAGCTTGTAGAGATTGCTGTAGCTGAGATTAAAAGTCTCACCTTTGATATTAGTGCCACATCTACAGTAAAGAGTCTTACGATATTCATTCGTCATAGAGGTCGTCAGATAGACGATCACATGATAAGAATTATGGAAGACCATACCGACAACGTTAGCTACCGTAAGGACGATGACGAATGGGTGCTCACGTTGCGTAGAGATTACCCGTCTTTCTACTAAGGTCTTTGTAGTGTAACAGCCATAATTCCCATTACAACATCATTAGACAAAGTACGCAGGCAAAGACTCTTCAGTCGTTTTTTGCCGTCGAGCGGCATGTCGAGGATTACTCCTGCTCCCCCTTTAAAGAATCGCTGTTGGTAGCCGTAGCGTTTCCCCATCGCTATGAGGTTACGACTCACCTCCGTCGTTGTAAAGTCTATGCGGTAGGGACGCGGTAGGGACGCATGAAACTGCATGCCGTCTTCATAATAGTCCTGTTCTATAGGACACCAGTTGTGAGGATTCTGCAGCGGCAGCACCGTTGTAGTGCCGTCGGTATATTCCACCACCACCTGTCCGTTGTCTATCCTGCTCTGCATGTGATTTGTGGAGCCCGCCATCAACAGATAGGCGTGAGTTGCCTTACCCTTCAGCGGAATTGTTACCGAGTCGGGATAGTTGTCCCACAACGAGGTATATGCTATGTTACAGCCTTCTGCCGGCGTACGGAAAGGAATGCCGAGTGATGTTCGCAGCACCCCGTCAGTTACCTTGCTGCGCAGCACCGTGTCGTCGATGTCAGCCATCTGCTGCGGATGACACCAGTCGCCAATGCCGTGCAGAGGTATCATCAGCGTCGTTCTCTTAGGACGCGGCGACAGATAGTCGTTCTTGAAGATGTCTGTCACATTACTATTATATATGGCGTCCAAAGCAACGGGGTCAAGACGCTCCGTCCTCACCTCGTCGAAATTGTTTCCCCACGCCCTGCCATCAATGTGTTCTGCGGTGAGCAGCGGTTTGGGAGTCTCCTGACGCTCCACGCAGTTAACAACTATTGTCTGTTTCTTTTCCGCGCTTCCCACCGTCTCCACGTAGCCGTTACCCGTGTTCTGCCGCAATACTATCTGCAGCGGTTGTGCGAAGTTCTGTTCTATTTCGTATATCTCTTTGTTGCCTTCACGACGGAAGCTGTATTTCATGTATGGCGTTTCTATCGAGGCGCTGTCCCACGCTGTCGGGAATCCCGGACGAATGACACACCTGCCGTTAAGGGCGTCAGGAACAATGCCGTACAGACCTTGTATGAAAGCACGCGAGGTGATGCCCACATTATCGGAGAAATCGCGGTACAGTTCGCCGCGAGCCTTGTCGTAGTGACTTATCTGACCTATATTGCCCGGACTTCCTCCGAAATAGGCGTTGTCCAAGATGTTTGCCTTCAGCAGCTGAAAACCCTCGTCGGCACGTCCCGCCTGGAAATACGCCAACGCCATATGCATCATCTCAGCCCCCGCCACGTTGTTTATGCTCCATTCGTATGGCTGCCAGTCGCTGGTGCTGATGAGGTGGTGCGACATCTCCATAGGAATACGCGGCATACACGAATCAACGTACTGCGTGGCGCGTATAGCCTGTTCTTCGGTACACACACCGCAGTCTATCGGAGTATATATGCTCCACAGCGCCGCATGTTCGTGTTTCCTCTTCAGTCCCATGAGGTCCTCATACTCCGCCCAGTGTCCTCTGTCGCCTATCCACAGACGTTCGTTCATCGCCTTTAGCGTCTTTTCAGCCTCATCCCTGTAGTATGTAGGGTCCTCGCCCAATATCTCCGCTATGCGTGCCGCCATACGGAGAGCCCTGTAGTTATACGCTGTGGAGTAGCTCACGGCACCACCATTATAATAAAGTGCATCCGAAGCCCATATACAACAGTAGGCATCGTAGAGTCCGTCATCGTCGGGGTCGAAGTTGCGTTTCTCCCACTGCAGATGAGCCTTGATAACAGGAAACATCTTCCTAAGGAACTCCTTGTCGGCATCATACTGGAAGTGCATCAACAGCTCGTCGATATAGTTCAGGTTCATGTCGTAGTGATGCATCACGTCCTTTCTGTCCGGATAACGACAGATATATCCGTTGGAGTACATCTGCGTGCCCCACTTCTTTTGTTCACGGGAATACAGTTTCTCGGGGTCCGACGTAGGATTAGGAATCGTAGGAGGCACGTCGGTCACCTGACTCTTTGCATAGGCGGAGAAGTGTGAGAGGGCACGTTCCGGCATTCCGAGCACATCACCGAGATACCCTGCGCGCCAGCCGTTGAGCTGCATACGCCACGCCACAGCACCGTGAAGCCACACCTTCCCGTCCCAGGCACCGTCGGCAGCAGCCATCAGCGCACCACCCATAGCGTTGATATAGGTGTCGGGAGTCTTAAATACTATGTTGTTTGCCAGCCACTCATGATGCTTCAGCGCATTATCGAAAGTCACTTTGTCGGCAACACCCTCCAGCGTCACATATGTGGGGACTTCACCCAGACGCCACTCAAAGTCAGCAAGTGGAGCTTTGTCGGGTGCCGGTTCAAAATTATCGGTTTCATCGGCATTCATGTCGCCGCTACGTTTAAATTTCGGGTTCTTTATGTCGCACACCACCATCTCCACCTTCGCGTCCTGCGGCATGCCCTTCGGTTCAAAGCACCATACTGCCGACTCCCTATCGTGCTGTGCCAGAGCGGTTATCGTCAGTACACCCTTTCCCCAGGAGTCGTCAGTAAGTTTATAGACTCGCTTTCCAGCATTATAACGAGCCTCAGCGTGTGTCGTCTGCTCCAGAGGTATTGATTTCCCGTTTGCTGTCAGTATAAAACGAATGTTCCTATGACCTTTCTTTCTATACACCGCGAATATGGGACGGTCGCTCGTCTCAAGTCGGAACTCCGTATAGCCGCCATACAGCGCCCTGTTGTAGCGGTGGTCACCATCCTGACACACTATGTCTTTCCCGTCAGGATAATAACGCATCTCTCGCATCTCTCTCTCCTCTCTCCTCTCATTCCCGAGCTCCGCTCGCCTACCCGTAGCCTTTCCTCTCTCCTCTATCAACCTAACCTGCGACGCCAATCCGCTCGGAACAGGAGTCCAATGAGCGTAGTTCGTTTTCTTATAGTTTATATCAACTACATTTATCTCCTTCATCTTGCGCCATTCAACACCTCGTCTGTCAAGGTCAGCGATGCGATTTGCCGGAAGATTTGTCACTTCTATGCGTAGTGTATTCTCTCCGCTCTTCAGTGTGTTACGACAGTCAAGGACATAGGGAACAGCCCACGCACAGCCGATGAAATCGCCATTTATGTACACCCGTGCCGACTCTCGCACGTCACCGAGGTCTATCGACCAGTGCTTTGCCGCCTGTTCCGCTGTCAGCGTGAATGTCGTGGTATAAACTCCCGTTCCCATCGTTACCGCTGCCTCCGGACTCAGCGTTTCCCACGTTTGGAATGAGTCAAGACGGAAAGTCTTGTCCACTCTTGGCATTTCGTCGATGAAATGAAGAGTAATTGGGGATGTTGGAAGGTTGATGGTGGAGGGTTGAAGGTTACATTTCTCTCTCCTCTCATTCCCGAGCTCCGCTCGCCTACCCGTAGCCTTTCCTCTCTCCTCTCTCCTCTCTTTCTTCTCCTCTCTCCTCTCTAAAGCTAACACCCTACTCTCTCCTGAGCGGAGGGAGAAGAGGACGTTGCCGTTATGTACCTCTGCCGGCGTAATGTCTCCCGACATAGGGTCGTACCACGTAGCTTGTCCGAATGGCACCGCCAGCGGAATTTCCTTGCAGACGTCGTTTGGTGTCAGATTGGCTATAAAATAGTGGTAGCCGTCGTTGTCCTTACGACGTATAGCACGGAGTCCAAGTTCTGTCCTCATCGCCTCGCTCTTAGCATAACGAGCCATAAGGTGTTCGTCGATGCCGTGTATGATTAGAGGAGAGAGGAGTGAGGAGAGAGGAGAGAGATTACTATCTATTGTCGTGCCTTCGGGTATTATAAGTGCTTTGTAGCGTGTGCCGCCCTCGGTAACGAGCATTCCGTCCTCTATGCGCACCTTTGCCAGTTGGCGGTCGCTGATGTAGTCGCAGTCGTAGCCCAGACTGTCTATGGCAAGTATGGTACGTATGAATTCAGGAGCTTTCTCGTTCATGCTGTGGATGTCGAACATCATCAGCAAGTCGTCGCCGAGGACGTGTTTCTTTCCCTTGCGGGGTATTCGTTTGCGCCACATATCGCGGACGGGCAGATAGACGAGGAAGTCGTTGTCGGGCTGTCCGAGTTGCAGGAACGACTGACACCTCTCGATGTACTGCATAAGGAAGGGAGCGTCGCGCCAGATGCTGTTCGTAGGACTCATATCAACCGAAGCATAGAATTTCCATCCTGGCCACGGGTTGTCCTTGGGAGAGTAGCAGGAGCCGTGAAAGAACACGTGGTTAACACCACAGGTGAACATCAGGTCGAGGTCTGGTTTCATCTGCGACAGCGACGTACGGAAATGCTCTGTCAACCAGGTGAATGTCTCGCTGCTGGCAAAGGGTTTTCCCATCACGTGGGCTGCCGAAGAGGCATATTTCAACATTGATACGTCGCTGTAGTTTTTCTTCGTCATCCCCGAGTCTGTACGCAGTCCTTTGATGCCGAAGTCAGAGAGTCCGAAACCCTCTGTTTCCGGTATGTCAACAACACCGTAGAGGTCGAGGAGATTTGCCGGCGAGCCGTGTGCCTGACTGCGTACCTGCACCCCGTGACTATGCGCCCACGCCGTCCATTGCAGTGTGAAGTTCTCGTAGAGCAGGTCCGACAGCGTCTCACGGTAGTCTGCCAACACCTTATTGCCGTCATCCACCACTCCGAGGAGTTCCGGCAGGTGGTCGCGCAGGTCGTAGCCGCGTCGTTTCTTGAATTCGTCGAAGAGTGTCGGTGTCCAGTTTGCCCCATACACCTCGTAGCTGTCGTTGAAGAAGGTATGCGGCCACGCTACCTCCGACGTGCTGAAGGCGCTGTCGAAGCGTTCCAGATAGTGGTGCACAGCGGTGCTGTCGAAGTGGTCTATCACCCACCCCTCGCCACCAGGAGCAGCACGTTTCACCTTCTGGCGGGTGCGGTCTATATCTATGGTATAAACTGGGGAACCGTTTATCACGGTATCTTTGAAGACTGCCTTACACGCCGCCTCTTCCAGCGGTACGTTAGGACCGCCGAAGGGCCATCCCGTACCGCAGTTCATATCCACCTCAATTCCCAATGGTCGTGCTATCTCTTCCACGTCCTTCAGCGCCTGCATCCACGGTGAGGTAAGGAACGACAGCTCGTTCTTCTCGTTGCCCTGCACTCCGTAGAGCGGCGTTATCTCCACAGCGCCGATGCCTGCTTTGGCATACTCCGTGAGGTTCCACTCCAAGCCCTTACGATCTACTGCGGAGCCCAGCCACCACCATCGTGTGCCCGCCTTAGCCTCAGGTCGCGGTGTGGGCCACGTCTGTGAATTGACAACTACAAGTTGACAACTGACAAGTAATAACAACAACAGGCGCTTAAAGCAAATCATAACTCTAAACTCTCAACTCTAAACTCTCAACTCTCAATTAACCTGAAGTATTCCGTAGCTCCGAGCAGGAAACATCCGGTGCCGTAATCCTCGAAGTCGGGAACGCTGGTTAGGGTGACAGGCTGTCCTGCCGACGGGTCCTTTCCGGTACCTTGATTCCAAGCCAAGAAACCATTCTCGTGAACACAACTCTCCAGCGCCTCCCACGCCTTGTCGCAGGCGGGACGGTACTTCTTCTCCTTGAGTAGTCCGTGACGTATTCCCCACGACATGCCGTAGAGGAACAGTGCCGTACCGGTCATCTCGGGACCCGGGTATTCCGCGTCAGACAACAGACTGGCACGCCAGAAGCCGTCTCCATACTGACACTTCAGGAGTGCCTCACTCATAAGTAGGAAGTCGTTCTTCAGCAGTTTGTACTCCTTGCTGTCGGGCGACAGCAGTTCCATAGAGCGCACCAAGGCGGCATATACCCATCCGTTGCCGCGACTCCAATAGCAGTTCTTTCCGTCCTTCTCCTTGTATGGCGACACATAGTCCTTATCGCGCCACCACAGTCCTTCCTTCACGTTGAAACAGCCGCCGCCACAGGAGTCGCGCGTCCATTCGTAGCAGCGCATAGCATAGTCCAGATACTTCCGTTCCTTGGTGGCGGCATACATCTTTACATATACCGGCATAGCCATTTGGATAGCGTCAATCCACGTCCAGTAGTCTGTTCGTCCCGACGCCATCTGCCGTTCGAGGTTCTCCTTCGTGGGTTCCAGCGTTCCGTTTCCTGTCAACAGGCGGTATTCTATGTATGTCTGTTCGCAGCACTGGTCGTCGGCATGTGTCGTCGTCACGCCGTTTCGCGGTGTCCACTTATGGTAGTCCGCCCACTGCTGCGTGTAGTCTAAGTAACGCTGCTGCGGGTCGATAGCGTTGAGCGCCATCAGTCCTTCGTAATATACGGCACGTGTCCACAGGCTGCTCGGACGTTTCTTGTTGCGTACGAAGGTGTCTTCCGTTGGGTCGCTGTATTTCTGCATGAAGTAATCGTTGGTCTTGCGTGCCGTCTCCAAGACGCCCAACTTCCAGCTTTCCCCTTGCGCCTTGCTCCTTGTTGCTAACTCCGTAACCACAGAGCCCAAGGACTTCGACGATGTTGTCAACGTAACCTTCGAGGGTGTCGTACCGGCACGCAGGATAACCATTGCCGCCCCTTGCCACAGACGACGGTGGTCCGTAGCATTCAACTCTTCACTGCTGATGTCGCCGTTGGTTACCGCAACAATCCGGGCGTCGCCCTCCACACGGAACGACAGCTCGTCGGTGCAGCTGAGCACCCTACGTCCCTCGGAGTCAACAGCATAGATGCGCAGGTGTTGCAGGTCGGTGCCGTCGGACTGCCAAGAGTTGTTGTCGTACTCCACCTTCAGTCTCACCGCCGGTCCTGTCGTTTCAAGGGAATGACGCGCTACCGCCCTGCCCTTTCGGTATGCTACAGCCTCTATCTTGCCCTGTTCGTAAGTTACGTCGTCCCAGCATATCTGGTTGCGCTGCTTTGCGTCGGTGGGGTTCTCACGACGTCCTAAGCTCCTGCCGTTGAGCAACAGCTCCACCTCGTCGGCATTGGTATATACTACAATATCTGCCGTTGAGCCCTCGGTGCGGTTCCACTGTTCCGACAGGTCCTCGGAACCCGTCACAACACCATTCCACAGCATATCTCTCTCCTCTCTCCTCTCTCCTCTCTCCTCTCTTACCATCACACGCACTACGGGCTCTTCGCAGAACAGTGACTTCATGAGATACGCCTTCGGTTTCGGCTCCAACGAGATGTCGAAGACGCCCTGTGCCCACCCCTTGGCTGGCCATCCTTGCGACTCGCCAAGATAGTCTATGGCACCCCAGTATGCCAGTCCTATGACGCTGTCGAGGTCCATTCCGAAGTAGTTCTGACCCATATCCTTCGTTGACGCCTCGCTCTGGTAGAACGTCATCCACGGGTAGCGTCGTCCGTCGCCGGGGAAATACATGTACCTATAGTTATATGCCTGAACGTCGGTTTGCAGCGCGAGGTCACAGGGTATGGAGTCGGTCTGCCAGTTACGATAGCGCGGATGCATAGCCACCGTAACCTTTCGGGTGGAGTCATAGCGTTCGAGCACCGCACGCATCATCTTGTAACACGTAACACCGAAGTCGCCAAAGGGCTGACGCGCCTCTTGCTGCAACTCGTTGCCAAGACTCCACAGCACCACCGACGGCGAGTTTCTGTCGCGCTTGATGAACTCGGTAAGGTCCTGTGCCCAGTGGTTCATAAATGGTACGCGACCACCGGAGTGCGTGTCGGTCCACTTGTCGTAGAGCTCGTCAACGACGAGTATGCCGTGCTTGTCGCAAAGACGTATGAAATCGCGACTGTAGGGGTTGTGCGAGGTGCGTATGTGGTTCACCCCGAAGCGCTTCAGCAACCGCAGACGCTTCTCTATGGCGCGCGGATAGGCTGCGGCACCCAAGGCGCCCAAAGTATGGTGGTTGGCAATGCCTTTTAACAGCACTTTCTTGCCGTTGAGCTTCAGTCCGAAGGCGGGTCCGAACTCTATGGTGCGGATGCCGAACTCCTCCTCTACCTCGTCGGCAACGCTGCCGTCTTCACGCATCAGCGTCACCACAGCCTTGTATAGTTGCGGATGGTCTGTGTCCCACAGCTTCGGGTTACTCACCTCAGCCTCTGTCAACACCGCCTCCATAGTCCGCGAGGGGGTTATGCGCTGACGGGTGTCGGTATGTTCATAGACGAGTTCCCCGTTAGGGTCATAGAGTTTTAGACCTATCTTCACCGTTTTCGACTTCGTGCGGTTTGTCAACTCCGCCGTAACACTGACAAAATGGTTCTCTCGCGTGGTGATACGCAGCGGATGGCGCTCCAGGAAGAGGTCGTCTGACGTGGTTACAAGACTGACATTACGAAACAGTCCGCCACCGGTGTACCACCGCGAGTTCTTCGTGCCCATCGTGGAGGCTTTCACCTCCAGGATGTTCTTACCCCGCTTTAGATGCTTTGTAATGTCGATCTCGAAACCAACATATCCGTAGTCGGTACCACCGATGTGCCTACCGTTGAGATAAACGTCACCCGTCAGCATAATACCCTCGAAGTCAAGAAGATAGCGACAACCCGTCTGCGGCTGAATATCTATGACTTTCTTGTACCAGCCCGTACCCATTTCCTTAAAGCCGCGTGCCGACAGCCTACTCTTTATGTTTGCTGCCGCATCACTGTTGTCTGGGCGCTCGTCGGCTGACGGCACCACCCACGGCTGCTCTATCTGGAAGTCGTGAGGAACGTTAACCTCGCGAACATTAGTATAGAGTGAGTCGCACGAGAAGAGCCATCCCCTGTTGAGAGACTCCACCTTGCGCGCCTCGGAATACTGACTCACAAAGGTCAAAAGCAATATCGTCGTTAGCAGCTTGTTCATAGTATTTTATCTAATGTTAAGTAGTGTTTTGTTTCGCATACAAAGGTACGAAAAGTTTTTCATAGTTCAATGATTCTGATAGGAAATTATTTTAGTTAAGACCACGCAAATTTGCGCCCGTTAACGGATGGCACCGTTACCAATATTCACCTCTCGGAACATCAGCCGAAATTTCGACCCATGCACTTTTTCCCATGCTGGCTCTCCTTCTTCAAAGATGTGTTTGAAGTGGATCAAAGAACCTTCCCGCTTTTCTCAGAATGCCTCCTTGGGCAGTTTCAGCAGTTCCTTGTTGCCAAGATAATAAACTTCCATTTCTATTTCCAATTCTCTGGCCTTGTAAGTTTATGACCATTGGAAAGAATCACCTCTTCTGGCAACATTGACTGTGCAAATCTTGCCTTATAATGTTCGAGCCAAACTACATTGTCGCATTTGCTGGCAAGAGCATACGTCTTCTGCGTAGGAGGCACAAAGACATGAACAGGATGCTCTGGGGCGAAGCCTTTGATGATTTCTACGGAAGGTATCATATCACTGTCAGCAGAAACAACAATAGTTATATCACAACGTTTAACAAACAAATCTACTAGCATGCCAGTAGCCACTCTTACATCAGACTCTTTCTCCTCGTAAGTCTTGTTCTTGAATCCGCAGTTCTGGCATTTAAACTTCTTTTTCTTATATCGTCCCAAATGCAACTTGAATTTTGTATTAAGCAGATTGGCACTGAAAAGAACGTCTTGATTATCAGCAGCCTGCTGGTCATCGAGTGGTACTGCTGAATAGTAGTTTACTTCTATCAGCTCTTGGTCTGGCAACATCATTCGCTCAAAGAACTTCACCATATCAAGCCAGTAATGGCGCTTCCATTTTGCACCACCATTTTTTAGACCATAATAGAAATTGTAGCCATCAACGTACACTATAACTTTCTTCTTGTTCATTGTCTATTCGTTAAAAATAAAGCCCCCTTTCGGAGGCTTGAACTCGGTATATCTCACCCGAGCGGGATTGTTTCTAAGTTACTTTTCAGCAACTGACCCAAGTAATTTTCATACAAGGGGGATTTTCTAGTGCAAAGATAGGAACTTTTTCTGAAAGTTCCAAACTTTTTGAGAAGATTTTTGTTAAAAAAATGCTATGATATTTTGGATTACGAGAACCGTCCCGCTTTTCTCACTTCACCAAGGGGGTCACGTTTCGCGACTCCCTTTGGTATTTCGTATGTTCTTGATGTCAATCGAAAATTCGATGCGGCTATCTTCTTCCATGCTGGCTCCATCTTACTTCAGCCATCTCCAACTCTTCTTTGAGAATAGAAATGTGCAGACAGTCTTCTTTCATCATTCCACAATTTTAACAGGAATACAAAATCGTTTAGAAGCAAGCTGCCATCATTTCCTTACCCAACTTATGGATATGAGCGAGAATCTCACTTTCCCTTTCAGCTGAAGGCTTTTTGAAGCCATTGATATAGTTGCGCAGCAGCGTGGCGTTCATCCCAATGGAGCGGGCGAACTCTGCCACGTTGATTTCCTTATGGGTCAGAAAAAAACGCTGAAGGGCTGACGGCTCAGAATCCTCATAGGCAAAACTTTCGAAACTAATGTCCTCATCGAGATTGCGCCAATGGATGCCATCATAGCCAAAGGTGTATTGGCTACGCTCTTCATCGGATGCTGTCCTCAACTTGGGGTACCACAGCAACGACTGGCTATACTCCTTTCCCTCTTCGTCTCTACCGAAAATATGATCAGCAGAAAACCAAATCTTTTTAATCTTCATACTCTACCCTCTCCTTTAACTATTAAAATGCAAATATAGGAATTATTTTCGATACCAGCAACTTTTTTGCCAAAAATATGATATTTCTCGCGAAATTTCGTTATCTTTGCAACGCATACGTGCAGAACAGATGATGATACTCTTCTGAGTGAAGAGGAAGGGAGATTCAATCTATATAAGGGTTTAGAGGCAATTCATTCAACTTTTTTGGGGAAATTCGATGCTTTACTCCAGTAATTTAAGCTTGTTCGAAAGCAAAAATTTAGGGGTTTTGAAGGTAATTTTCAACGATTTTTGGGGTAAAAACTATACTCTGGTCAATAAGAAAAAGGGAATAAAGGCTTGTAAGTATCAGTAATTCAGCGGTTTAAAAGAAAAGCGCAATTAGGCGGTCATTTGGTCAATTGTCATTAAGAGTTTTGAAGTGCGATTTTGCTCAAAGTAAATAATAATATATATATTAGACCAAATGACCGCCGATTTTGTCAACTAATTTTAGCGTTACAGCGTTACAGTGTGACAGTTCAAAATTAGGTAATGCAAACCCCTAAAATAGTTCTATATTTATATTTATATATATATAAATATATAATATAGAGGTTGAAACAGGTATTTGTACAACGAGAAAAACAACTGTCACACTGTCACACTGTAACGCATGCCAGTCATCGAAACCCAGTAAAATGCGGTAAAAGTAGGCTTGTTACGACTTCAGCACCAAAGCACTTTACACCAAAAGTAGCCTACTTTTACCCCAAAAGTGGCGTACTTTTAGGGGCGAGTATATATGTGAAGCCTCCCCCCAGCCCTCCCCAAAAGGGAAGGGAGCTCGTAAGCGCTCAGTACATTTCTCTAACCCCTAACCACTAACCCCTAAAAACCGCTAACCACTAACCACTAACCACTAACCTCTATTTTTTTAAAATTGCTTGGCAAAACATAGAACTGCCGTAGTTTTTTTGTATCTTTGCAACGAACAAAGAAAAGAAAGTAACACATAAATAACGATAGAGCTATGAAAAGAATGATTTTCTGCCTTATGGCGATGATGGGAGTGCTGACCCTTTCGGCACAAAGCAGCCTGAGGCAAAACCACGTGATACGTCGAAGATAAAATACATAAAGTAATGGCGTGGAAACTGAAATATCGCTGTAAGTCTTGCGGGTATGAAGCCGAAGTGTACGAAGGGCGAGGACTCTTTCGTCAGAAAATCACCCCGATAAGCTGCTCCGACTGCAAGACTATCCAAAACATCGTAGTGGGCGGCATCATTGCTGACGTCGCCCCCTCTTATCGCAGTGAGGTTGGCAGACTATGCCTGAACTGCGGCAGCGAGAACTTCAGAATATGGGACATGCGAACCTGCCCGAAGTGTCGGGGGGAAATGGAGCCCACGGGAGAAAAGGAGTTCTGGACGTAACGTGGGGAAATTCATCCTACTGCTGCATCAGCCACTGGGCAAAGAATTTATCATATAATGCATAGATACCCATATCATGAGTGATAAAATCCTTTTCTAAGAGGCCCTTGACAGCAGCCTGCACCGTGCTGGCAGTAAGATGATAGCGCTGCAGGAACGAGCTGGAGGTCAGATTAGCAGCATTACCCTCTTTGCAAATAGCCATCAGAACCTCCTTCTGTTTTGAAGGCAACTGAAACAGCAGGGCTTTATAGGCAAAACTCTGCTGGTCGGTAATCTGCTGGACAGCAGGCTCTATCTCTTCTTCCGTACAAATTGTATTTGTATTTGTTAGCGTAAACAATGCATTTAATACAGACTGCACATACCAAGTGACCCCTTCATAACGTTGATAGGTTGCAATAACAGCTTCTCGTGTTATTTCTTTATTATATTCCCTGAACAAATCCTGAGCAAATGCTACATATTTCTCACTATCAATAGGTTCAATAGACATTAGACTTGTGCTTTGATAGAAGGGGCGTGATGGCGACACAAAGATTTCGGACATCATGTGGCGCTGCGAACCCGAGTATATGAATCTGGTATTTTTACATTTCTGTATTCTCGAACGTAGCACGGCCTCTACTTTATTGTCGGGATAGTCTGCAATTACCTGGAACTCGTCAATAGCCACAATACAAGGTTTGTCAGCCTGCTCAAGATAAGTAAAAATCTCGTCAAGCGTAAAATCGGGCACTTTTATGTCACCAACACCCACTCCCCACTCTGGATTCCCGTTGATATCGAACGAGATATTACCGCGCAGTGAGCTTATTGTATTCAAAAATTTTTCCCACGCCTTGCGCCCTCTCGACTTCAGCACGTTTAGCACCGTTTTCCCCAATTCATATACAAACTCCTGCAAATTCTTTGTGGCATAAATGTCCACAACGAAAGTGTAGTAATTGTCTTTGATGGTCGATTGTTCAAAACAGTGGTATATCAGCCCAGTCTTTCCAAGACGACGAGGCGAGATTAGTGCAACATTGTTGCCATTTGTCACCAGTGTTGTAAGCTGCTTTGTCTCTTCAACACGGTCGCAGAAATAGTGCGGCGAAAGGTAGCCGTTGGTTACGAAAGGATTTGAAACCATTGTTATGTACTCATTTAGAGGTGTTTATAATTTTATGCAAAGATAATTATAATCTTATTATAAACAAACATTCTCCTGTTGTTTTAACATTATTTATTTGTGGAGATAGCTGCAGACGGCTTAGTAGAAAAATCGGAAATTCCGATTTTTCTCTTCGTCTTGTCTTCTTCAAGCATCTAATCGGACCACCCCATCTTCCGATTGATAGATGATGACATTTCCTTTGTTTTCTTCCATATTTCTTATACCTTCTACATTTTATATCCCTCTTTCTGCCCAGTCACCGCGATCCAGGTTTCGGTACCCTACTGCCTCAGCGATATGATGGCTCTGCACTTTCTCTGAACCCTCGAGGTCGGCGATGGTGCGAGCCACTTTAAGTATTCTGTTGTATGCACGGGCGGAGAGTTTCAGGCGCTCCATAGCGGTGCGGAGGAGCGAGAGGGAGCTCTCGTCGGGTTCAGCAAATTGGTGGAGCATCTTTTCGGTCATCTGGGCGTTGCAATAGACCTTCCCCTGCCCTCCCTGTTTAGGGAGGGAGCTAAAGCGCTCGGCTTGGATGTTGCGGGCACGGATGACACGTTCACGGATAGCTGCTGACGGCTCTCCGGGCTGCATCTTCGACAGTTCCGAGAAGGGTACAGCCTGAATTTCACAATGTATGTCGATGCGGTCGAGTAGCGGACCGGAAATCTTCGACAAGTAACGTCCTATCTGTCCCGGTGTGCACACGCAGCGGTGTGTCGGATCACCGTAATATCCGCAGGGACAAGGGTTCATTGACGCCACGAACATAAAGGAGCACGGATATTCTATGCTGTACTTCGCACGACTGATAGATATCTTCCTGTCTTCCAGCGGCTGACGCAACACTTCCAACGTACTCTTGTTGAACTCCGGCAACTCGTCGGCGAAGAGCACACCGTTATGTGCCAGCGATATCTCGCCAGGCTGCGGATTCTGACCGCCGCCGACGAGCGCCACCTGTGAGATGGTGTGGTGAGGCGAACGGAAGGGACGCTGCGAGATAAGACTCATTCCGCGTCCGAGGAGTCCTGCAACGCTGTGTATCTGGGTCGTCTCAAGACTCTCCGACAGCGACAGCGGAGGCAGAATGCTCGGCAGTCGCTTAGCCATCATAGACTTTCCCGACCCCGGAGGTCCCACCATGATTACGTTGTGACCGCCTGCTGCCGCCACTTCGAGAGCACGTTTCACGCTCTCCTGTCCCCGCACGTCGGCGAAGTCCAGTTCAAACTTACTCTGTTGCTCGTAAAACTCCTTTCTTGTATCTATGGCCGTCGGCTGTATCGACCTGTTGCCGTTGAAGAAATTCACCACGTCGGCAAGAGTCTCCATACCATATACGTCTAAATCGTTGACAACAGCGGCTTCACGGATGTTCTGCAAGGGCACAATGAGTCCCTTGAACTTCTCCGCCCTCGCCCTGATGGCTATTGGCAGCGCCCCGCGGACAGGCTCCAGCCGTCCGTCGAGTCCGAGCTCTCCCACAAGCATGAACTCGCCAAGTCTGTCGGCAGCCACCTTCCCGTCGGCAGCAAGTATAGACACCGCCAGCGGCAGGTCGTACCCGCTACCCTCCTTTCTCAGGTCTGCCGGCGAGAGATTTGCCGTGATGTCCGCCGTCGGAAAGCGGTATCCGATATTCTGCATAGCAGATTTTATACGGTCGTAACTCTCCTTCACAGCCGTATCAGCCAGTCCTGTAAGATGAAATTGTATTCCTCGCGCAAAACTTACCTCTACCGTTACTGTGGTAACCTCGAGTCCGTTGACTGCAGCGCAATAGGTTTTTACTAACATAGTTCTTCAATTTTGCTGCAAAAATACACTTTTTTCGGTAGTTAAAAAAGCTAAAGAAGTTAAAGAAGTTAAAGAAAGTAATTGCACGCGATTTTCTGCCTGTTTTCGGGGAAAATCCGTCGGAATATAGTTAAAAGTGTTAAAATCTCTTAAATAGCCCCCCCCCCTATACATTATAATATTAAAGATTTTTTATACCTTTGCAGAAATATGATGTTACTGGAGACAAAAAAGGATGGACATAACAAAATAAAACGAGTTACAAATTATTTGTGATAAATCTGACTTTACATAATAAAAAATGTTGAGAATTCAAAGAGTTTCGATATTATTATTTGTGGGTTTGCTTTACGCAACAATAGTTCGTAGCCAAGGGTTCGCAATTCGCAACAACCTCTTGTATGACGCCACATTAACACCAAACTTTGGTGTTGAGATGCGTTTGGACTCTGTCTGGACAATGGGATTAAATGCGGGCTTTAACCTATGGGACTATGATAAAGCAAAGAACAAGAAGTGGCGACACATACTTATATCGCCAAACTTCCGCCACTATAACGACACCCTGTTCAGAAAGTCGTTCTGGGGCTTGCACGCCGTATATAGCCACTACAACGTGGGCAACGTGAAGTTCCCGTTCGGCATGTACAAGGACGTTCGCGACAAGCGTCGTCAGGGCGACCTCGTTGCCGTTGGCGGCAGCTTCGGCTACAACTGGTGGCTCACAGGCCGTCTGCACCTTGAGGCAGAGATTGGTTTGGCACTCGCCTACACCTGGTACAAGGAGTACGAGTGTGCTACCTGCGGTGCCTACCTGGGCAAGAAAGATAAGTTCTTCCTGCTTCCTAAGTTAGGTCTCAACCTGGTATGGAGCATAGGACGCAAGCCCGAGCCACGCATCGTGGAGCCTATCCCGCAGATAATACCTATACCTGTCGCTCCTGTTAAGCCCGTCGTTCACGAAGTTCCCGTCAACACCGGACGCGCCGGACAGCTGGAGAAGGAGAACCCCGTGCTCAGACACATCTCACAGTATCGTCCTTACGACCGCACACAGACACTGCGTCGCGACAAGGCGGCACTCTACGTGCACTTCCCTGTTAGCAGCAGCATCATTGCACACGACTTCCGCAACAACGCTGCCACACTGGACCGCATAGTTGACATCACCCATCAGATTACAGCCGACTCCACAAGTCAGGTTAAGTGCATCCAGATTATCGGTCTGGCATCAATAGAAGGAGGCAAGGACGCCAACGAGAGACTCTCGAAGAAGCGTGCCAACGCCCTGAAGGACTACGTACAACAGCAGATAGCAACTCCCGACTCCATATTTGAAGTAATTGCCGGCGGCGAGGCGTGGGCTGACTTCCGCGACCAACTTGTCGAGGTGCAAGAGGCTGGAGGCGAGCAAGGCGTAATAAGCGCTGACGAGCTTGAGCAGGCTATCAAAATTATTGACAATGAGCCCGACGAAACACGTCGCGAACAGCAACTGCGCCGCGTTAACGGTGGAAAGACTTGGAAATACCTCAAGAAGAACATCCTTGCCGACCAGCGTAACTCCGGTTACATCCGCGTTTACTACGACTATGTACCCGATACGGCAGCAGCCGTTATCAACGAGGCAAGCGAGCTCCTGCAGACCGACTGCGGCGAGTGTCACCACAAGGCTCTCAAGCTTTTGGAAGGAGTACGCGACGACCAGCGAGCACAGAACGCACTCGGCGTAGCACTATACCTTTGCGGCAATAAGCAGGAGGCACTCGAGCACTTCCGCCGCGCTGCCGAAAATGGCAACGAAGATGCAGCAAAGAACCTGAAAGAGATAGAACGAACTTTAAATAGAGAATAGATAAATGAATAATATTAACAAAACCGAAGTAATTATGAAGAAGAAAAATTTTATTAAGGCATTATTCGGAACGATAGTTCTCGTTAGTGCTATGTTGTTCACCGGATGTACCTCGGACGATAATATCGATGGTACAGCGAACAACGGAAATGCGACAAATGAACCTGGGGTGCCAGTTGACTTTGTCTTCAACGTTGCAACAGGTAACACCGCAACCTCTCGTATGACCTCTGCAAATACTCAGGCTACTGATGCAGAGGCTTTCCGTGGCATAAACAATGCCGTAATCGCAGCATTTACTCAGGCTGCAGATGGTAAATGGATTTCCACAGCAACTACTGCGGGTAAGATCTTCAACATGGGTGAGATTCTGAGCAGTGGAGCACTTGATCCCGATGGAACAGGAACTACACCTAAGTCACGCCGCGTTGTTGAACTTGCAATGCCTACCGGAACCAACACTATGATGTTCTGGGGAAAGGCTATTAAAGATGTTTCAGACGCAGCGCAAGGAAGCATTACTTACACAGTCAACAAGGACTTGAGCACTACTTCCTTCACACTGAACAGGCGTATTACAAATACAGATGCTTTTGCTCAGTATAAGAATCTGCTTGCTGCTGTTATGACAAAACTTGTTGATTCAAGAGTAGATGTTGAAGGAACCTATGCATCAGCGAATTTCAATGTTAATTTGGGATGGAAAGACTATGTTACCTACAACGAAGGAAAGTTGGTGAGAAAGACAAATACACCT
This sequence comes from uncultured Prevotella sp., assembly GCA_900315775.1. GTDB lineage: Bacteria > Bacteroidota > Bacteroidia > Bacteroidales > Bacteroidaceae > Prevotella. The sequence goes on from ONAJ01000004.1 coordinate 107,191, forward strand.
GCTAAAGAAGCTGGCGATCCTGATGTACCCATGGAGAGTGATGCTCTCGGTGAAATCCTGGCTGATGCTTTCATCTCGTTGAACACCATCTACGCAAACGAACTGCGTGCAGGTGCTGGTCCTGCTGTGGCAACAACATTGGCTGACCTCTATGAGTCAATCAACAAAGTGGCTACGGCAACACCTACTTCAAAACCCGAAACCATCACCAAGGCTCTTGCAGCGAATTTGAAAACATGGCTTACAACCTTGATAGATACCGGGTCTAAGACATGGAATAGTACCGCAACTGTTAAAGGTTGGGCACCTGCTGGTACTTATAACTTGGTAACTGATGATTTGGACAATTTCCCTGAAAGCACTTTCAATATTCCTCAAGGTGCTACCATTTTGCAGCTAGAAATAGGTAATTCTGGAAGTGATGCAGATAGAACCTTCACATACAGCTACAGGGAAACCATTCCTACCTATAATATGGGTGGAGGTTCAGGATTCAACCCACTGAACTATCGCTATCCTGCAGAACTTTGCTACTTTGGCAACAGCCCAGTACGTGTTACCGACGACCCACACATAACTGCTGACTATCCTGACGGAGTTGCCAACTGGGACACTGAAGCTTCTTGGGCAGCTGGTGCAACAGGTACAGGTTCTAAAGCATGGACCCCGAACTCTCACGTGCTCTCTTCTACTCGTAGTGTAGCTATGCAGCATAACATTAACTATGGTACTGCACTGCTGAAGACAACTGTTCGCTATGGTGCTGCATCTTTGCAAGATAATAACCATACAATCCAGCAACAACGTAAGAGTGTGGACGAGCCTAACAACACTATCACTCCTGCTGCCGGTACATTCACGCTGAAAGGTGTGCTGATTGGTGGTGTAGAAGAAACTGTGGGTTGGAACTACATTGCAAAGGCGGCAACACCTACTTTCGGTTCTATTATCTACGACAACACTCTTCCAAGTGCTGCAATTCCTGCATACGACCCTGCCCCCGCTGACCCTGAAGATGTAAAGAGTGCAGCAAACTACACATTACTTTGGGACAACTGGAATCAAGGAAATATAAATAATAAGCAAAACGTTGTTTACGTCGCTCTTGAGTTCGTAAATAACTCTGGTAAGGATTTCTGGGGTGAAAAGAACCTCATCCGCAATGGTGCAACCTTCTATATCACCGGTAAGTTGGATCCAGATAACGGTCTTAGCACAGCTGACCGTAGCTTAGGTATTACCTGGCCTGAGAAATATGCACTGCCCCCTTATGATGGTGAAGGCAATACTATTAAGCAGCGTCGTGTCTTCATTCAGGATTATATGACCACAGCCGACTTCGTTATTGGTGAAACCTCTCTGCAGAAAGCAATGGTTTCTGTTCCTGACCTCCGTTCTACACAGATCTCACTCGGTCTGAGTGTTGACCTCCGTTGGCAGACAGGTCTGAACTTTAATAATATCATACTTGGAGCTGAATAATATATAATAAGGTATAGTCTGACAGATGAAAATATTGATGAAACATATTGTCGTTGTAGTAAGCCTGTTGCTATGTGCTATTGCTCAGACGTCGTGCTCAATGATTGACGACAACCTGGACAACTGCGGTAGCGACTACCAGCTGAACTATGAGCTGCGCCTTGTCACCAACATGACAACGGAACTTGAAACACAGCTTACCACACAGACTGAGGTCGCTGTGGCTAACGCTCTGCGACAGCATCTTAAAAACATCTTCAGCGACTATGCCCGCGACGTAGACCTTTCATTCTATGATACTGGCGTAAACGACATACGCCAGTATCATGAATCGCCTACGATGAACGCAAACCAGCGCAGCTATACTATCTATTTGCCCGTTCAGAAATATATGCACTTGGCTGCAGCTAACCTGAAGGACAATAGTATAGTATCGCTGAATGGTGATGAACACTGCAAGACTTCTAACCTTATACAGAAGACTGCAGCGGCAGACAACATTCTTCCGTCGCATACGACGGGTTTGTTCACAGCACGTCAGCCTATGGAGGTGGTTTCCGGAAAGGACCAGACGTTTAACGTCAAGCTATATATGGCTAACTGTGCTACAGCTCTCGTAATAGAGCCACGAAATCATCAGGTAAAAGACATTAAGGTATATACTACTGGCTTTGCCACAGGATTCAACATCAAGGATAGTACCTACGTGTTTGGTGCTAACACCACCTTGATTAAGGCAGAGACGGTCACCACTCCGGAAGTTGGCGACTGGAGCTTCTGCTCAGTAAACTTCCCGTCACAAGACCCTGCCTCACGAGTTGTCATAGAGACCGAAGACCCATTCGTTGCCAATGAAGAGGCTGAGAAGATATGGGAGTTCCAAGTCTTAATTACTAATAACGACGGCTCGGTAACAAGGACCGTGCTTGGCATCAGAAGACCTTTACGCGCTGGACAGCTGATGATTATCAAGGGCTTCATTGATGACGATGGTTCCATTCGTCCGTTAGACAGCACGGTTGGCGTAAGCGTCACCCTTAACTGGAACGAAGGAATGTCATTCGAACCCGAGATATAAGATATACAAGAAAAAGGTACGCGCGCATACACGCGCGAGGAAAGGATTAGAGTAAACTTGAAGAAACTCGGCAAACACATAATACAGCTAACGTTCCTTGCAACAGCAATGACTGGTTGCAGCGAGGATGGTGCTCTGCTACAGGATACAAATAATGAAGAACCCGTAGCAGCGGCTGTCGCTTTTGCCGTAAACAATCATAACAACACTGCCTCATCACGTATGAGCAGTGCTGTCGTGCAAGAGGAAGGACAACTTTATCGCGGCATAGAAATGCGAAAAATTATTCCATTTGCCGTAAAAGGAAAGATTACCTCAACTGATATGCCGAAAGTCTTCCAGGTAGTGGGAAACGGCGAAAAACCTGTAGATGCACGCGCCTACTACTATTATGACAAATGTTCTCTGATGCAGGGCGTAGCCTCATTCCTGAGCTACGGTCGTGCACCACAGGTTACACCAGAGAACAAAGCTGCCAACGGCTCTATAGTAGAGACCTTCCCTGCAAATATGGCACCGAAGGATGTACGTTTCTCGCTGGAGTCAATATCAAACAAGGTCGTTCACGATAAAGCAAACGGTCTTGCCCACTATATGACCCAAATAGCTACGGCTAAAGGCAACGAGATTGCTTGGAAGGATGCTCCAAGCAATACCCTGAAAGTGATGTTCCTTAACTTTACCAACCAAGTAGAAATGTCTTTAGGAGGAAATACTCTGCCTGGTTCAACAGCTAACATCAAGGCATATACTCAAGCGCTGAAAACAACGCTGAACAGCTTATCGCTGACAGGTGATGATGCCGCCATTCGTACAGCTATCATAGCAGAGATTGACGAAGATGCAAGCAAACTGGATCCTTCAACAGGTATTTGGGCAAACTTCCCAGCCTCTCTCGGGCTACCCGACGGAGCTGCCGCAGTTCGTTGGGATGGTACAAAATTTGTGGCAGAGGTCTCAAATACATCATTGGCAGACATCAATGGTATTGACCGATTTGCCTACCCCGCAGAACTTTACTATTACGGCAATAGCCGCATCAAGACATCAAACATAGACAATCGTAAGTCATCATACAGTGACCAGGATTGGAGTGATGTGTTGGCAGACTACGAATATGACAATAGTGCCGTAGGTCCTAACACACAGGCTGTTGCAATAATAGAACCTCTGCAGTACGCAGTAGCCAAACTGCAAATAATGCTAAAAGAAACTGAAAACTACCTCGAGGACGCCAAAGGTACTGCTGTCGAGGTTGGTACAAACAAATTCCCTCTGACGGGCATTATCGTAGGAGGACAAATGCCTGTAGGCTTCGACTTTAAACCTACAACGTCTTACCCCGTATATTCAGAGGCTGACATGAAGTATATCTACGACAATCAGCTGCCCGCGCTATACCTCAGCTCAGCAGCTGATGCCCCAAATGTGACCAACACGCTGGTGCTACAGACCTACGACAACAAGAAAGTGTCTATAGCATTGGAGTTTATCAACAATAGCGACACCGACTTCGAAGGTATTGGTGGAAAGATATACAGAGGTACAAAGTTCTACCTCGCAGCAGAGGTTGATCCAGCGGAGGCGACATCAGGAGCCACAGCCGCTACACAAGATCGTGTGTTCACACAAGACTACACGACCACACTGAACATGAAAGTAACAGGCTTGGCAAAAGCATATAACGTAGTGCCTAATCTGCTGTCACCACGACTGGAGTTAGGCATAGAACTGGTAACAAAATGGGTTTCTACAACCCCTGAGGAAGTAATATTATAAAAAAGTATGAAGTACATTAACAGACATAATCGCCAACGACAAGGTAACAGCCCGATTCTCTGGTTGCTGCTACTGCTGTTATGTCTGTCGGCGTGCTCCTCAGCTGACGACAACAACGTTGCTACCGGTCAGACAGAAGATACATCAAAAACAAAATTATATATATATGTGTATGCACCACAGGAAGCACAGTCAAGTCGTGCATACGAAGGTGACGTGGACCCGATAACCAACGAGAGTTCGGTATATTCGCTGCAGATATGGGTATTCGGGCACACCAGCCACAACCTTCTGGGGCACTATACCTCTTCTCAGCCGTCAACTCTGAGTACTGCAGAGCCTTACGAGCTGATACAGATGACCATCGACGAGACGTATGCTGAGAAAGAAGCAGGTAGTCGTGAGCATGTGGATGTGTATGTGGCTGCAAACATAAAGGACAGCAACTGCAACGTAGAGCTGGACGAAAAGATGACACAGGCACAACTGGAAGCAGCGCTGTTGCAGAAGACTACAGTTGACCCATTCGGAATGACAAGTCCTGTATCTATAGTTCCGGCAAACGTTGGATTACCAATGACTGGTGTGTTACGCGACCAACCTGTAACAGGAACAGCTCCTGTACTGCGACTGGATAAGGGTGGACAGGTAGCGAAAGTGCAACTGATACGTACTGTGTCAAAACTGCGCTTCGCCTTCTCACGTGAGACGGGCGGAGAGACGCTGACGATAAACAGCATAAAGCTGAATACCGAGATGCTGCCTATAGCAGAATACTTCTTTATGGCTGACGGCGCGCCATACAACCGCCACACATGCCACATAAAGACGGAGAGCGGATATGACGCCACAACGCCAAACTTGCTGAGTGCACCTCTCACAGAGATTGCCGACAACGCAGACCCCACGATATACTCTTGGGGCTATGACGAAGCAACTCCTGAAGTATATGAGGCAAGAATAGAAACTGCCGCAGCAAGCGGGAACCTCACGCAACGCTATTTCTACCTGCGTGAGAGCGACAAGCTTATAACGGGAGAGATAAAATACCAAATAGGTAACGACGAAGAACAAACCACAACCTTCACGATGGTGGACGCAGGAGGATTCTCGCGTAACCACGTATGGACGATATACTCATACTTGGCGGAAGCAAAGCTGAAGGTAATTGTAGCCGAGGTGGCTCCCTGGAGACAAACGGAGCAGAGTTACGAATTCTATAACTGGTAAGAAAGATGAGAAAAGGAATATATAACATATTTGTCATTACTGCCTTGCTGCTGCTGGTTGGCTGCTCAAAGGACTCTGCAGACGATAACAATTCTGCACAGGAGTCGTATGCACCCCTGCAGATGGTAGGACTCTCACGCGCCGTTGAGGGGGATACCGAGTGGGATGACATTCATGCATTCCTTACCAACAGCACCACACTGACAGAGGGAAAATTCAAATATGACAGCTCCACAGAAGAATGGAGCACACGACTGAAACTGAAATCGGGCTCACGCACATACCGCCTGTATGGCTTTATGCCTGACGACGCAGAGCTGACATCGTCGCTGACTTGGACCGACGACGATGCAGTATTGAGATTAGAAAATCTGGACCCGCTGACACCAAAAGACTACAGCATAATAACTGGAGTGCGACAGGTGGAACTTGCAACAGACAAGACCTCTGCCACACGCGGCAACTTCTCGTTCGAGTATCGGAGCAACAGAAACAACTACATAAATCTGTTCCTTGACCACCTGTTGAGTCAAATAGAGTTCAACATGAAGGTTGGTACGACATACAATACCCTGCGTACCATCAAGGTAAAGAAGATGACGCTGAAACTGGCGAACATAAGCAGAATGACTGCCGAAATCACACTCGCTAACGGCACAGGCATCAGCAATATAAGCTTTACAACTACCGGTACGGCAGCAAACTCGTGCGTCATGTTAAACGAAGAAAAGACTCTGACAACAACAGGTACAGTGATTTGCAGCGCTTTTGCAGCACCTGTGGAAAGTCTGCTTAACAACCTGGTACTGGAGACGGAGTTTGACGTGTACGACAAAGAGGGAAAAAAGATAGCGGAACGAACAGCAACAAACAAGCTGACAACACCGCTGGCTGACGTGGAGCGCGGTGAGAAACGTACGCTACTGATAACTGTTGACCCGTCATATCTATATGTACTGTCCGATGCTGACTTGGACAACCCGACGATTAAAATTGAGAATTGAGAATTGAGAATTGAGGATTGAAAATTGAGAAATAAGAGTTCCATAATAAGCATACTGTTGTTCTTCGTTGCTGTTGCGGCGAAGGCACAGATTACCATTGGTGGTAATATTTACGGCGGTGGTAATGCCGGCAATACGGGCGGAAGTTCTAAGGTAAATATCTATGCCGGCAATCTGCATGCTGTGTTTGCCGGTGCCCGCATGGCTAATGTTGGCGGTTATTCATTCATACATCTCGATGGTGAACATGCCTCTGACTATATCCTTGCCGACTATGTATATGGCGGTAACGATATTGCCGGAACCATCGGCACTTCTGCAGACATTCCAACAGAACTGACGGAAGTCATCAGAGATGGTATGACCGATGAACAAAAGAAGGGAAAGAACAATATTGATGAAACTTGGAACGCCTTTGTACGTATTTCTACCAAGATGAATGGCGAGGAAGAAGCCGCTGATGCTCAAAAGATTTACATAGGACAGCTCTTTGGCGGTGGTAATGGCTACTATACCTACGAGCCACAGCCCTCTGGACCTGGTACGGTTGTCAAGAATGCGGATACGGATGAAGTGGTGGTGTCCAGTACAAATGAATTGTCATCACCAAAGCTCGGTAAGACCTACTTGGAACTTCTTGGAGGTTCTATCGTCTATGCATACGGTGGCGGTAATGATGCCACTATCACTGATAAAACGGTCATTTGCCTCAACAACCCGAGCGAGGTTGTCAACAGTATCAAAGATACTCGCGTAACGACAGAGGGTGATGGCGAACTGCTTACCGAAGCGCGCTTCCAATTAATGAGGATCAACACCACCTTCTCTTATCCAAGCAGTGATGAATACCAGATAGGACGTTTCTTTGGTGGTAACAACAAGGCTGATATGGCTATCCGTCCCCGATGGAATCTGCAAAAAGGAAGAGTCCGCAACCTCTATGGTGGTGGTAACGAGGGACGTATGACCAGTCCTGAAGGTCTGCTTATGCAGATTGAAGGTGCAGGAATGGTGGTCGATAACGTCTATGGCGGTTGTCGTAAAGCTGACGTGAAGCCTCTCTATAACAACAACGATGCCACACCTGTGCCTTATACGAAGGTAGCACTTGACCCCGAGGATAACCCGAACAACATTCCTGCAGGTTACGCTGCACGTGTCAGAGTGCTGGCTGGTGAAGTCAACAACGTATATGGCGGTAACGATATCTCTGGTAACGTCTATGCCGGCAATACTGTAGGTATCATGACTCACATAAAAGGTAACGTATATGGTGGAGGTAACGGCTCGTACCCTTATACCGACAACGTCAACCTGAAAGACAATCCGTATTGGAAGGACCTCTACTACAATCCTGACGAAGTGCTTGCTGCAGCAGGCATAACAGGTGTTCCTGATAACCTCAAATCTGCCACAGCCCTCAACCTTATCCGTCCTAACGCAGAGAAGGTGTCTATCCTCGTAAGAGGTACGGAAGGTAATCCTACCATCGTGGATGGCGGTCTCTATGTGGGTGGTAACAGTGCTTCGCTGCGACAGAACGTTGCAGGTATCCCTGCCGCTGACCAGACGCACATCAAGATTGGTTCGTACGCCATCATCGACAACGTGTTCCTCGGCAACAACGGAGAGAACATGATTAAAACCAACGTGGCTGACCCCTCTGGACATAACGAAGGTGTGCTGCGCACATTTACACGCACCGATCTTACAGGCGGTACTAAGTTCAATTCGATGAATTTGGAAGATGAGACTGTCTTTGCCAAATACATGGAAGGCTGCGCCATGAAGGTGAAGTCAACCGTTGTCTTCGAGAGCAGAGCTAACGGCGACCGAGAGGATTACAAACCTTATTCCACCATGTTTGGCTCTATAGTCTGCGGCGGTAATGTGGGTAGTATGATTACTAACGGTAAGACTACTATCAACTTCAGCGACAATGTGATTGTGTATAACAGGGTTGTAGGTGGCTGTAACAATGCCTTTGTGACTCCTACCCCTGGTTATAATGCCATCTATGAAGGCGGACTGCTGGGCAATCCTGACCCCGCACCGACAGGTTCACCAGAAGGAACTATCGGTGACAAACTGGAGCTGAACTTCGCTGGTCTTAAGATACAGCCAAAGCGTTGGAATGATACTCATACCGAACTGATATGGAACACCATCAAGTCATCCACAGGTGATGAAGTTGACCCTATAACATCAGGAGCTTCTCCTGAAAATCCTGTCACCAGCGATGATGACGACTTAGACCGTCGTTTCGAAGGTGGTAATATCTATGGCGGCTGCTACACCAGCGGTATCGTCAACGGTAACGTCGTAATCAACATCAACAGCTCTATCGTTGACCGCGAGATTCTCTTCGACAAAGTGGAAGAGGACGAATCGGGTGAGGACAAGCTCTATGGCAACGACCAATACCACATCACCAAGCGAAACAGCGGCGTCATCCTTTCCGAGCAGGGTATGGACGTATTGGGTAAGGCACTTAACGTATTTGGTGGCGGTAAGGGTGTGAACACCGAGATATGGGGTTCTACCACCATCAATTTGAATCGTGGTTATATGTTCCAGATCTTCGGAGGCAGCGAAGAAGGCGGTATCGGCAATGGAGTATATAATGAAACAACAGGAAAGATAGAGTACAGCTATGACCCAAGATACAGCACCTACATCAATCTGAAAGGACAAGTAGCAGGTGTATCAAGGAATGAAAGCATGTCTGAGGATATTGCAGAATGTGAGTTTATGTATGGTGGCGGTTTCCTTGGCACTACAGCGGGTAACTGTATCATCAACTTAGGCAACGGACGTATCTTCGACTCCTTCGCAGGAGCTTGTAATGCCGACATCCTCGGTCATACGGAGACTTATATCGGAACCAACGGATTCCCATATATTCGAGACTTCGTATATGGCGGTAACGACCTCGGTGGACGAATCTTAGGAACAGCGAACTTCGACAGTCGTCTGCGCAACGATGCTGTTCGTAGTAAGGTGTCTCACAATGAAATGCTCAACGCCTCAGCATATACAGAGTATATGCAGGGTCGTGTAGAGAAGATATTCGGTGGTGCATACGGTGTGTATGACTATAAGAATGCGCATTTCCGCGAATACTTTGACGAAGACGGTCACGCAAAGACTGGCTACTACAAGCCTTTCCTGGACAATGCCTTCATCAACTTCCGTCCTAACGACACCAACAATCCTCTGAATACTGTAGAACAGATATACGGAGCTGGACAGGGCTACCTCGGTGAGGAAGAGGAGAACTTGATGCAGAACCGCAGCTATATCCTCGTTGATGTGCCGCAGACAATGACTACCTATCAGGATACCGAGATATTCGGTGCCGGCGAGAGCGGTGGTGTAGGTATTGGTGTTGACAAAAATGAAGCCAAAGCTCCTGCAACAGCATACAAGGCATCAGCAATCATCGACCTGCTGAGCGGACACTTCAAGGCTGTCTATGGCGGTAGCTATCAGGAAGGTGTGACACGACGTACGGAGATTAATGTTCCTGCGGGTTCTACCTTCCGTGCAGAGGCTATCTTTGGTGGTGCTTACGGTTTGTATAACGAATATCGTTGCGACGTATATGAGGCGAACGTTAACTGGAACAGTAGCGATGCCCTCGTGGGCGGTTACCGTACAGGTATCTATGGCGGTAACAACAACTGCCGTCGTACACTGTATGGAAAGGTGAATATCAATGCTCCTGTCTATTACGATAAGGCTAACGAATATTTCGCAACCGTCTATGGCGCCGGCTATGGTAAAGATACCTGGTCACAATATACTGAGGTGAACCTGAACAACACCGCTCGCGTCTATGAGGTATATGGCGGTGGTCAGTTGGGTCGCGTAATGAACACAAAGTCTGTTGCTGCATGGGCAGCAGAAGAAGATGAGGCAGCTGATGCTGCAGCCGCAGCAGCCAGCACGACAGCCCAACACATTGACCTTTCTATCGGTTCAGGCTATACCGATACCGGACTGGACAATGATTTATCAATAGCCAGAGCCGGCAAGAGATACAACACCAACGTCATCATCAACGAAGGCGCTGACGTCTGCGGATATATGTATAACGGCAGCCGTAGCGGTGCTTACGCCTACGGTGGTGGTCTGGGTGACGCCAACACCCAGAATACTGGCGACGTTCACGGAACTACCTACATCGCTCTGCTTGGAGGTACTGTAACAAAGGACCTCTATGCCGCAGGAACGGTAGGTTCGGTGAACAACAAATACGACATTGAAACTGACGACTTCGACCGGCCGTTTATCGCTTCTGCAAATGCCTATATCGAGGGCGGTACAGCACGTAACGTCTATGGCGGCGGTTGGCGAGGAAGTGTAGGCTATCACGCAGGAGGAATTGATGCTGCAACAACAAGCGATGTCCTTGGTGAGACAAACGTCATCATCGGTAAGAAAAACGGTACCAGCTTTATCGACGGTATCCCAGCCATCGAGCGTAACGCCTACGGTGGTGGTGAGGGTGGTGCCGTGTTCGGTACAACAAACATCACTCTGAACAAGGGCTTTATTGGTTATCGTCACTTCAGCAGCAAACCGACAACAGATACCGACCTCGACTATGTACATGTGGGCTCTGACTACTATCAGGAGAAACTGCACGACGAGACTTGGTCTGGCGACGGCACTAACCGACTCTATGATAGTGGATGTATATTCGGTGGCGGATATATCGACAACAGTAGTGTGGATATAGCAAACGTAAAGATGTACGGCGGCGTGGTACGTAACGCACTCTTCGGAGGTGGTGAGATTGCCGCCATCGGACGTGGTATCATTGAGGCAAGTGGTCAGGACAACAGCAATCGTGTTCTGAAGGGTATCTACAAGGCTGGTAAGACCAACGTTGAACTCTACGAAGGCGAGGTTCACCGTAACGTATTCGGTGGCGGTCGAGGCTACAACAACCTCGGTGAGGGAGGTACACTCTACTCCGACGGTTACGTCTTCGGACAGACAGAGGTACACGTACACGGTGGTACGATAGGTACAGCAAAGGAGTTGGCACGCGAGAACGGTAACGTCTTCGGTGGAGGTGATATCGGTTATGTGTATAGCGCCTACGAGGAAAACGGTAAGCTCTATGTCGGCATCAAGGACGGCAACCGCTACGACAACGTGTGGGAAGGCTACTATTATGCATACAAGAAGGGAACTGAGGCATACAAACCTGCACCTGTTCCTGTCACTCCGCCTGCATCTGACGAGAACTGGGTCATGGACGGTACTGAGTATGTGCTTACCGAGGACTGTAAAGTGCTTGTAGAGCCAAGATGTAAGGTATTGACTGCCGTTAATATAAACAATAAGTCTTATAAGGTTGGTGACTATGTACTTACTGAAGACCTCCATACCTTGGGCAACAAGAACAACGACGTCCGCTGGAATAGTCTGGATATTACGGGTATCACCATCTTCAACGCTGTCTTTGCTGGCGGAAACACCTCTTCAGGTTCTTCTACCGTCTATGCTAATACCACAACGGTATTCGGTAATGCTACAGCATCAATACACGACGTTTATCACCGCGACCTGATAACACTTGGTACAGGACGTACCGGTGGTCTGTACGGCGATGGTAACCTGACCTTCGTCGATGGCTATCGTGGACTGAATATCACTAACTACGGTACTGACTACTATACCATATCTCCTGAAATTACTTATGATGCTTATCTGCAACTTCCACCTCGTGAGGCTGATTACTATCAGCTGAAGTACAAGTGTATCCAGCAGTGTACGGACAATGAAGGTACACATTACTATCCTGCAGGCGGTGAACACACTAAGGCTTCTACGTTGACCATCGATGACCTGCTGACACTGTTTAATGGTAATGAAGAGATTCTTCAAACTAATCCTACAACGGGTGAGAAAGAACCGAATCCTGCCTATTGGGAGCAAAACGGTGTTGTCCCCATCTACGCCGGTCGTCCTATGAACACTCTGCAGCGTGCTGACTTCTGCGGAATCTTTGGTAGCCGTATGGTGATGCAGGGTGCACAGGACCGTGTGCCTGAGATTGTGGATCACACCAACTACACCATCAACCGTGTGCGTGAGGTATCACTCAACCAGAAACAATCTGTCATTCCAGAGGACGCATCCGACGAGAGCAAGAAGGTTCACGGCAACTACTTCGGTATCTATAGCATCGTGAACTTCTTGGGTGCGCTGACGAGTGACGTATTCTTCCTGCCTGATAAGGATAAACGTGTTACTGACAACGCATCCAATCCTGACTACAAGACAGCCTCAAATGCATACGACAACGGTAGTACTCATGTTGACTCTAAAGCATACGGCACAGCGACATACTACGACTGGAAAGCAGGTTTCGTCAACGACCGCAAGCGCAACAACGGTACCAGTAAGAATAAGGTGGCGCTGGCATCAGGTGTGTATCTGGAAATTACCACAGAAAAGAGTACGGGCAATGAACTGAACGAGAAAGACTGGGGCTACATCACCGGTGTTGTAGAGCTCGACCTCATCAACGTGCAACCAGGTATGGGTGGTGGATTCGTATATGCCAAGAACGTACACAAGACGGGTTCTTATACATTCCACAGTCATAACACTCTGACGGCACTGAACCATGATGCTGTCACACGACGCGACTTCACATTCGATGGTGCTGACGTAGAATGGGAGACGACAGGTAACTTCATACACAGTACGCAGACTATTATTGACGACTGCTACAACATCAGCGGTAAGTATAAAGGCACCGACGCCGTACCTGCTCACTACTGGTTCATCAAGGGTTCTATTTATGTCTATGACCAGTTTATCTCGGCATACACCGGAGCACCTAACGCATACAGCGAAACCGTTGATATTCCGTTGACAATCACGGCTGCTTCGCACGGTACGATGAAGCTGCTCAACGTGATGCCTAACAAGTATGCTTACTACTCTGCTCCTGGCACGAAAATTGGAACGGACAAGAAGATTGTCATCAACGAAGTGGAATACCACCTGAACGATCCTATCAGCTACTGGGATTGGCACTTGCTGACCAACGCTGAGAGAGCTCTGTTTGTGGATGAAACATACGTAACCACCGCAGACTGTAAGTATAGCAGTGAGTCTGCTGACACCATCCCTGCTGGTACAGTGATGCTGCCTACTGAATACGCAACATTAAAGGCTGCTCACCCTGATGGTGTTTACCACGTAGAGAAGCAGCAGATGGTGGACTTCGACTTCGTATATCGCCAGAGCAACAACATGAGCCACGATACGGGTTATATGCTTACATATAAGGTGAACAACCCGACAGAGTGGGATACATGGTACACTAAAGCTGAAAGTGCTACGGCAGAAAAGAAACAGAAGGATAATGAGATGGCGGGCTATGAAGACGGACCTACCTATCGTCTGAAAGACAGCGAGACAGCCAGCGTTCTCGGACAGCGTGAATATAAGGTAAGCAACCTCATCGCGAAGGATATTTACGATACTTATCAGGCAATAGTAACGGGTCATTCTTCTGCCATCCCAGAAGGACAGGCTGAATTCGAAGAAGCCTATATCGTAACAAGTGAATACACCAATGGTAACGTTCACCTGAATGTCGGTAGCTCGGTATCTAAAACGCAGGCTGCTTCAATGACTGGTTATGTTGCTCCTGCTTATATCTGTACGAGCACCATCCAGCTCAGCAAGACGGAGTTCATCTATGTGGGCAACCGCATGACGGAGGAAGAGAAGGAAGCATACAAAACTGCTAATCCTTCGTTGGCTGCTGTAATCGAGGCAGATGTCGTTCCAGCCTACTATTGTACTGTTGATGGTCTCTATGGAGGTAACTACTACGAGGCAGGCAAGAACTATCGTGGTCTGGAAGTATGGAGCTCTATGTCGAAGACAGACCGCGATAAATTCGCCTTCAACTACGACGCCTTCGATGTGCTCATTGATCCGAACTACAGCAAGAATCCTGTTTATGAGGAAGGCAAGAAATACCAGTACGACTCTGCTGCAGGTACTAAGGATGCGGCAATAGCCAATAAGGCAGGCTACTCTCTGGAACGACCTGTCAACTACACCGCAACCTATAACGGCACAAGCACTCTCAATTATGGAAGTGGTACCGTAGCCCCAGGTGCGGAAATTTCTCGAGAAGTGTTCGAGAGCATTCCTAACGAGAAGCGCCACTACACTACTGTCGAAGCTAAGGGAGCAGGTGACGTATATGTTGTCAAAGCCTCATTCCAGGTAGGTAATACGCCATACGCTGTGGGTACCGTTATCCCTTCAAACACATATAGCAGTTTGGGCGACTCTGACAAGGCTAATATCACCACGCTGACCTTCACCGGTGCAGGCACATATTACTACTGCCGCGAGGAGTATAAGGTTGGTGAGCATGGTCAAGGTGAAACCGTAACAGGCGTCGCCGTCACTGGTGGCGTAACAGGAACCTATACTACCGGACAGACTGTTCCTGTGGGAGTCTTAATCAGTGAGAGCAACTTCAGCAGCTTGAAGAACTACCAGACGGACTTCAGCATCCACGGTATTGCTCCTACGGAGACAAGTACGCTGTACGTAAGCCGCTTCTCTGACATCTTCGACCTCTCGAAGGAGAAGATTATCACCGTAGTTTATGAGTACAACTACGAGGAGAGCGATGTCTCCGGTACTCACGTAACACCTGTCAGCGAGCGCCACGTAGTAAACATCCACGTGCTGTTCAAGAGCGGTATCCCATTCGTCGAGGATATCAAGGCACCACAGATTGTGCTGCCTGGTACGTTCGTCGGCGTCCGTGAGCCACACGTAACTCCTGGTGCATACGAGGTAACGGGTGGTGGATGGAAACTCTTCGAGAAGAAGGGTGATGCCGAGAGCCACATCAACGGTATAGAATATACACCTACCGCTGACCCACTCTACTGGTATCAGGACGGCTACTATCTGGCTTACTACGCTAAGACATATCTCGGTGAGACTTATTCTAACACCGTGCAGGTAAGTGTGGCTAACTACCACGACCTGACAAAGGTGCTTGCAGATACCGATCACTACTACTATGTGGATAACAAGAACGTTAAGCGCGACTCAAAGATATACATCACTGACGCCACAAACGGTGCTACGCAGCTGAAGCAGTTCTACGACCTCAGTAAGAGCACGCTCAACGCACACGTCCAAGACTGCCAGAACCTTGAGTTCTTCCTGCACACCAACGTCAACCACACTGGTGAATGGACGCCTATCGGCGACGAAGGTAACTGCTTCGCAGGTAACTTCCACGGTGACGGTTACCACATCGACGGACTCGACCACTCACTGTTCGGTCAACTTTGTGGTAACGTATATAACCTCGGTGTGACGGGTTCGTTCACATCAGCAGGTATCGCCGACACAGGTTATGGCTTCGTAGAAAACTGTTGGATTAACACTACAGGAACACCTGACGGTAGCGTTCACGCTGTCTTCGGCACTCCTCTTGCCAGCGGCTTCAAGCGCGTCAACTGCTACTATCCAGAGACGCTGAGCTACAACACCACGGACGACAGTCACGGCTTGGCTCGTAAGATGCCTGCCGCTGCCTTCTACAATGGTACTGTGGCATACGACCTGAACGGCTTCTACCTATATAAGAGATATAACAACACGAAGACCGGTGCTGGTCAACCTCATACGTTCTACACTATCAATACCGACGGTACATTGTCTGATCCAACGACGAAGAACTATGTAGAGAATAACGCTACTTATTGTTCGTCGGGTATCGCAAACATATATGCTACCGACAATGTTGACTATGGTGGTTATGTTGAGCTGCGCTATGGCGACGGTGACTTCCGCTATGCTGACGGTGTGATACCAGAGACTGAAGACGAGCGCACACTTGTCGATGCGGACGGCAATAGTCACTTCTATCCTATCTGGCCTGACGACTACTTCTACTTCGGACAGATGCTGACCTACAACTGGAACAACCAGCGTCCACACGAGGATGTTCCTTCACACATCGTAAAGAACAGCGGTCGTCTGTTTACTACCGACGAGAGCAACCGCGTATATCGTGCTCCTGCTTATTATCAGTCGAAGACGATGGATGTGGCTCACTTCAACCCAGCTGTAAACCTCGTGGCTTACTCGAAGCCAAAGACAGCTAATGATAATGACCTGAAGACTGCTTATCCTAACATGACAGCAATCGACTTTGCAGGTCATAACGATAACACGTGGACACTCGGTCGTGCGGGCGGCGCACCTGCTGGTGTGGATTTGTTCTACCAGCCTCTGCTCGACGAGAACGGTCTCACCAGCATTACCAACCGCGACGAGTCGAATAACCTGCTGGTATATACACCTTCTGCTGGTGATCATGCACAGACATACGGCGTGCTGACAACCTACTTCGTTGATCCGTCTTATGACGACTACGACGATGACAGCGGTTATCGCCGCGTTGCAGCAGCACCGTACTGGACGGTATTCGGCCACCTGGTACAGAACGACCTCACTGCAACCAGCGACCACCTGTTGGTAGATAAGCAGGCATTCAACTGTCCTATCAGATATGAGTTTGTTGGTGGTAAGCGCATGTGGTATCAGCGCATGCCTGACCTCTACGTGAGCCTTAACAAGGGATGGGAGACCGTCAGCCTGCCGTTCACCGCCGAACTGGTATCTACACAGGATAAGGGTGAGATTACTCACTTCTATAGCGGTAGCCGCACCATCGATGGTAGCGACGCAAAGATAGGTCATGAGTACTGGCTGCGTAAATATCTTGGTGAGAAAGCAAACACAACCACCACAAACGGTATCTTCACCGCTGCCTTTAACTATCCTGATGCTGCAGGTAGCAACAAACAGGTCGGCAACACCTTCCTCTGGGATTACTACTATAGTAAGAACACACAAAAGGATGCTCATACAGATACCTACCAGAGATACTACGAGGAAGCTCGCAACTTGCCGCAGTATCCGCTGCTGGCAACAGCCGAACCATATATCATCGGCTTCCCAGGCAAGACCTACTACGAGTTCGACCTCAGCGGAGAGTTCGTGGCAAGGAACACAGCCGAGATAGCACCTGCACAGCTCGACAAGCAGAGCATCAGCTTCGTCTCTGTTCCTAACATCACTATCGCTGTCAGCGATGATGAACTGGCAACAAAGTCTGTGACCGAAGACGGCTATAAGTTCGTGCCTAACTACATGAGCAAGAAGGTGGAAGGCTTCCTGATGAATACAGAGGGCAGCAGATTCGATGTTACACCTGACGGAGGCTTGGTAACCGTACCGTTCCGTCCGTACTTCGTAACTGCCGCACAGAACAGCGCTCCACGACGCTCAACGGTTAAGTCTATCCTGTTCGACAGCGAAGACTCTTCGTTCGCAATCGGAGAAGACAAAGACCCGTCAAGCGATAATCCTGGTGAAGGCGACCTCATAATAACCGTTCGCAGACGCACAATCAGCGCCTCTTCGACACTGCGTCGCGAGGCTGACGTCCGCATCGTTAACACAGCCGGTATAACAATAGCCAACTTCACCATCCAGCCTGGCGAGACTATCGACACCAACGTTCCTACAGCAGGCGTCTATATAGTCCGCGCCGACGGAGGCCGCATCCAAAAGAAATTCGGAATAAAATAAAATATATGAATACTAAATACGGATATATAAAGCAAGCAACAAGATTGATGTCAGACTTACGGCTCACTCCTGACGAGGTTACGGCTCGTCGGTCACGAGGTTACGCCTCGTCGGTCACGAGGTTACGCCTCACTATATCCATACTCCTGATGCTCACATTGGGAAGTGGCAGTGTGTGGGGACAGACAGATATTACTTCTTTGTCCGATATTACCGACCCCGCTGGCCAATACAGGCTCACGAGCGATGTGAGTGGCTCGGGGCATACCAGCATTGCCACATTCAGTGGTACTCTTGAGGCTGCCATCGATCCGGGAACTCACATGCCTTACCGCATCACAGATCTTGATGCTCCCCTCTTCACCACTCTTACCGGTACGGTAAAGAATCTTGTGCTGGAAGATGTTAGCATTAGCGGAAATTCTGGCAACACCGGCGCCATCGCTTGCACAGCGAACGAAGCAGCCCGTATCTATAATGTGGGTATCCTCAGTGGTGAGGTAGGTGGAACTGGTAACACAGGTGGTCTCGTGGGCTTCCTCGATGGCACAGCCCGCGTTATCAACTGCTATAGCTATGCTAACATCACTAGTGGAACGAATAAAGGCGGTATTGTTGGTAACAATAACGTAGCTTCAACCCAAAGCTCTTTGAAGACTATGGTGATGAACTGTCTGTTCTATGGTGATATTTCTAGTGGTGGAACAATTTCTCCAATTTATGGTGGTAAAGAGATTAATAATGTTGCGGGAGGTCTGAATAATTATAACTACTACCGTTACAATTCTCAATATAGCAAGAACAAAGAGATTAGTGTGTATAATCGTGCTTTGGCGATGGAGGAGAAGTTCATCAACCGATTTGAACGCTATCGTTTGCTATTGAACAGCAACAAGAAGTTGGCTGCCAAATATGCTTCAGCGACAGTTACAGTCGAACCGAGCGACATGGCAAAGTGGGTATTAGAGACGGCTGATAGAAGTATTAGTGGACGCGATCCCTATCCTTATCCAATATTGAAAGCTCAAGGATACTATCCTTCAATCATCAACTATGACATTGAGAATGCTCCTGATAGCGCATCAGTAGGACGCAATAAAGGTGGGAAGCTAGGTAAGACACTGACCGTTCACATTGGTGGTGTGGGAAGTAACGCACCAACTGGAGCAAGTATTAGAAGACGAGGTGCTATACAATTACAACGCACTGACAAGGACTTCGACCGTTTCAACTTCAACTATGACAAGGTTCAATTGCCTTATTATAATGATGTAGGTACAGGTAACTATACCGGCAACCGCGTGGTAACAGGCTGGAAGATAACTTCTATATCTAGTGGTACAGCAGGCGATTATCATGCTGGTGACGAGTGGGGTGGCTATAACTTTGCGGACCGCAACTGTACCAATAAAGACCTTTATAGTGTTAGTGGTCGTGTATTCTCGCAAGGAGCATACTTTGATGTGCCAACAGGTGTAACAGGCATCACTATTGAACCTTATTGGGGTAAAGCGGCATACGTTTCAGACCAGAAATACGATGTAATATATAATGCCAGCTATGCAGGTCAAAATTTTAATCTATTTGGTGATCAATATACTAATGGACAAGATGTTGACATTCATGGAGATGGTAATACACAGAAGGTCTATACAAGTATAGGAGATGCTCGTACAGCTTTAGGTATTTCAGGAGGAACAGTGTACGATTGGGCTGTTGTACTTATTGGCAACGTGCATCAGAATGCTGATCCCACAAAAGAAAATACTCCTTATACATTAATGTCTATAGACCTAAATCATGACAACGAACCAGATTGCAGCTATATCTTTGGACACGATAACCGCAAGGCGATTTCTCCTATACGCTATGATTTCCTTAATATTGTAGGTATTGCAGAGGCTCAGATGCCTAAAGGCGCGTCTTTATTTCGCAATGTATCCATTTTCAATCTTTTGGGATGGTTTGAGATTACAAATACCTGCGTTGTCAATTTCTCACAGTTTGAATATGACAACAGTTCAAAAAATACAAAATCACCAGCGCCACTCATCTTGTTGGGTGGTTCGTTTCAGCAGTTTGTTTCTACGCAAAGTTCTACACTCGATTATACCAATAAGAAAACCCTATATATTCATATAGGCAGCAATGCATGGTTTGCAAAATTCGGCAACGGAACACATAGTGATGGTAATAAATTCACACCTCATATCCCCATATCCGTAACAGGTGGTGACTACGATGAATTTTATTTATCAGGTACCTATCAACCTAATATTACAAACATGCAGTCTGATAATGCTGAATGTTACGTAAGTGGAGGTCGTTTCGGTGAGATGGCTGCTACATCGCTGGAGCAAATACGAGGTGATGTCAGATGGGGTATCGATTATGCAGATATCACGAACTTCTACGGTGGAGGTACCAATGCCAATAACCCTTTAACAGGAAGCATACAGGTAGATATCACCAACAGTCATGTAGGTACCTACTGTGGCGGTCCTAAGTTTGGTGATATGTCAAACGAAAAAACAGTTATTTCCAATGCTACTAACTGCGAATTTGGCACTTTCTTTGGTGCAGGATATGGTGGAAATTCATACAACCGAGTGAAATACTATGATGTGGAAGGTAAAGATCCTGCCAATTATCAAAGTTACTATACTGACGACCGAGGTAAGTATTTTGATGGCAAGACCACTAATGCACCTGGTAATTCCAATTATGGTAAGAAAGGAAAAGGTGTAGCTACCGATTTTGATTATGAATACTTTATCTGGTCAACAGGTAAAACTGGTGCTCGTTTCTATGTAAAATTCATTTCCTTCTCCTTGGCAACTACTAAAAACGTCACTTCTACCTTGAATGGATGTACCATCAAGAATAATTTCTATGGTGGCGGCAGCTTAGGTAAGGTAGATGGAACAGCTACTTCTGTGCTTAACGATTGTACGGTGGAAGGTGATGTATACGGAGGAGGTTACTCAGCTTCAATTCCTACTGTTCAAGTCCGCAATACTCCTGCCTTTATTGCTGGCAAAGAGCCTAGTAAAAACACGAACATTGGTATGTTTGAGGAGGGTGAGATCAATACAACAGAAGAATATCAGTGGAAACAAGTTGACAACATGCCAAACAACGGGGCCTCTGGCATGGAAAGCAGTGAAACTGGCAAATTTGTCTATACCGACGCAGATCTGAGTACCCTTGGACAAGTGGGTGCGACCAACCTCCAGATAAACGGCACCACTACAGTTGTTGGTAGTGTCTATGGCGGCGGAGAAGAATCCGGTGTTGGCGGTGACACCGAAGTGATTGTCAATGGCGGCACCATTGGTGCTGAAGGCAGAAGTAGCTATGGCTACAGATACGGTAACGTATATGGTGGCGGTAAAGGAAAGATAGATAATGAGGGTAACCTCGCGGTAAGCAAAGTAGCTGACCTTGATGCTGGATATGTGAAGGGTAATACCTCTGTCACTATCAACGGCACAAAGGAAACTACAAAGATTGTACACAATGTGTATGGTGGTGGTGCAGTAGGTTCTGTTGGTACATTTGAACGCGATGCCAACGGTAACCCGACAGAATGTACCAGCGGAGGACAGGCCACCGTTACCATCAACGGTGGACAGGTAGGCCATAACAAAAAAGATTCCGGTATGGTGAATGGCTCATCACGCGGTTGGGAAGGTAATCCAAACGGAGAAGGTGCCTTTGCATTCCTCAACCAGTTGGCATGGGTTAATAACGGTACTGTTATTATCGGTGATGCTACAACCAATGATGAAGACAAAGGACCAGCCATCCTGGGGGCTGTCTATGGTGGTGGTGAGAATGGTCATAACTATAGTGACGGCAGTGTAACCATTAACAAGGGTACCATCGGTAATGCTGCCCCAAGCGCTGCAAGCTATGACTGCGGTAATGTATATGGAGCAGGTTGCGGTACCGACACATATACTATTGGTGAAGACCCAACAGAGCATCATAACCAGAAGGCAGGTTGGGTACGTGGTAACACCAACATAACCGTTAACGGCGGTAATATATTGCGAAACGTCTATGGAGCTGGATCTATGGGTTCTGTAGGTAATGATACTGATGCAGAATCTGGCAAAACAACTATCACCATCAATGGTGGCACGATTGGTAGTGCTGAAGACAGCGACCACGGCCATGTATTTGGAGGTCCGAAGGGTAGCCTTACGGAAACAGAGTTCAAGGCAAGCGTCAAGAGCACGTTGGTGAATATCAATGCACATCCTTCTGATGCCACGAAGAATCCTATTGTCTGGGGCAGCGTCTTTGGCGGTGGCGAGGCAGGTATCATCAAGGGTAGCGTTGCTGTTAACATGAATGGAGGTACTGTAAAGAAAGATGTCTATGGCGGTGGTGCCTTGGCAGATACGCAAACCAGCAACTGGGATGCAACAGCAAAGGAAGGTGCTGGTGACTGGGCAACAGGCAAGACTTCTGCAAGTGCTACAACGACTGTTCGCCTGAAAGGAGGTAACATCCTTGGCGAAGCATACGGCGGTGGTCTGGGAGAAGACGGTAAGCCTGCTTATGTCTGGGGTGATGTGCTGGTTGACCTGAATGGTACTACATCATCTGGCGAAACAGGTACAGCCATCGCTGGGAATACAAGAGGTTGCACTGTTAGACAGGTATTCGGTTGTAACAACGTCAACGGAACACCTAAGGGCGATGTGATGGTGCATGTCTATGCGACACAATCTACTGGTAAAGCCGACATCAGCACTAAGCCTGAAACGAATACCAACACGTATGATGTCACGGCAGTATATGGCGGTGGTAATCTGGCTGTTTATAATCCTGTGGAACCAAATACAGCAGACACTTCTCAACCTAATACGTCACCTAACGGCTCTAAGACTAAGGTCATTATTGAGGGCTGTGCTCTCACAAGTATTAACACCGTCTATGGTGGTGGTAATGCTGCTGCCGTTCCTGAGACCAACGTGGTTATCAAGGGTGCTTATGAGATAGGCTACCTGTTTGGTGGTGGTAATGGTAAGGACGACATTGCGCCAGGTGTTCCAAATCCAGGTGCTGACGTCGGTACGCCTGACCATGGCACATCTATTTATGGCACAGGCAATGCCAATACACTGATGCAGGGCGGTTTGATTCACGAGGCCTACGGTGGTAGTAACACCAAGGGTATCATCAAGGGGTCTATTAATCAGGAAACTGATCCTAAAGACCCTGCAGACCCGGAGTATTGTTGTGATTTGGAGGTGGAGAAAATTGTCGGTGCCGGCAAGTATGCAGACGTTGACGGTGATGTGAATATGACCTTGAGTTGTCAGCCAAGCAAGAAGGTTGACCTGCTGTTTGCGGGTGCCGACGAGGCGAACGTGAATGGTAATATCACCCTGAACATCACCAACGGACACTTCGGCAAAGTGTTTGGTGGTAACAACTTGGGTGGTGCTATCAAGGGAAAAATCACGGTGAACGTAGAGGAAACCGGCTGTCAACCCATCAAGATTGACGATCTCTATCTGGGTGGTAATGAGGCTGCCTACTCGGTCTTTGGCTATTATGAGAGTAATGAGACTCATGATGTAACCGGTAAGAAGATTCTGAAGCCGAGAACATCGGCAGATGATTCTCACACTCCAGTGGATAATCCTGCGGAAGACGCGACTCATACCTTCCCATACGCTCAGCCCGAACTTAACATCATCTCTTGCACCTATATCGGCAACGTATTCGGTGGAGGCTTGGGTGCACCAGCTATTATGTATGCCAACCCGACGGTGAACGTCAATATGGTACCGGGTCAGTATGCTGATACGGCTGTTCCTGCCATGATGACAGAACTGGGGCTTGATGTTACGAAGACTGCGCCGAACCCCGATAATCTGGGTATTATCAGAAATGTATTTGGTGGTGGTGATGCAGCTGATATCGTTGGCAGCACCACAGTGAACATCGCTACGGAAGATGATAAGAGTGCCTATATCATCGGTAGTGTCTTTGGCGGCGGTAATGCAGCCGACGTGCTTGGCAACACCAATGTCACAATGAGTGGCGGCTATGTCTTCAACGGTATCTTTGGTGGTGGCTATGCCGGTTCGGTGGGTACATTCACCAGAAGTACGGCTGCCGCAGATGTCAATATCTATGGACATACGGCTCATACTGGTTGTATTGGTAAGCCCATTTCCTGCGCAGAAGGTACCGGTAAGTGTACGGTTGTTGTCAACGGTGGTCAGATAGGTCCTATTTCCGTGGCGACAGAGGGTATGAACAGGTCGAAAGCAGACGGCGGTCCCGTACCGGAAGGCTGGGTATGGGGTGCAGGTCAGGGTCTCGTAGAAGATCCGGCGACACATCCTGATACGCACTTCACGTCATACGTAGGAGAAACGGATGTGACCATTGGTGGTACAGCCCTCATCATGGAATCCATCATCGGTGGTGGTGAGTTCGGACGTGTGCTTGGCAATACATTGGTCAAGGTAGAAGGCGGCCAGATTGGTGTCGGTGAAGGAATGGTGGATGGTAGCAACAAGCCCATACGCTATACGGACGACCAGTTCGTCAATCCTCTCACAACGACTATCACTAGTGCAAATGCTTTGGCTGAATGTTCACACTACCCATACGGAAGGAATATCGGCACGACCGAGAACCCCAATTGGGTTTACCTGCCATACGACCCGTATTGCGAGAAGTATCCTGACTATTTTGCTGCTCATCCGGAATTTGCTCCTGCCTGGAAGGTGATGCTGAAGTACGTATCTCTGGCGGTCATATCCTGACGAACGTCTATGGCGGCAACGAGATTACCGACGTAAAATGTAAGTCTATCGTGAAGATGACTGGCGGTACGATTGGCGTGCCGCGCACCCTGAAACAGATTGTCGAGCACCCATTGACCTGCTACCTCTTTGGCGCAGGCAAGGGTGACGAGCGCTCTCGCTTCTATAACTACACCAATACGGGTAGTGTAGAGGTAGAGATATCGGGTGGTATCATTTACGGTTCCGTCTTCGGTGGC
>ONAJ01000006.1 GCA_900315775.1 uncultured Prevotella sp.
AACGTGACCCCCTTGAGGAAAACAAAAACCATCACCCTAAATTAGGGTAGTGGTCTTAACTAAAATAATTTCCTATCAGAATCATTGAACTATGAAGAATATTTTGTATCTTTGTACTCGAAATAGAATACAAGATATATGGCAAAGAAAGAAAATACTACCTCTATAGGTTTTGAGGATGCGATATGGAGGGCTGCGGATAAGCTTCGTGGTAATCTTAATGCTTCCGAATATGAAGGTGTGGTGCTTGGAGGATGAGATAAAGAAGCAGTTAAAAACAAAAGGATTTGAACTCTAAGGACCTTAACGACCTTAACGACCCTAAAGACCTTAAAGACCCTAAAGACCTTAACAATAAACCATTATGCCAGAAAAGTTAATCAGACCATCAGGCAACTACCGCAAGCTGCTGTCTTATCAGAAGACAGAAGTCATCTATGAGATGACCTTCTACTTCTGCCATAAGTACTTGCAGAAGGGCGATCGTACCATTGATCAGATGGTGCAGGCGGCACGTTCTGGCAAGCAGAATATCATAGAGGGTTGTGCTGCTTCTGCCACCAGCGCCAAGACTGAAATAAAACTGGTGAATGTGGCTAAGGCGAGCCTGCAAGAGTTGCTCGAAGACTATATCGACTTTCTGCGCACTCGCAGGCATCGGCAATGGGAAGAAGGCTCAGCGGAGTGGAACGCTATGCGTGAGTTAGGCAAGAAGCACAACGATGCAGCATTCTTCATGCAGCTCTGTGAGACGCGCCCACCAGAGACAATAGCGAATATGGCAATCATCCTTATCAATCAGGCAGACTATCTGCTATTTAAGCAGCTGGAGCGCTTGGAAAAGGACTTTGTCACCCAAGGAGGCTTCTCAGAGCGCATGATGAGGGTAAGAAAAGAAAAAAGAGGATTTTAACTATGGAAGAGTGGAAAGAATATAAGTTGGGGGATTACTGAACGTCCAGAACTCCAAGAAACAGAGGTGTTTAGGTACGTTATGGCAGGCTGGAATTACAAGGTTTAACATTAAATATATAAAGAAGAGATGAAGAAATTAATTGTTACTATCATTATGACCATTGTCGCCATTAGTGGTGACGCACAAAACCGATACTGCAACACATACGAGGATTTCCTCGAAGGGAAGTGGCAACAACTGGACACGATTAATTGCAAAAGCCACAGCAAGAGCCGACAGGTGTGGTGGGGCGGCAGCGACTACACTCTGACAACGGGAGACAAGGAGCTTGACAATGTCCTGAAGAAGAAAGCCTTTGCCGTGATGATAGCTGATACGTTATACCTGAACTGTCGTAACTTGCGATACGAGAAGACCAGTTTCGGCGGCGGTTACAGCAGGGCAAGACGTATGGGAGAGAACAGTTTGCTGCTTGTTCATAGAGTAATCGGCAAAAGCGCTCTGAAGGATGAACTGTTGTCAAGCTTGGTGTTAGGAGTAGTGGGTGATGCAATCACCTCAAACAAACAGGTAAAGCAGCAGGTTTGCTATGTCATATCCAATGGTGCTAATGAGAAAGGACGTATTAACATACAAATGATAAACGACAGTTTGATGAACGTGATGGTACAGAATCGCGAAGACTTGCGGAAGGAGTATTATGCTGAGGAGAACAAGTCGAAGCGTCTGTTGGCTACGCACATTGTTCCTATCCTTGAAAAGGCCGGTCTTTTTGAACAGTCGAAAAAGAAGGAAACTAAGAAGACAAAGTAATTTATTCGCAAAAGTGTGCAAATGGTGGTTTGCGCACTTTTGCAAACCTTTTTTCTTGGTTGGTTTGTGATTTTTCCATAACTTTGCATCAACGAAAAACAACAAAGTGAATATGACAAGTATCCTAACCAATAGAGAGCTCTTTCTGCTCATTGTCTGCACGGTGTTCTACATTACCTTATTTATATTGGTGATTCAGAACAACCGCCGCAAGATACAGCTGTTGCAGAGCCGACTGGACAACATCCACGCTATGCAGAAGATGGCGGTGATGGAGCCGCGAAAGGATATGAACACGATATGGGCGTCGCCTGTATATATGCGTCTGAAAGGGTATCTGAACGACGGACGAAGCATGTCGGAAGCCGACTGGACGGAGCTGGCGGATACTGTAGATGGCGTGTATTCGGGATTCAGCGAGAAGTTGTACAGCCTCTTCCGCATGAGCGAACAGGACTACCGCGTGAGTCTGCTCATAAAGATTCGTCTTCAGCCCAAGGACATAGCTACGCTGACGGCACATTCGAAGGAGAGCGTTGCCTCGACAAGAAGCCGATTGTATCAGAAGGTGTTCGGCAAGAAGGGTTCTACCAGGGACTGGGACGACTTCATACTGTCGATATAAATAATGAAAATGTAAAATCGTCAAAATTGTAAATATTATGATTGAGTACTTTTTAGCAAACATGTGGCAGATATGGGCTATCGTAGCCATAGTCTGTCTGATTCTGGAACTTTCGTCGGGTGATTTCTTCATCATCTGTTTCTCTATCGGTTCCGTTTTCGCAGTCATAGGAGCAGCATTGGGATTGAATGTTTACTGGCAGCTGTTCATATTCTCGCTGTTCTCCGTGCTGAGCATTTTCTTCGTGCGTCCTGTGGCTCTACGCTGGTTGCATAAGAACGAGCCTAACAAGGTGAGTAATGCCGATGCGCTGTTGGGCAGGACAGGACGTGTCGCGGAGGCGATAAAGGCTGGCGGCAGCGGCTATGTGCAGATAGATGGCGACATGTGGAGGGCGGTGAGTCAGAAGGACATTGCCGTAGGCGAAACCGTGCGTGTCGTTGGTCGTGAGAGTACTATTATTACGGTGGAAACATTATAAACATTATAAAATAAAACATTATGGAATTTATGAGTTATGTACTGATTGCCATCATTATTCTGGTTGTTATTTTTGCCAAGATGGCTCTGGTGATTATTCCCCAGTCGGAGACAAAGATTATTGAGCGTTTAGGTCGTTACCACGCTACGTTGAGCCCAGGTATCAACATTATCATTCCTTTCATTGACCGTGCTAAGGACATTGTAGTGCTGAACCGCGGAAGATATATGTATTCAGGTGCCATAGACCTGCGCGAACAGGTTTACGACTTCCCCTCGCAGAACGTTATTACAAAGGATAATATCCAGATGGAGATCAACGCGCTGCTGTACTTCCAGATAGTAGATCCGTTCAAGGCGGTGTATGAGATTTCTAATCTGCCCAACGCTATTGAGAAGCTTACACAGACAACGCTGCGTAACATCATCGGCGAGATGGAACTCGACGAGACGCTGACCTCGCGCGATACTATTAATACTAAACTGCGTGCTGTGCTCGACGATGCTACAGACAAGTGGGGTGTTAAGGTGAACCGTGTTGAGCTGCAGGACATTGTTCCTCCTTCGACGGTGCTCAACGCTATGGAGAAGCAGATGCAGGCAGAGCGTAACAAACGTGCACAGATTCTGACCTCAGAGGGTGAGAAGGCTGCCGAGATATTGGCATCAGAAGGTGAGAAGACGGCGATGATAAATCGTGCTGAGGCAGCTAAGCAGCAGGCCATACTCCACGCAGAGGGTGAGGCACAGGCACGCATTCGCAAGGCTGAGGCTGAGGCGATAGCCATAGAGAAGATTACCGAGGCTGTGGGTAAGTCAACGAACCCTGCTAACTACCTGTTGGCACAGAAGTACATCCAGATGATGGAAGAGCTTGCAAAGGGCGACAAGACGAAGACGGTATATCTGCCTTATGAGGCTACTAACGTAATGGGTTCTATTGGCGGTATAAAAGAGCTTTTCAAAGAGAATTCATAATACGTTGATGATGAAAGTAAGTATTCTTGCTGGTGCACGTCCAAACTTTATAAAGGTGGCGCCCCTGATACGACTCATGGAGCGCACCGAGGACGTGGACTATCAGTTGGTATATGCGGGGAAGGAGAATGACGCGAGCATTGAGGGCAGTCTGTTCTCCGACCTCAATATACCTGCTCCTTCGACATACCTCGGGGTTGACTGTGAGAACCTCAACGAGCTTACAGGACAGGTGATGAGTCACTTTGAACACTACCTGCACCGCTATACTCCCGATGTGGTTATCGTCGTCGATGACCTCGCATCGACACTCGCCACAGCCATAGTGACGAAGAAACAAGGCATACTGCTTGCACACCTTGTGGCAGGCACACGTTCCTTTGACATCTCGATGCCGAAGGAGATAAACCGTATGGTTATAGACGGACTGTCGGACCTGCTCTTCACGGCTGGCGTAGGCGCTATAAGCAACACCACACGCGAGGGTGCCGAGCAGAGCAGAGTGTATATGGTGGGCAACATACTGCTGGACAACCTGCGGTATAACCACGACCGCTGGAAACGTCCTGCGCTGATGGACGAACTGAGATTGGAGGAGAAGGACTACATAGTATTCACCCTGAACCGCAAGGCTCTGCTTGCCGACAAGGAGAACCTGGGCAGGATGCTCAGCGCCATAGAACAGTCGGCTGGCGGCACTCCCGTCATAGCACTGTTGCGCGACAAGGCACGCGAGGTGGTAGAGCCCCTGATAACGGACCACAAACACCCCGTACCTATAATATGCAAGCCGCTGCCTTACTTAGAGTTCGGATGGTTAACGATGCACGCCAAAGGTATAATAACCGACAGCGGCAATGTGGCTGAGGAGGCTACCTTCAACGGCGTTCCGTGTATAACGCTGAACAGCTATACGGAACACATAGAGACCGTGAAGCAAGGTACCAACGAACTGGTTGGCGAGGATGCGGAGAAGTTGGCAGCGCTGATGAAACTTATGGTCGAGGGTAACTGGAAACACTCGGAGCTGCCGGACCGCTGGGACGGTCGTACGGCGGAACGCATACTGAGCATCCTGAGGTCAGAAGTTGAAGGTCGCAATTAACGGCAAGTGGTCACTAAAGCCGTCAGCCCAGGATAAACCGTTAAAGTTTCTCCTGGGTTTCTTTTCGCCGTTATCATCCTTGTCGTCGATGAGCAGGAAGGGAGCGTCGAAAACCTGTGATGCCACGAAGTGCTCGCGGAGACTGTCGCTGACAAAGATGTTGTCGATGTTCTCCCACGTACCTTTATATTTATATGTGCCGCGTGCTCCGTTGCTGCCCGTAGCGTTGTAGGAGATGTTGTTAAGACGGTGACGGCTAATAAACTCCAACGATGCGTCCTTATAGGTGTCGTTGAAGTCGCCTGCCACAATAATCCTTGCCTTGCTGTTGATATTCATTATGGAGTCGGTGGCGCCACACAGCCGACGCGCTACCTGCATGCGATAGGGGTCGGTCTTACTGCTGCCTCCGAACTTGCTCGGCGAATGAACGACGAAGACGTGGAGAGTGTCGTCGGCACAGAGTCCGCGGACATAGAGAATATCCCTTGTGGGACGCATGCCGTCAAGAGATTCCACGCGGAGAGGGTAGGAGTTGAGCAGTTGGAAGGAAAGGGGGTTATAGAGGAGTGCTACGTCGATGCCCCTGACGTCGGGGCTGTTGGTGATGACATATTCGTAGCGTGCCTTCTTGAGTAGCGACCTGCGACAGAGGTCGCGCATGACGGAGTCGTTCTCCACCTCTGTCATCGCTATCATGTCGGGCACTTGCCACTCGTTGCCGTTGGTGCCCGTCGCCACGATGGTCTTAGCAATGTTGTTGATTTTCTTCCAGTAGCGTTTCTTCGTCCAATGTCTTTCGCCTTCGACGGTCCACTCCACGTCCTGTTTCAGCGAGTCGTGCTGACAGTCGAACAGGTTCTCGCAGTTAAGCTCCACGAAGGTGAAGACGCTGAGCAGAAGGGTGGCAATGCCCATAGCGGTAGTGCTTTTATTCTTTTACATGGAGGGCACGCATAGCGTTGAGGACGGCAAGTACGGTAACACCAACGTCGGCAAAGGCAGCCATCCACATCGTTGCCAAGCCCACCGTAGCCAGCAGCAGCACAGCCACCTTCACGCCAATAGCGAAGGTGACGTTCTGACGGGCTATCATGTTTGTCCTGCGTGCTATGTTTATTGCCGTAGCTATCTTTGCGGGTTTGTCGTCCATAAGAACAATATCGGCAGCCTCGATAGCTGCGTCGCTACCAAGACCACCCATAGCTATTCCTATGTCGGCACGTGCCAGCACAGGAGCGTCGTTGATGCCGTCGCCGACGAAGGCGAGTGCTGTGTCAGCCTGTTTCTCACGGAGCAGCTGTTCCATGTGTGCCACCTTGTCTGTCGGCAGCAGCTCAGCGTGGAACTCGTCGATGCCCAACTTCTTAGCAACATCGTCGCCAACCTCCTGGCGGTCGCCGGTAAGCATCACGGTACGTTCTACACCCATTTGGTGCAGACGTTTTATAGCCTCCGCGCTGTCCTCTTTTATGTGGTCGGTTATCACGATATGACCGGCATAGACGCCATCGATGGCTACGTGGATTATTGTTCCTATGTGTGTGCACGGATGCCACTTGGCACCAATGCTGTCCATCATCTTCGTATTTCCTACGCAGACAGTCTTGTCGCCCACCTGGGCACGTATTCCCTGACCTGCTATCTCCTCGACATTATCAATTTTGCAGCCGTCGGTAGCCTCGTCGGGGAAGGCATTTCTCAGTGCGGCACCTATGGGGTGAGTAGTAAAGTGTTCTACGTGGGCAGCAAGGTGCAGGAGCTGTGTCTCGTCGCACGTGTCAGGATGTACAGCCTCGACAGCGAACTGTCCGTGTGTCAGCGTTCCCGTCTTGTCGAAGACGACAGTCTTCACCTTCGTAAGCAGGTCCATATAGTTGGCACCCTTAATGAGAATACCCTTGCGCGAAGCACCTCCGATACCCCCGAAGAACGTCAGCGGAACGCTGATGACAAGGGCGCAGGGACACGAGACGACAAGGAAAAGGAGTGCTCTGTACAGCCACTTTGAGAAGTCCATTATGAGCTGGGACTGTGAGGAGTCCGAGGTGAGCAGAGAGGGGAGTGACGAGTAGTTGGTTATCAGCGGCGGCACCACAGCGAGGGCTATGGCGGCAATAACCACGATAGGGGTATATACCCTTGCGAAACGAGTGATGAACGTCTCGCTCTTCGACTTCCTTTCGCCAGCTTCCTCCACAAGTCGTATCACTTTGGCAACGGTGCTCTCGCCGTAGGGCTTTGTGGTACGAATCCTTAATACTCCGGTGAGGTTTATGCAGCCCGAGACAACGTCGCTCTCGGTGCTTACCTCGCGGGGCACACTCTCGCCAGTCAGCGCCATAGTGTTAAGCGACGAGGTGCCTTCGACAACAACGCCGTCGATAGGAATCTTTTCACCCGGGCGCACCACGATGATACTCCCCACAGCAACATCCTCGACAGCGAGAGTCTGTTCCTTCTTGTCGGAGGTCTCCACGCAGGCTGTATCAGGACGGATGTCCATGAGGTGTTCTATGCTCCTGCGGCTGCTGCCTTCGGCATACTCCTCGAAGAGTTCTCCGACCTGGAAGAAGAGCATCACGAAGACGGCTTCCGCATACTGCGTCTCGGCACCAGGAAGGAAACCAATAAGAAGAGCTCCTATGGTGGCTACAGACATTAGGAAATTCTCGTTGAAGACATCACCGTGAGCGATCCCCTCGACAGCTTCCTTCAACGTGTCTTTGCCCGCCAGGAGATACGACGGCAGGAAGACCAGCAGCTGCTGAAGTGTTGTCAGCGAATACTGACGAACAATGATAGCCGCCACAATGAGGAGGACTACCGAACAAGCGATAGTCAACAGTCGGCGTGACAGAAAGTGATGATGTCCGTGGTGATGCTCATGATGATGTTCATGATGATGTTCATGATGATGCTCGTGTGCCATAGTATAAGGGTGTTTTTTTAGATGTTGAAACAATATCCGAAGCCCTGTCGTGTGACGATGAAGGTGGAATATTTACCTATTTTCTTCCTCATTCTTGTGATGTTCACATCGACGGCTCTATCGCTGACAACAGCATTCTCGGGCCAAGCCTCGACAATGAGCTGCTGGCGTGAGAAGACCGTACCTTTGTTCTTCAGTAGTACGAGGAGCAATTTGTATTCTGTTCTGGTAAGTCGCACATCTTTGTTGTCAACGGTGACAACATTGTTTGTGGTGTTAACGACAAGACCTTTATACGAATATATTTCCTCTTCGACGTTGGCTGTCTCCTGTTCCGTCCTGTTGAGAACGGCTTTCACTCGTGCTATGAGCTCTCGGGTACTGAAAGGTTTCGTTATGTAGTCGTCAGCTCCCAAGTCGAAACCCTGGAGGGTGTCGTCCTCAGTATTCTTTGCTGTAAGGAATATTATAGGTATCTTTGCTGTAGTTTTTTCTGACTTCAACATCTCTGCGAATTGAAACCCGGACATCTTACCCATCATAACGTCGAGTAGGATGAGGTCGTAGTCGGTGAGTTGGAGTTTCATGGCATCCTCGGCAGAGTGTGCAACGTCGGTGTGGTACTCTGCAGCGTTAAGGTTATATACCAAAATCTCGCAGAGATCTCTTTCGTCGTCAACTACAAGTATTCTTTTATTTTTCATAGTATTTGCGTGTGTTATTGCTTTATTTCAATGTCTCGTCTTACGTTGTCGCGAATCTTCGTTAGATATTTCTTCATTCTCTCGGAGTCCTTGTTGTCTATGATGTCGAGCAGTTCTTTTAGCTCCTTCCTTATCTGTGCAACATTCTCGTTGGTGTAAGGGTTGAAGAGTATTTCCTGAAGGAGGTAGTCGTCTTCGTTGAGTACTCCTTTGGCTATCCTCATATGACGCTTGAAGGTAGTACCAGGAGCATCCTGATGTTTCATGACAGCCGCAAAGACGAAGGTTGACACGAAAGGTATTGACAACGAGTACGCCACAGTCTTGTCGTGCTCGTCGAAGGTGTATTCGTAGATGTTCAGTCCGAGATTTTTGTAGAGGTTGCGGAAGAACAGCTTGCCTTCGTCGTCGCCCTCGCTGATGATGATAGCATTCTCCTCAGACAGCTGGTTGAGGTTGGCAAAGGTAGGACCGAACATGGGGTGGGTGGAGACATATCGCATTCCCGAAGCTTCGTAGAACTCCTTGAGTCCTGTCTTTACCGATGCTATATCGCTGATGATACAGTCCTTGGGGACGATGGGAATGATGTCTTTGAAGGCATCGACGGTGTATTTCACCGTTACGGCGTTGATTACCAGCTCGGGTTTGAAGTCTTTTATCTCTTCAAGGGTGGTGAAACGCAGGGTGTTATAAGTGAAACGCAGTCGTTTGGCGTCTCTCTCGTAAACTGCCGTCTCGTGTTCGAAACTGAGCAGGTCGAGAAAGAAGCTGCCCATCTTTCCTGCACCAAGAACGAGTATCCTCATAGCGAAAAAGTGTCTTTATTTGTTTATAATTTCCATTTGCTGTCTTACGCTCTCCTCGTGAACAGCCTCGAAGATAGCCTTTACGAAGTCGGAGTCCATACCACAGAGCGCTCCCTGTGCTCCTCGCTTG
The DNA here is from genome assembly GCA_900315775.1 of uncultured Prevotella sp. Lineage (GTDB taxonomy): Bacteria > Bacteroidota > Bacteroidia > Bacteroidales > Bacteroidaceae > Prevotella. The sequence continues at coordinate 9,493 of ONAJ01000006.1, forward strand.
TCGAGGATTTCGTTGTAGCGCTGAGCCTGGAGTACTGTCATGTTGTGCTCCTTCTTGTACTGACCAATCTCACGACAAACCCTCATACGTTTTGCCAACAGCTGCATGAGGTCGTTGTCGAGTTCGTCAATCTGCTTTCTGAGCTGTGTGATGCCCTCCGTTGTGGTGTTCTCATCTCTGATGACGAGCAGCGAGAGGATGTAGTCGAGAACGTCGGGAGTAACCTGCTGTGCAGCATCGCTCCACGCCTTGTCGGGGTCGCAGTGACTCTCTACGATGAGTCCGTCGAAACCGAGGTCCATAGCCTGCTGGCAGAGTGGGGCGATGAGGTCTCTACGTCCTCCGATGTGACTCGGGTCGCAGATGATAGGCATATTAGGAATACGTCTTCTCAGCTCTATAGGAATCTGCCACATTGGGAGGTTGCGGTATATTTTCTTGTCGAAGCTTGAGAATCCTCGATGTATTGCTCCGAGGCGCTTTATTCCCGCCATGTTAAGACGCTCCAGCGCACCAATCCACAGTTCTATGTCGGGGTTTACGGGGTTCTTGACGAATACTGGGATGTCAACACCCTTCAGTGCGTCGGCGAGAGCCTGCATAGCGAAGGGGTTAGCTGTTGTTCGTGCACCAATCCACAGCACGTCCATTCCGTACTTCAGTGCCAGCTCTACGTGTTCAGGTGTTGCCACCTCGGTAGTTATCAGCATGCCTGTTTCGTCCTTCACGCGCTTCATCCAGGGAAGAGCCTTTTCTCCGTTGCCCTCGAAACCGCCTGGTTTTGTTCGTGGTTTCCATACTCCGGCTCTGAAGTTGTGACATCCTTTGCTGGCGAGTTCAAGAGCTGTTGTCATTACCTGTTCTTCTGTTTCAGCAGAACAAGGACCAGCGATGACGAAAGGTCTTTCGTTGTCGCTTGGAAGATTGAGTTTTTCTAATTGCAGTTCCATTTATATTACTTTTTTTATTCTTTCTAATGCTAATTGTATTTTCTCTTCTTTTGCACAAAGCGAGATGCGGATATATCTCTCGCCATTAGAGCCGAAGATGAAGCCTGGGGTTATGAACACACGGGCTTCGTGGAGCAGCTTTTCCGTGAGTTCCTCGGCATTCTTGTAGTGCTCGGGAATCTTTCCCCACAGGAACATTCCCACCTGACTATCGTCGTACTTGCAGTCAAGAATCTGCATAATCTTTTCAGCAACGACCCTTCTGCGTCGGTAGGTCTCGATGTTTGCCTCGTGGTGCCACTCTTCGGAATTCTTCAGGGCTTGGGCGGCAGCAAGTTGTATTCCTCGGAATGTGCCGCTGTCGATGTTGCTCTTTATCTTAAGTATCCACCTTATGAACTCCTCGTTTGATGCGCATAGTCCCACACGCCATCCGGGCATGTTGTGAGCCTTCGACATTGAGTTGAACTCTATGCAGCAGTCTTTGGCTCCCTCCACCTGAAGGAGAGACAGCGGTTTGTCGTTGAGGATGAAAGAGTAGGGGTTGTCGTTAACCACCACGATATTATGTTTCTTTGCAAAAGCCACCAGTCTTTCGTATGTCTCCATACGTGCTGCGCCTCCTGTGGGCATGTTGGGATAGTTCGTCCACATAAGCTTTACCCTTGAGAGGTCCATCCTCTCGAGAGCGTCGAAGTCGGGCTGCCATCCGTTGTTCTCCATGAGGTCGTAGTTCACCACCTTTGCTCCGAGGATTTTCGAGAGCGACGTGTAAGTGGGGTAGCCAGGATTAGGCACCAGCACCTCTTCGCCAGGATTGACGAAGGCGAGGGTGACGTGCAGTATGCCCTCCTTGGAACCGATGAGCGGTTGTATCTCCGTCTTCGGGTTCAGCGTCACCCCGTACCATCTCTTGTAGAACTCCGCCATAGCGTTTCTCAGTTCCGGTGTTCCCATTGTGGGCTGGTATCCGTGTGCGTCAGGACGCTTTGCTACCTCGCATAGTGTTTCTATTGTCTGCTGCGACGGCGGCATATCTGGCGATCCTATGGCAAGACTTATAATGTCCTTGCCTTCAGCGTTCATCTCGGCAACCTGTTTCAGTTTTTTCGAGAAGTAGTATTCTTGTACTGCCGAAACCCTGTCGGCGGGTTTAATATTGCTCATATTCTCCTAATATTTTCAATTCGCGTGTAAGTGGTTTTATTGCATCTATGCTCTGTCTGTATCGTGTCAGACTGTCGTAGGTGACGTCGATGTAGAACATATATTCCCACTCTCTTCCAATGATAGGAAGTGACTGTATCTTTGTCATGTTTATCTTGTAGAACGAGAGTATGGAAAGTACCTGTGACAGCGAGCCCTCCTCGTGGGGGAGTGAGAAGACAAGACTCGACTTGTCCGTCTTTTCAATGGGACGCAGCGTGTCGGCAATCTCCGGCTGGCATACTACGAGGAAACGTGTGAAGTTGTGCTTGTTGTCCTCGATGTTGTCGTCGAGAATCTTCATGCCGTGCATCTTTGCTGCCTCACGATTACAGATTGCTGCCCATCCTCTGCACCCGTTCTCCTTGATATATTGTGCAGAACCTGCGGTATCCTCTGCCTCGACAGCCTTTATTTGGGGGACGTTGGAGAGGTATTTCCTACACTGCATGAGAGCGACGGGGTGGGAGTGTACCTCTGTTATCGTGGACCAGTCGTCTTCCGGCAGACAGCAGATACAATGCGAGATGTGCAGTTTATGTTCTCCAACAACGGAAGTGCCGGAGTCTCGGAGTAACTCGTAGTTGTGCAACAAACTTCCTGCTATGGTGTTTTCAATAGCCATCAAGCCTATTACCGTTTTGTCACGATGTATGTTTTCGAATACCTGTTCGAAGGTAGAACAGCATATCAGTTCTATCTGTTCTGTCTTGAAATATTGGTGTGCGGCAATGTCGTGAAACGAGCCCAACAAACCTTGAATTGCAATCTTTTTCATTTTATCAAAAATCCCACCTCTTTATATTTAGGGCGGGAACGTGTGCAAAATTATAACATTTTTGCCGCCTACACAAACATTTTGCTATTTTTTTGCTATAAAACCTATCTTTTTAGTTTCAGTCGCAAACTGTTCAGTACGACGCTAATGCTCGACATAGCCATAAGTGCTGCTGCCAACATCGGGGTTATTTGCCATTCTATTCCAACAAGATAGGTCACTCCTGCAGCCATCGGAATACATATCAGATTATAGATAAATGCCCAGAAAAGGTTCTGGTGAATCATACCTACCGTCTGGCGCGAAAGTCGTATGGCATCGCCTATCCTGCGGAGGTCGGTACCCGTCAGCGTCACCTGTGCTGTGTCCATAGCGATGTCTGTTCCTTGTCCTATTGCTATGCTAACGTCGGCAGTAGCGAGTGCCGGAGCATCGTTGACGCCGTCGCCAATCATTGCTACCGTCTTGCCTTCCCGCTGCAGCTCTTTTACTTTCTGCTCTTTGTCCTGCGGAAGAACCTCCGAGCGATAGTTCCCGATGCCTGCCTCGTCAGCCCATTGAGCTACAACATTTTCCTTGTCGCCACTCATCATCCAGATGTCTATTCCCATACCCTTCAGCTCTTCCATAGCCTCGCGGGCATTAGGTTTTAGCACCTCGCGGTTATCTTTGTCGAGTGTTGTGAGTGTTCCCGTTTTGTCTATCACCAAAGCGTTGATGTTGCGTACCGTCTCCAATGCGGTAGCATCCTTGATGAGGATATTCCTCTCAGCAGCCTTACCGATGCCTACCATCAGCGCTGTCGGTGTGGCAAGTCCTAAGGCGCAGGGACATGCTATCACCAATACGGCGACAGCCGATTGCAGCGCTCTTGCTGTGTCGTTACACAGTAGCCACCACGCTAATCCTGTTATTAGTGAGAGCACGATAACCGTTGGGACGAATACTGCAGCCACACGATCTACAACCCTTTGTACGGGAGCCTTGGAGCCCTGTGCCTCCTCGACAGTTTTTATTATCTGTGCCAGCAGCGTTTCCTTGCCCACCTGTTCGGCTCGGAATGTCAGCGTGCCCTTCATACATATAGTTCCGGCGAAGACCCTGTCGCCTTCGTGTTCCTCCACGGGTGCCGCCTCTCCGGTAATAGCCGCCTCGTTGACGAGTGGGTGCTGGGCAACGGGTGTCGGGTAATAGGTGATGCCATCGACGGGTATCCTGCCGCCTTCGTGCACCACTATGATGTCACCCTTTTGAAGTGTTGCTATTGGCACCTGACGCTCTTCACCGTCGAGAACGGTTGCCGTCTTTGGTGTCAGTCCCATAAGTCCTTGTATTGCTGAAGCCGTACTTCCTTTGGCGCGTTCTTCCAAAAGACGTCCTGTTAGTACGAAGGTGACAATCATTATGGCAGCATCATAATGTCCGGAGAATAGCGAGACTATTGTTGACATAGCCACCAGCGTGTCCATGTTGCTGCTTCCGTGCATCAGTTGTTTCCAGGCGTTTACGTAGAACTGTCTGCCGCAGTATATCATGTTGAGCACCACGAGAATTAGCGATGTCTGACGCACTACCTCCTCGGAACCGATGTTTATCCACCTCATAGTAATAGCCATCGACAGCAGGGCAAGAACCCACGACACTATGACTCTACGTCGCAGTCTTATGTATGCTCTGTGTTCTATCTCGGCTACACTTTCCTCCTCGTCGATGACAAGGTCGTAACCGCTCTTTATCACCTGTTCCTTAAGTTTCTCGGGTGATGTGATGGACTCGTCGTAGTCAACCAGCGCTGTCCTTGCTGCGTAGTTAACTCCGGCACTCCTAACGCCTTCCGCCTCACGGAGACGGCGTTCCACGTTAGCAGCGCATCCTGCACACATCATTCCCAATACGGGGATAGTCTGTTTCATTCAGTCTTGTTTATGATATGTACGTCGCGTTGTGGGAAAGGAATCTCGATATTGTTCTCGTTGAGGACATTGTAGATGTTAGCCATAATCTCGCTGACGGTAACAGCTTGCTTTACTACGTCAACCCAGCAGAGCATCTTGAAGTTTATGCTGTTGTCGCCAAATTCGTAGAAGATAACCTTCGCCTTTTTCTTCTTGTCCACAGATGGCAACTTGAGGGCGTTGGTGCTGTCTTCCACAAGTTTTATGACACGTTTCATGTCGGTGCCGTAAGCAACTCCGAAAGGTATTGTGGCAAGCACGTATCCGTGATTCTTTGTGAGGTTCTTGTAGTTCTTGGTGAAGAGCTGCGAGTTGGTGAAGGCAATGACACTACCGTCGATGGCCTCAAGGAGAGTGGAAGTGTAGCTGATACTTGCCACCTTACCCTTTGTGCCGTCGCACTCTATCCAGTCGCCTACCTTGATACGACCAGCCATCAGCGAGATACCATAATAGATGTTCTCGAGTATCTCCTTCGATGCGAAACCGATACCAGTTGACAGACCACCAGTAATGACGAGCAACCACGATGTGTTGACGTGAAGGATGGAAAGACTGACGAGTACCCACGCACCCCATACGACGACCTGAATGACGTTCTTGCCCATCATAGAGCGACTTTCGGCACTCTTGGCGTCAGACTGACTGAAGTGAAGTCGGAGGAAGGCAAGACTAATCTTGTTAATGTAGCTGAAGAAGAACCACAGCGTGATAACCTGAATGATGCTGAACAGACTGAGCGAGATGTTCGGAGTGTTCAGGAATTTCGTTGAGAAGATAGTCCACGTGAGGGAAGAGAGGTTGAAGACATCGGCAGCCCAGAAGATAGAGAGCAACAGGGAGTAAAGTCCTAATGCAGGCAGTATTACGTTGTGGGTAAAGAGGAACATCCACGTCTTGGTGATAGGCTTCTCTTCAATTTTTTTGCGCTCGCTATACTTGTGCATCCAGCCTGTAAGACACGTTATGGTGAGTACGCAGGTGAGCTGCATAAGCCACCATATCAGTACCTGAACAGAGAGCAGGGTATAGCCTGCCCACGAACATATTGTGGAAACAATGAACATTCCCAAAGATATATAGGTGTAGATGACGTCGCTCTTCGGCAGTTTGCCGTTATGCTTTGTAACCGCCTGCCATTGCCATATACTCACGATGAGCAACAACGGAGGGAAGATGAGGTCGACAAGGTTGTTGGGCACGAGGATGACGCGGAAAGCGATGACAACGAAACCGATGAACATCAGTGGGGCGTAGATGCGGAACGCACTACGTATCTGGTCGCCGTCAACACGTAACAGCAACGATATCAGGATAACAGCCAGAAGCCACGCATATTGTACGAAGAGTCCACTTGCCATAATGATGAAGTTCTGCTCGATGACAGTACTTATGATGCCTAATATTACGGCAAAGGTGACAACAGTTGTTGCCATCATGATACATGTGCGTTTCTGTAGGAATTCTGCTGTTTTTATCCTCCTTGGCAAGAAGAAACGGAATGCCAAAAGGTTCAGCAGTATAGATATTACGCCATATACTACAATGATGATGAAGAGTCCGAAGATGAGGCGACTGTCCCATTGCGACTCTCTTACAGGACGGTATTTCTCCTCGACAGTCTCTGTGGTGTTCCTTAGCTGACGTCGTAGTGACGACAGTATAGAGAGGTAGTTCTGTCCTCCATTTCTAAAGATGTTACTCTGTATCTCGGAATAGCGCTTGTTGGCATAGTCGTTAAGGTACTTCAGACGGACCTCAGTACGGTCATAGTAACGAATGTAGTCCTCCAACTGCTGACGGTTCTCCTGCAATGTGCGACGTATATTCACAGCATAGGTAAGACATACATTGCGGTCTATCTTGGCGTGTTCGTCAAGCATCATTACAGGCATCTTCTCGAGTACCACTACAAGACTGTCGTAACGCAGAATCTCGTCGTCTAACTTCTCTATAATCTGTCGGAAGGGTAGGGTATTCTTCTTGAAGTTGGCAAAGAGCTCCGTAGCCTCGTGACATGCGTAGGTGAGGTCGAAGACGTAGTCGGTCTTCTGTGAATACAACATCAGCGAGTTCTGACTGCTCTGGTTCATAATACCAAACAACTCGTTGCGCACCTGCTCGTTTTGCTGTTTGTAGAACTCCGTACGACGTTCCTGCTCTTCGTGCTCCTTGGTGAGCTCTTCACGCAGGATGTCGAGGGTGTTACTGAGATTTTTCTCCTTCAGTACGGCATTTGAATTTATGGCAAAGAACGCCATAAAAAACAATATGAGTGAAAACTTTTTCATTCTATTATATTTATTTCGTGTGCAAAAGTAGCTAAAAAATCGAAAATTGTTGTACTTTTGCAGGAAAATTTAGAGAAAATGGCAACAATCATAGCAGACAGCGGAAGTACAAAGACCCACTGGGCGGTAGTCGAGGAAGGTGGAAAAACCACAATGAAAGAGACTTTAGGCATCAATCCCATACACATGTCGGTGGATGAGATAAAAGATGTCATTCCCGAGCACCTCGCACCTCGCATCTCGCATCTCGCAATCCGATTTTTCGGTGCAGGTTGTGTGACACCATTCAGCGAGAAGGTGGAAAAGGCACTTAAAGACATATATCCCGATGCCGACATTTTTGTGGGTAGCGATATGCTTGGAGCTGCTTGTGCCCTCTTCGGAAATGATGAAGGAATAGCATGTATTTTGGGTACCGGAAGCAACTCGTGTCTGTATGATGGGAAGGAGATCGTTAAGAACGTTCCTCCATTGGGCTATATACTTGGAGATGAGGGAAGTGGAGCTACTCTTGGAAAGTTTTTCTTTAACGCACTTTTCAAAGGATTTTTACCTAAAGAAATGCTCGAGGAATATCTCGAAAAAGAGCAATTGACATACGCCGAAATTATAGAACGAGTATATAGGAAACCACTTGCCAACAGATTCCTCGCTTCGACGTCACATTTCATTGCTTCTCATCTCGACAGTGAACCGCTGAGAGAGCTCGTAAAGGAAAACTTCCGCGGGTTCTTCCGTCGTAATGTTATGCAGTATAAACGTCCCGATTTAGAGGTGGGAATAGTAGGAAGCATAGCCCATGTATATCGTAAGGAACTGACGGAAGTAGCTCGTGAGGAGAACATAAAACTAAATAGGATTGTACAAAGTCCGATAGACTTATTAGTAGAAAGATTATGAGATTCTGGTTTTTTGTATTCCTTCTGTTGCCGATATTAGTCAATGTGTACATACTTTGGCACGTTTACAGAATACTTCCCCTTGTAGCTTGGGCAAAGTGGACCGTTGTAGGAGTGATGGCTGTTGCCTTCTTGATGCTCTTCGTCGGCATCTTCGGCAGTCGGTGGAATATGCCTTTCGCACTGAATGTTGTTGTCTATGAGATAGGAACATCGTGGATAATGATTCTTCTGTACCTCTTTATGATATTCCTCGTCCTCGACTTAGGACGCTTGTGCCACATCGTTCCGGCATCGCTATTGCAGAACAGCACGAAGGGAGCATTGGGGATAACTCTCTTGGTAACAGCTATTTTTGTTTATGGGAATATACACTACAACCAGAAATACCGTCAGGCGCTACGACTTACGACGACAAAACAGCTGGAACGTCCGCTGAAAGTCGTTATGATGAGTGATTTACACGCAGGCTATCACAATCGCAGAGCCGAGATAGCCCGTTGGGTAGATATGATAAATGCAGAGAACCCCGACCTGATTCTCGTTGCCGGAGATATCATTGACAATAGCACAAAACCACTTGACTATGAAGGTGCTGCTGATGAGTTCCGCAGACTGAAAGCACCTGTTGTGGCTTGTCTCGGAAATCATGAGTATCTGGCAGGAACACCCAACGCACAACACTTCTTCGATGAGGCTGGCATAACACTTCTCCGCGACAGTGTGATAGAGTGGGAGGGAATAAAAATAGTAGGACGCGATGACCGTTCTAATCCGCATCGTAAGTCAATAAAGGAACTTTTACATAATACTTCCACCTTCCACCCTCAACCTTCCACCTTCACAATACTCCTGGATCACCAACCGTATAACTTCGAGGAGGCAGAACAGGCAGGCATAGACTTCCAGCTCAGTGGACACACCCACAGAGGACAGGTGTGGCCCATATCGTGGATTACTGATGCCGTTTACGAGTGTTCCTTCGGCGAGTGGCAACGTGGCAACACCCGCTATTACGTGTCCAGCGGCTTAGGAATATGGGGCGGAAAGTTCCGCATAGGAACACGCTCTGAGTACATTGTGGCGGAGATAATTAAGGAATAAGCCGCAAATTCGTCAATTTTTCTTTGGTAGTTATCACATTATTAGCTATCTTTGCAGGCAAAGATTTATAAGTCATTGCCATGAAGCACATTGTTCTGCAAGATAACGCCCCGCGAAGGTTAAGTTTCTACTTAGCTATGGAGGAGTATGTGGCTCGCAGGATGCCCCACATAGAGGACGCATTCTTTATGTGGCAGGTAGAAGCTTCGGTAATCTTCGGACGTAATCAGGTAATGGAAAACGAGGTAAATACAACCTACTGTCGGGAACACAATATACAGATGTATCGCAGGAAGAGTGGCGGCGGCTGCGTATATGCCGATATGGGCAACGTGATGCTGTCGTTCATTACCTCTAACGACTCCGTAACCCTGACCTATAACCGTTATGTAAATATGGTGCTGTTGGTGCTCCACAAGATGGGTATCGAGGCAAAGGCATCAGGACGCAACGACATCCTCATAGGCGACAGGAAGGTGTCGGGAAACGCCTTCTATCAGTTGACTGGACGCAGCATCGTTCACGGCACCTTACTCTACGATACGAATATGGAGAATATGCTCTCAAGCATAACACCGTCACACGAAAAGCTGGCGAAACACGGAGTCAGCAGCGTAAGACAACGTATCACACTACTCAGCGAACACACCACGAAGACCCTCGAGGAAGTGAAAAAACTCTTTGCTACCACGTTGTGCCAGGAGGAGTATGTGCTCAGTAGTGAGGAAGTGGCTGGCATAGAACAGCTGGAACAACAATACCTGAAAGAAGAATTTATTCACAGATTATAAGATATGAAAAGAACTTGCTTATACGACAAACATGTGGCTCTTGGAGCCCTTATGCAGCCCTTTGCGGGCTACGACATGCCTATTCAGTATTCTTCAATCATCGAGGAACACCAGGCGGTACGCCAGCATTGTGGCGTTTTCGACGTTTCACACATGGGAGAGGTGCTCGTTGAGGGTGCCGACGCAGAACGTTTCGTGAATCACATCTTCACAAACGACGTGCGCGGAATAGAAGCCGGAAAGGTGCTCTACGGCATGATGTGTTATCCCGACGGAGGAACCGTTGACGACCTCCTTGTATATAAGTTTGCTGATGAGGGCTTCTGGCTCGTCATCAATGCGGCAAACATAGAGAAGGATGTAGCGTGGATACGCAAGAATGCTGAGGGCTTCGATGTACGCATTACCGACGAGAGCGATTACACAGCACAAATTGCTGTTCAAGGTCCTGAGTCGGAGAGAATAATGGAGGAGGTGCTGGGCATTCCTTGCAGCGAACTTGTCTTCTATACCTTCAAACGTCTTGACGACCTTGTAGTAAGTAGAACAGGATATACTGGTGAGGACGGTTTCGAGATTTATGGCGAGACACCGTTTATCACCCACCTGTGGGACCTCCTCATGGAGGCTGGCGTGCAACCCTGTGGACTGGGCTGTCGCGACACTCTGCGCTTTGAAGTAGGTTTGCCACTTTATGGCGACGAACTGAGTGAACAGATATCTCCCGTAATGTCCGGACTCAGCATGTTCTGTAAACTCGACAAAACAGAGTTTATTGGCAAGGAGGCTCTTCTGAAACAGAAGACCGAGGGTACGGAGCGTCGTATCATCGGCATAGAACTTGAAGACCGTGCTATCCCGCGTCACGGATATCCCGTTCTGGCAGAAGGAAAAGAAATTGGTGAGGTAACAACAGGTTACCATTCTATATCTACAGATAAGTCGGTATGTATGGCTCTCATTGACAGCGCATACGCCAAAATAGGAACGTCTGTGGAGATTCAGATTCGCAAGAAGACCTTCCCAGGTGTTGTTGTGAAGAAACGTTTTTATGAAAAGAATTACAAGAAATAAATAAAACAATTAGAATTATGGCAAAAGTATTAGAAGGACTCTATTATTCAGAGAGTCATGAGTATGTTCGTGTAGAAGGTAACATCGGTTATGTAGGAATTACCGACTACGCACAGAATGCGTTAGGAAACATCGTTTATGTTGACATGCCTGAAGAGGACGATGAGGTGTCTGCCGGCGAGGAGTTCGGAGCTGTAGAGAGCGTGAAGGCAGCAAGCGACCTTATCTCTCCTGTCAGCGGAACAGTAGTTGAGGTGAACAGCGCACTCGACGATGAGCCAGAACTGCTTAACAAGAATCCGTATGAGAACTGGATTATAAAGGTGGAACTCTCCGACAACTCCGAACTGGAGAAACTGATGGATGCAAAGGCATACACAGCGTGCTGTGATAATGCTTAATTTCAGGGCTTAAAAGTAATCATAATTCTCAATTATCAATTCTCAATTATCAATGTATAAGTATTTCCCTCATACCGCTGACGACCTGAAGGAGATGATGCGTGTCGCTGGGGTGTCATCACTCGATGACCTCTACAAGGATGTAGCACCATCAATACGTTTTCAGGGAGAATACGATATGCCCTCAGCAGTCAGCGAGATAGAACTGCGACAGCTCGTTGACGAGTTGGCACGCCATAACCAGCCGCTGACGGTATTTGCTGGTGCTGGCATCTATGACCACTATTCGCCTGCCGTAGTGCAGAGTATAATACAAAGGTCGGAATACCTTACGTCATACACTCCCTATCAGGCAGAGGTGTCACAGGGTACGCTGCATTACATCTTCGAATACCAGACAATGATGGCACGTCTTACAGGAATGGATGTCAGCAACGCCTCTATGTACGACGGCTCTACGGCTACTGCTGAGGCTTGCATGATGGCTGTATCGGCAGCTAAGAAGTGCAATAAGGTACTCGTAAGCAGCACCCTCGACCCAAAGGTTATGAAGGTGGTGAAGAACTACGCACACTTCAATGGCTTCGAAGTTGTGGAGATAGCACAGCACGACGGAGTAACAGACCGCACCGATATTGAGAGCCGTCTCGCTGAAGGTGGTGTGGCTGGCGTCGTTGTCCAGACTCCAAACCGCTACGGCATCGTCGAGGACTACACGGGTTTCGCAGAGACCATCCACGAGAATAAGGCGCTGTTAGTCGTTAATAGCATCATTGCCGACCTCGCACTCCTCAAAACACCTGGAGAGTGGGGCGCCGACATCGCTGTCGGTGAGGCCCAGAGTCTCGGAATACCAATGTCGTTCGGCGGTCCAGGACTGGGTTATATGTGTTGCACGGAGAAACTCATCCGTAAGATGCCGGGACGTATCGTCGGAATGACTCACGACAATCGTGGACAGCGTGCCTTCGTGCTTACGCTGCAGGCTCGCGAACAACATATCCGTCGTCAGAAGGCTACGTCGAACATCTGCTCTAACCAGAGTCTTATGGCACTCTATGTCACCATATACCTGTCGCTGATGGGTAAACAGGGACTCCGCGAGGCAGCAGAGCTGTCGTATGCTGGTGCACACGAGCTTTACGACAAACTGTTGGCAACAGGACATTTCAAACCTGCGTTTAACCAGCCTTTCTTCAACGAGTTCTGCGTAACGTTCGACGGCGATGTGGATATGCTGCAGAACAAGTGTCTCGAACACGGCATTATGGCAGGTGTTAAAATTAACGACAACACTCTGATGCTTGCCGTTACCGAGAAACGCACAGAGAACGAAATCAAACAGTTGATGGACATTATCGAAAAGGAGGTACTGCAATGAACAACAGACTATACGGAAAACTGATATTCGAGTTGTCAAAGGAAGGACGACGTGGGTACTCGCTGCCAAAGAACAGCTACAGCCATACGTCTAAAGAACTGCCTGCAGCATTGCTGCGCAACGAGCCAGCAGAACTTCCCGAGTGCGACGAGCTGACGGTGGTGCGTCACTACACCAATCACAGCAATAACAACTTCGGAGTAAACAACGGATTCTATCCTCTGGGAAGCTGTACTATGAAGTACAACCCCATCATCAACGAAGAGGTGGCAGCTCATCCTGCCTTCGTCGGTCTGCACCCCTTGCAACCTCAGTCCACCTGTCTCGGAGCCCTCGAGCTTCACAGCAGAGTGCGTAAGATGTTAAGTGCTCTTACCGGTATGAGCGACTTCACCCTGAGCCCTTGTGCTGGTGCTCACGGAGAGTTGACAGGACTGATGATAATACGTTCTTATCACGAGAGTAGGGGCGACAACAAACGCACACGTGTCATCATTCCCGATTCGGCACACGGCACCAATCCCGCTTCTGCTGCGGTCTGCGGACTTGAGGTTGTCGAGGTAAAGAGTACTGCCGACGGAATGGTCGATGTGGAGCACCTTCGTACTCTGCTCGACGACACCATAGCAGGAATGATGATGACAAATCCTAATACCTTAGGACTCTTCGAACGCAACATCCCGGAAATAGCAGCCCTCGTCCACGAATGTGGCGGACTGATGTACTACGATGGTGCTAACCTGAATCCTATGCTTGGCGTCTGTCGTCCTGGTGATATGGGCTTCGATGTTATGCACATCAATCTCCACAAGACCTTCTCGACACCTCACGGAGGTGGAGGTCCCGGCAGCGGTCCTGTAGGTGTTCGCAAAGGACTCGAACAGTTCCTCGAGACGGTAACCATAGGTCCGTTCTACGGCAACTATGGTGTCGTTATGCGTGCCTACGCTTACCTTATGTCGTTAGGCAAAGAGAATGTAAAGAACGTCGGTCCGTTGGCAACACTCAACGCCAACTACGTCAAGGAACGTCTGAAGGACCTCTACGAGTTGCCTATCGACAGGACCTGTATGCACGAGTTCGTCTTCGACGGTCTGAAGGATAAGTCAACAGGCGTCACCACAATGGATATCGCAAAGCGACTCCTTGACTACGGCTACCACGCTCCTACAATCTATTTCCCGCTGCTCTTCCACGAGAGTATGATGATAGAACCTACGGAGAACGAGAGTCGTGAAACACTCGATGCCTTCATCGACGTGATGCGTACAATAGCCCAGGAGGCTCACGATAATCCTGAACTTGTAAAGGGTGCTCCACACAATACTCCTATAGGACGTGTTGACGACGTCGAGGCAGCAAAGCATCCTGTTGTAATATGGAGTGAAGAATGAAAGAACTAACAATCATAGGTGCTGGTCCTGGTGGTTACCAGACGGCACTTTATGCAGCTAATCATGACGTCAAGGTTACTATCTACGAAGAGAGTGACCTTGGCGGAACGTGTCTCAACAGCGGCTGTATTCCTACAAAGACTCTGTTACACGAAGCGTCGCAAGGTGCTACATCGCTTGATGAGGCTATGCAGCGAAAGGACGTGGTGGTAAGTCAATTACAGGCTGGCATCGAACAACTGCTTTCGCATCCTAACATCACCCTCGTTCGTGAACATGCCGACCTTTCTGCGATTCTCGCTTCCCGCACCTCGGGTTCCGTAATAATCGCTACTGGTTCCACACCGAAGGTACTTCCCATAGAAGGTGCCGACGAGCCTTATGTCGTTACGTCAGAAAAGCTCCTCGGAAGCTCGTCCCTCGCATCTCGCATTCCCGAGCTACGCTCGCCTACCCGTAGCCTTTCTTCGTCCCTCGTAATTATCGGTGCTGGCGTAATAGGTATGGAGATGGCGTGCATATACAGCGCTTTCGGCTACAAGGTAACCGTTGTGGAATATCTTGCGGAGTGTCTTCCCGTTCTCGATAGCGACATTGCGAAGCGTCTGCGTAAGACTCTCGAGAAACGAGGCATAGAGTTCTACATGCAGAGTAGTGTAGAGAAGATTGCCGACAACGTCGTCTTTTTCTCTCGCAAAGGAAAGCAGCAGCAGGTTCCTGCCGACCTCGTACTTATGGCTACAGGACGTGCTCCGCGTATCTCTGGCTTCGGCTTGGAGAATACGGCGATAGAACATTCTCCACGAGGCATCGTCGTTGACGAGAATATGCAGACCTCTGTTCCTGGCGTTTATGCTATCGGCGACGTCAACGCTCGTTGTATGCTTGCTCATGCTGCTGAGTATCAGGGACGTAAGGCTGTGAATCACATGCTCGGCATAAAGGACACTATTCGTCTCGATATTATGCCTTCAGCGGTATTCACCATCCCCGAGGCAGCCAGTGTAGGACTTTCCGAGGATCAGTGTAAAGAGCAGAATATAGCCCACAAAGTGCTTAAGAGTTTCTACCGCTCTAACGGCAAGGCTCTCGCTATGAATGCTACCGACGGAATGTTGAAACTTATGGTGTCAACAGACGACGACCGTCTGCTGGGCTGTCATGTATATGGTGCCCACGCTGCCGACATCGTTCAGGAAGTCAGCGTTCTCATGTGTTGCAACGCTACGTTGACACAGTTGCGTGATATGGTTCATATCCATCCTACGCTTTCGGAAGTTCTTTCCGCAGCATTATGATCGTTCTGAGGACTTTGAAGAAGGCGCTGCGAAGAAGTCCGCTTCTTCTGCCGGCAGTAGTGATAATAGTAATGTCGGTACTCTTCGCACATCCTCATAGCAAATACTATCGCAAATACCGCTCCCTTCCGCCAATAACAAAGGTGGTAACCCTCACGCAGGGTGGGGGCTTGGTAGGCGCGATGACCCTTGGCGACCGCTCCCGTCTGCAACGCTCCGTACGTCAGCAGTTCTCCGCCGTCGGCGCCTCTCACGTCCTTGCCCTATCCGGACTTCACCTCAGCATACTCTATTTCTTTCTCTCCTTCGTATTCTATCCCCTTCGTCGTCGTCTTTTCTTCAACGTCATTCTGCTTTCGTCGATATGGGTCTATGCCTATGCTGTGGGTATGTCAGCAAGTATCACCCGCGCCGCCATCATGCTTAGTCTCATTACCTTATCTACAATGATGCTTCGGAAAGCTTCGTCCGTCAATAACCTTAGTCTTTCGGCAATCTTAATTCTTCTGTTCAGTCCCAGCTCTGTTTACGACATAGGTTTCCAGTTATCTTTTGCTGCCGTATTGTTTATAATTATTCTTTACAAGCCCCTCTTTCGTCTTATGCCCTTCCGGTTGCGTCGCAATCGTTTCGTCGCCTTCGTGTGGTCTATGGTGTGTATCTCCTTCGTTGCCCAGTTGGGTACCGCCCCTCTTGTTGCTCATTATTTCCACATCTTCCCCGTTTATTTCCTGCTGTCTAATTTCGTAGTCGTTCCCGCCGCATATATTATAATAGGTGGTACCATCATCTACCTGTTGCACGTCTTCCCGGCTACTGTCAGCATGCTTCTCGACACTGTTGCCGATACTATGCTCCACCTCGTAAGACTCATTGCGTCGTTGCCCGGAGCCACCGTAACTGGTATAAGTTTCAGTTGGTTTCAGGTGCTTTGCGCGTACCTTATTATATTATTTACAACGTCTTGCTTCTTCATGAAGTTGCAAAAATAAATGTAATAGTTTTGTCGTTTGAAATTTTTCCTATACCTTTGTTGCGAAAATTCTTTTACAACTTAATGTAGCAAAAAATTATGGAAAAGTACTTAGCTGACGCGCATCGTTACGAGAACGGTATGCAGTATGAGCGTTGTGGACGCTCTGGTGTTTTGTTGCCTAAGGTGTCTTTGGGCATGTGGCATAATTTCGGAAGTGTTGACCCTTACGAGCGCAGTCGTGCTATAGTACGTTATGCTTTCGACAACGGAATTACCCATCTCGACTTAGCCAATAACTACGGTCCTGCACCAGGTTCTGCCGAAGAGACTTTAGGACGCATCATGGACGACGATATGCGTCCTTATCGCGACGAGCTCTTCATCTCTTCGAAGGCAGGCTACGGCATGTGGGAAGGTCCTTATGGCGACTGGGGCTCCAGGAAGTATCTAATGTCGTCGCTCGACCAGAGTCTTCGTCGTATGCACTTAGACTATGTCGATCTTTTCTACAGTCATCGTTACGACCCCAACACCCCTCTCGACGAGACCTTGCAAGCACTTGTTGATATTGTACGTGCAGGTAAGGCGCTCTACGTAGGAATATCCAACTGGCCTTTAGAGGCTCTACGTTACGGTATAGAATATCTCAAGCAGCACGACACCCCGCTGCTTATCTATCAGGGAAAGCTGAATCGTCTCTATCGTGCTCCCATAGAGGAGGGCATCCTGCAGCTCTGTCACGAGTCGGGAGTAGGCTTCATAGCGTTCTCGCCCCTCGAGCAGGGTCTTCTCACGGACCGTTACCTCAAAGGTATTCCTGCCGACTCACGAATGTCGAAGGGTATCTTCCTTCGCAAGGAGATGCTTACTCCTGAGCTGTTGGAGAAGATACGCAAGTGGAACGACGAGGCAGCAAAAGAGGGTAAGACTCTTGCTGCGAAGTCGCTTCAGTGGATTCTCGAGCAGCAGGGTGTAACGTCGGTTCTCGTCGGTGCAAGTTCTGTGGAGCAGTTAGAGAGAAATCTGGCAGCAATAAGGTAGGCTGCACCTCGGAAAACCAAAGAAAATTCAAGTTTTCTTTGGTTTTTCGCTCGGTTTGCACTACCTTTGCAGCGTCAGTGTTCCGGCTTGTCGCTGGTGTTGTACGACACGAGAGGAAAGTCCGGGCAGCATAGGGCATCCCACTTCTGAAAGTAGAAGCTATTGGTGACAGTAGGCGACGACAGAAGAGAATGACCGCCTCATTGTTTGTGGGGTAAGGGTGAGAAGGTGGTGTAAGAGACCACCAGCAGACGGGTGATCGTCTGGCTGTGTCGGCTGGGAGCTGCAAGTTCATGTAAACCATCGGCTGAGGGTAGCCCGCCCGATGTCATTCGTGACACGATGGAGGGTAGAATGCTTGAGCCGTAGGGTGACCTGCGGAGTAGATAAATGACAGGCGCCGTCATTGACGGAACAGAACCCGGCTTATAGGGGCACTGACTTTTAATTGAGAATTTAGAGTTGAGAATTGATGAGCAACTTGATGCATTTCCTTAAGGTGGACATTTGGCGCGTGCAACGCGACGAAGTATCTGCTGTACGCTTTTTCTTCTATAAGTTGTTGAAGATGCTACTGCTCACCGTAGAGTGGTTCCTCGACAAGAAGATGTTTGTGGCAGCAGCCTCGTTGACCTACAGCACGTTGCTTGCTATCGTTCCTATCATTGCTGTCGTCTTCGCCATCGCCCGCGGTTTCGGTTATAACATCTATATAGAGCAGTGGTTCCGCGACTCTCTGTCGTCACAACCTCAGGCTGCCGAAATCATCATCAGTTTCGTCAACAGCTACCTCATTCACACCAAGAGCGGCGTGTTCTTAGGCATCGGCTTGCTGTTTATGTTGTGGACGGTAATAATGCTTATCGACAACATAGAACAAGTGTTCAACGACATTTGGCAGGTCAACAAGCCCCGCAGCATCTATCGGACGATAACCGATTACACCTCGATGTTCTTCCTGGCTCCGATAGGTATTGTGGTGTCGTCGGGACTCACGTTAGCGGTTACTTCCTTCGCCGGCAATAACCTCTCTGAGACCTACGTCCTTGGTCCGCTGTTGCGCTTTCTCATCGACCTCACCCCCTTCCTGTTGATGTCGGCAGTATTCGTCTTCCTTTACGTCTTCATGCCTAATACGAAGGTGAATTTCAGCAGCGCCATAGTACCGGGCATCCTGGCAGGTTGTGCTATGCAGGGTCTTCAGTTTGCCTACATCCATTCTCAGATATGGGTGACGGGTTACAACGCCATCTACGGCTCTTTCGCTGCCTTGCCGCTTTTCCTGTTGTGGTTGCAGATATCGTGGATTATCTGTCTCTTTGGTGCTAATCTCTGTTACACCAATCAGAACCTCGAGGACTTTGCTTTCCGCACCAACACCTCCGACCTCAGCCACCGTTACAAACTAATGCTCTCGTTGCTGCTTGCAAGTCGCATATGCAAACGTTTCGAGGAAGGAGAGAGACCCTATACAGCACTCGAGTTAAAGTTGCAGACAGGCATCCCCATCCGTATGGTTCACGACCTGCTTAACGAACTCGTAGAACTGAACGTCATCAGCGAAGTAAACACAGGCGACAAAGGCGACGATACATACTACCAGCCCGCCATATCACTCGATAAACTCTCCGTCAGGATGGTTGTCGATAGGATAGAGGCTAAGGGCAAATGGAAACTCGACCTCGATATGCATCAGTTCGAGGGTGAAGCGTGGTCGAAGACCTTTAGCCTTCGTGCCGAATTCCTGAAGAAGAGTGGGGAAGTGCTCGTAAAAGACTTGTAGAAAAGCCTCCCCCCAACCCCCTCCAAGTAGAGGGGGAGTACAGAGCGGATGAATAAATAGCTAAATAATTAAATAGTAAATAAATAGTAAATAAATAGTAAATAGTAAATCGTCAAATAGTAAATTACATCGATGGAATTACCAGAGTTTATGCAATACAGCAACAAATTCACGAAGATTGAATTTGTGGAGAAGATTTCAAGAATAGCAAAGAGGGCAGGGGCGAAGTTGGTCTATGCCGCCTTACTCTTGTTCTACACCCTTCAGAGCGACCAGATTCCCCTGAAGGACAAAGCCATCATCATTGGTGCGCTGGGTTACCTCATCAGTCCGTTGGACGTTGTCCCCGATGCTATTCCTATAGCCGGTCTTGGCGACGACTTGGCAGTACTCATCTTCGTCCTTCAGAAGGTGTGGGGCGACGTGTCTGAAGACGTTAAGGAGAAGGCACAAAATAAACTCCGCGACTGGTTCGATGAGGACGAAATCGCGGAGATAAATGACCTGTTTAAGGTAGAATAAAAAAGACTTACTTCTTTACTCTTTTTAAGGAGTATTTTATAATGAAATAGAGGAGTACGAGGACTACTATGCCCATGATGGCGAATTTAATGTATTCTCCGTACTCTTCTATTTTCTCGTTCAGCTGGTCGGCAGGCACCACAGCATGTAGGTGCCATCCTAATATCGCCAGTATGCAGTTCCACGCTCCGGCACCAAGGGTGGTGTAGAGCAGGAATTTCCAGTAGTTCATCTTCGCCAGTCCTGCAGGAATACTTATAAGGTGTCTGATACCCGGAATGAGTCGTCCTGTGAGTGTTGCGGCAACTCCGTGATTGTTGAAGTACTCCTCGCTCTGTTCCACCTTTTTTTGGTTCAACAGACAGAGCTTTCCCAACTTGCTCTCGGCGAAGCGGTATATTACGGGACGTCCCACGTAGTATGCCACAACGTAGTTTATCGTTGCTCCGAGGTCAGCGCCAATGGTGGCGAAGAGTATTATGAGGAACACGTTAAGATGTCCTCCTGCGGCATAGTATGCTGCCGGCGACACCACCAGTTCTGACGGCACGGGAATTACGGTGCTTTCCAGCATCATAAGGAAAAGTATAGTGCCGTAGTTAAGGTTGTCGAGTAGTGATGTTATGATATTCATTGTTTCTCGTTTTGTATTTCGTAATCGTAATAGTTCTCGGGACTCACCCCTTCGGGGAATTGCTCGTCGAAGACAATCTCCGTCTCCTGGGGAACCAGTCGGCACGCCTCCTTGAGATACTCCAGATATTTCTCGCGGTCTCCCATATCGTGGTAACATGCTGCGAGGTAGGGCAGGGCTATGTTGTTATCCGTCACGTCCAGGTACTTCTTGAAAATCTTGCAGGCGTGTTTGGGGAAGTTGTTGTCGTATAACGACATTCCCACCTTCAGCATTATCTCCGGACTGCCCTTGCTGCTGTCCAGCGCCTCGCTGAAACTCTCTATAGCCTCCTTCACACAGTTGTGTTCCATCAGCAGATGACCTTTGAACACCAGTATCTCGTTCCTGTCAACCGGCAGCTCGTAAGCCTTGTTGATGTGCATCAGCGCCTTGTCCAGATTACCCATTCTGCTCTGCACGAAAGCCTGCTTCTGGTAAATATCGTGGAGGAGGTAGTGCATATCCTTGTCGGCCATCGTCTCCGCCTTGTCCAACAGGAATGCAGCCTCCTGAAACCTGTTCATAGCAAACAGACAAGAAGCTTGGAAAAGTAGCGACTGTGCGTCGCCCCTTGTTATGCGGTTGTACCTTCCGTAGTATTTCTCCGCCTCGGCAAAGTTGCCTAAGTTGTATAGTCCGTTAGCCTTGTTGACTATCGCCTCCGTATTGTTGTTGTCTATGGCGAGTGCATATTCGCTGCTCTCTATGCTTCCTCTGATGTCGCCCTTCAGCACCTGCGCGAAGGTAAGCATGTTCCAGTATTGTACGGAGTAGGGGTTAGTGTCTATGAGTTTGTTGAACAGTCGTATGCTCTCGTCGTAGTTCCTTCGTGCCAACTCTATGCGTGCCGCCACCTCTAAATAGTCTGGCGACTCCTTGTCGTCGTGACGCTCTAACCACATTGCAGCCTCCTCAGCCATATCGTAGTCAACATACAGCGTAGCTATCTCTATCGCCATATCCTCCTGTTCGTCTTCGTTTTCCTCCCACACTCTTTGCAGCAGCTCTGCAGCCTCCTCTTCGTTGTTCTGCTCTATCCACAGCTCCGCCTGCATGTAGTTGAATTCCAGGTCGGTCTTGTCGCACACCCTGTCGAGATACTCCTGCGCCTTCACGTCGTCCTCGTCGTTTATCAGCGTCATCCTTGCCTTCATTATCAGCGGTGCACTTGCTGTGGGGTATATGTCTATTGCGTGGTCCAGAATTTCCGAAGCCTTTTCCGTTTCGCCCTTTGTGTTGTAATATTCAGCAATAGACGTAAAGTCGTCACTATCAAGTAGTGGCGACTCTCCGTTGTTTATTGCTTCTTCGTAGTTACGAAGCATTTCCTGGAATTCTTCGCTATCGAAGTAGTTGTTGTTCATTTATTCTGTTTTGCCCAAGTATCCTTCAGACCTACTGTCTTGTTGAATACCAGGTGTTCGTTATTACTGTCTAAGTCAGCCATGAAGTAACCTATGCGCTGGAACTGCAGGTACTGTCCTGGTTTCATCGTTGCGGCGAAGTCTTCCACGTAGCAGTTGTTGATAGTCTTCAGCGACTCAGGGTTAAGCAACTCGCGGAAGTCGCGCTCGTCGGCACTGGGGTTCTCCACGTTGAATAGTCTGTCGTATATTCTCACCTCAGCCTTCTTGCAGTGGTCTGCGCTTACCCAGTGCAGCGTGCCCTTCACCTTACGGTTAGCACCAGCCATTCCGCTCTTGCTCTCAGGGTCGTATGTTGCCTGTATCTCGGTGATGTTTCCGTCAGCATCTTTGGTGCATCCGGTACACATTATTATATATGCATTCTTCAGACGGACTTCCTTTCCTGGTGTCATACGGAAGAATTTGCTTGGTGCATCTTCCATGAAGTCCTCACGTTCTATCCACAGGTTCCTGCTGAATGTTATGTTGTGCGTTCCCTCTGCCTCGTTCTCGGGGTTGTTCACAGCAACCATCTCCTCTGTCTTGTCTTCGGGGTAGTTGGTGATGACCAACTTCACGGGGTTCAGTACGGCGCTGACACGTGTGGCACGCATGTTGAGGTCCTCGCGGACGGCAGCCTCAAGGAGCGCCATATCGTTAAGCGCATCGAACTTGGTATAACCTATTGAGTCGATGAACTTACGTATGCTCTGTGGTGAGTATCCACGACGGCGCATACCGCAAACGGTAGGCATTCGTGGGTCGTCCCATCCGTTTACCAGGTGTTCTTCTACCAGCGCCTTCAGCTTGCGCTTCGACATCACCGTGTAGGTAAGGTTAAGACGGTTGAACTCTATCTGGCGTGGACGGTATCCTGTGGTGTTCTTGTCGAAGTCCATCAGCTCGTCAACAAACTTGTCGTAGAGCGGACGGTGAGGCACGAACTCCAGCGTACAGATAGAGTGTGTCACGCCCTCGAAGTAGTCACTCTGTCCGTGTGCGAAGTCGTACATGGGATATGCGTGCCACTTGGTACCTGTGCGGTGGTGGGGCGTCTGTATTATTCTGTAGATGATGGGGTCGCGGAAGTGCATGTTGGGGTTTGCCATATCCAGTTTGGCACGAAGCACCATGCTGCCCTCAACGGCCTCGGGGGTGTTCATCTGCTTGAAGAGTCGCAGATTTTCTTCTATCGGACGGTCACGGTATGGCGAAGGTGTTCCGGGCTGTGTAGGAGTGCCTTTCTGCTCGGCAATCTGCTCCGATGTCTGTTCATCGACGTAAGCCTTTCCCTGTTCTATCATCCATATAGCGAAGTCCCACAGACGCTGGAAGTAGTCCGAAGCGTAGTACAGGTTTCCCCACTTGAATCCCAGCCACTTTATGTCCTGCAGTATAGAGTCAACGTACTCCGTATCTTCCTTTGAAGGGTTGGTGTCGTCGAAACGCAGGTTGCACACTCCGTTGTAGTGCTCTGCTACACCGAAGTCCATGCATATAGCCTTTGCATGACCTATGTGAATATATCCGTTGGGCTCTGGCGGGAAACGGGTTTGTATGCGACCGTCGTTTTTGCCTTCTGCGAGGTCGTTTTCCACCATTTGTTCTACGAAGCTAAGGCTTCTCTTCTCCTCCATAGGAGCTTCTGTTGTCTGTGTCATAGATATTAAACTGTAATCGTCCTTTTGTTTTTAAATTGAAAATCATGGGCACCGTAATGGTCGCCCATGATTTCCTGTTTATTCAATAGAGTAGGGCATTACTCTCCCTTCTCCATCTTTGCCTTCAGTTCAGCAAGAGCGTCGATGTCGCCAAGAGTTGTGCTTGCTGCTACGTTGTTGATTGTAGCAACGTCGTCCTTCTTAGCTGTGCGCTTGCGTGGAGCTGCCTTCTTAGCCTCTTCCTTCTCGTCCTCGAAAGTACGGCTGTGAGAGAGGATAATACGCTTTGTCTCCTTAACGAACTCGATGACCTTGAATGGCAGAACCTCGCCCTGCTGAGCCTGTGTTCCGTCCTCTTTTACAAGGTGCTTAGGAGTTGCGAAGCCTTCGCCACCCTCGTTGAGAGTGATTACGGCACCCTTGTCCTTAACTTCAACAATCTTACCCTCGTGGATGCTACCTGTGGTGTACAGAGTCTCGTAAGTATCCCAAGGATTGTCCTCGAGCTGCTTGTGACCCAGAGACAGACGACGGTTCTCCTTATCAATTTCGATAACAACAACGTCGATGTCTGCACCTACCTGTGTGAACTCTGAAGGATGCTTTACCTTCTTTGTCCAAGAGAGGTCGCTGATGTGGATAAGACCGCCAACACCTTCCTCCAGCTCTACGAAGATACCGAAGTTGGTGAAGTTGCGAACCTTTGCTGTGTGCTTGCTGCCAACAGGATACTTAACCTCGATGGTCTCCCATGGGTCTTCCTTAAGCTGCTTGATACCCAGTGACATCTTGCGCTCGTCGCGGTCCAGTGTGAGGATAACTGCCTCTACCTCGTCGCCAACGTGCATGAAGTCCTGTGCAGAACGCAGGTGCTGGCTCCAAGACATCTCTGAAACGTGGATAAGACCCTCAACACCAGGAGCAATCTCTACGAATGCACCGTAGTCAGCAATAACGACTACCTTACCCTTAACGTGGTCGCCCACCTTAAGATTAGCATCCAGAGCATCCCATGGGTGTGGAGTGAGCTGCTTCAGACCAAGAGCGATGCGCTTCTTCTCGTCGTCGAAGTCGAGAATTACAACGTTGATCTTGTCGTCCAGAGCAACAACCTCGTGTGGATCGCTTACGCGGCCCCAAGAAAGGTCTGTGATGTGGATGAGTCCGTCAACACCACCCAGGTCAACGAATACGCCGTAAGAAGTGATGTTCTTAACGGTACCCTCGAGGATCTGACCCTTTTCGAGCTTGCCGATAATCTCCTTCTTCTGTGCCTCAAGCTCCTCTTCGATGAGAGCCTTGTGAGAAACAACAACATTGCGGAACTCCTGGTTGATCTTAACAACCTTGAACTCCATTGTCTTGCCAACAAATATGTCGTAGTCGCGGATAGGATGAACATCGATCTGACTGCCGGGGAGGAAAGCCTCGATACCGAACACGTCAACAATCATACCACCCTTAGTGCGGCACTTGATATAACCGTTGATGATTTCCTCGTTGTCAAGAGCAGCATTGACACGCTCCCAGCTCTTAGACATGCGAGCCTTCTTGTGGGAGAGAAGCAACTGACCCTTCTTGTCCTCTTGGTTCTCTACATACACCTCAACGATGTCTCCAACCTTCAGGTCGGGGTTGTAACGGAACTCAGAGGCGGGGATGATACCGTCGCTCTTATAGCCGATGTTGACGATGACTTCTTTCTTGTCAACCGAGATGACCTTACCATCAACTACCTGATGTTCGCTAACCTTGTTAAGGGTTTCATCGTAAGCTTTAGTAAGCTCCTCTTTCGTGACATTCGCGCTACTGCCGTGCTCGAACTCTTCCCAGTTGAAGTCCTCGAGTGGCTGTACGTTTTTAAGGTTTGACATAAAAAATAACTAACTCTTTAAATGGTTAAACATGTTAATAAACTCTATTGATTTCGCGCGCGAGCGCAAATCGGGGGGCAAAGGTACGAATAAACGAGGAGAAAACCAAATAATATTCAATATTTTTAATGATTTTCACCAAATATACGTCCTTCTCTCCTTCTCCAAATATAACTTATGGTTACGGTTAACCTTATACAGGTCGTACCACATGTCCGTATTCATCACTACTCCGTTTGTGCGGAGGCGCGAATGAGAGTGTACGTCCGACTCCAGTAGCATTTTGAAAAAAGTTTCGCCATATACCATGCACCACATGTGTGCAAACGACTCGTAGAACTTGCGTATCTGTTCGTTGCGCTGCTCGCCGTTGAATCCCTGTTTCTCTATGTGGGCAATGTACGCATCGCGTGCCGCCAGGAAGCCGCCAAGGTCGGCAATGTTCTCGTTGAGGGTACGTTTTCCGTCGCCGAATTTCAGCGGAGCACGCTCCGGATCAAGTTCCTGACTGCTGTAGCAGCGAACAAGGTTATTGCTGCGGTCCTCGAAGTTCATCTGGTCGCTCACCGTCCACCAGTTCTTGGGGTTGCCATACTTGTCGAATTTCGCACCGCTGACGTCGAATCCGTGAGTGAACTCATGACCTATGGTTGTCATTACAGCGTAGAAACAAGCCTCGCTGTAACCCTCCTCGGGCATTATTGGTGTTAGCAGCATAGCCGGATAAATCACAATGGAGTTATACATCGGCATATATGTCGCATTGACCAGCGTCAGGTCCATAGGCGTAAGTCCGTCGTTACTGCTATTCATGCTAAGAGTGAGACAATGTGAGAACAAGTCGTTGGTACCAATGATTTTCTTAAACAGTTGCGCGTTGGCTATCTTCAGACGGTGTACCGCCTCGACCAGCGTCTTACAGTCCGTAAGGGCAGGTATGCAGTCCTTGTGCCACGTGTCTGGGTATGCCACGTACACACCGCAGTTGGTCAACTTGTCCAAAGCATTCTGCTTCGTCGGCTCGCTCATCCAGTCCACGTTCTCTATTCTTTTGTACAGCGACGCCTGAATTTCCTTCGTCAATGCAAGATACTTCTCCTTCAGACTCTGTGGCACGAAACGCTGCTGCAGGTAGTATGAAGTAGTGTAGTTAAGCTCAGCCCTCGCGTCATTGCGCATGCCTTGAACAGTCTTTTGATGTTCCTCAGGCCATAGAGCGTTATATGCCGCCAGTCCTTCCTCGTCGGCAAAAGCCTCGTAGTACATCCACGCCTCCTGCATCATCCTGTACAAGTCGTCTATGGAATACCTTTCCCATACATACTGCCATCTCTTGTCCGTATTAGCGTCCTGCCATACCAGCGACTTGTCGATGCCCATACCCTGCGCCACCAACGAACAGGCAGGACTGCCGTTAGCACTTCTCGATGTAGGCTCGCTGTTCTCTCTCGCCCTTTTCATCTGCGTGTATGTAAGCTTTTGCGAAGTAATCGGGTTAGGCTCCAGCATAGCAAGGTACGTGTCTTTGTCCCTCTTCAGCTCAGTGCTAATGTTTAGCACGTTAACACCCTCCATGTACATCTTACCAATCATGAGGTACGCCTCCTCCTTAGTCTTCGGCTTCACCAAGACGCCCCTCTTCTCATTGATATAGGCCCTTGATGCCTCCGAGTTATCGTACATCTCGTCAGATAGTTTGTAGAAGTTACGAATGTCGGGCTGCTCCGCTTTCAACTCTCTCTCGCGCTCCTTCATCACCTTCAGAGCATCAAACATTCCACCAATATTCTCGTTAGGGTCAGCGGGTGTGGGATGCCCCTTTAGCCACGTGCCGCAACAGTAGTCAAAGAAACTGTTTCCCGGCTCCACCGACGCGTCCTTGTCCTTATCGTAAGTGTACTTCAGCGGGTCTGT
Source organism: uncultured Prevotella sp. (assembly GCA_900315775.1). Classification (GTDB taxonomy): domain Bacteria; phylum Bacteroidota; class Bacteroidia; order Bacteroidales; family Bacteroidaceae; genus Prevotella. The sequence continues at coordinate 36,868 of ONAJ01000006.1, forward strand.
AGCAGAACCCGTAGTCTCGTCGGAACACGACGTCACAACACACATCTGGCACACCATAGCACCAGCCATAAAAAACTTTACAAACTTATTATTCAACATATTTTTAGTAAGTTTTGGTTATTCATTCACAATTCAAATTCGTTTCGCTCGACAAAAGTAATCATTATATTTCAAATTCGCAAATTATTTTTAGGGGTTAGGGGTTAGGGGTTAGGGGTTAGGGGTTGGAGATTTTAAAAATTAACACAAATTATTGCGTATTTTTGAAAAAATATGTATATTTGCAACCGAAATGTTACAAATATTACAATTTATAACTGTTACTACTATGAAAAAGTCAATCTTCATACTATGGATGCTCGCCCTGACGATGATTCTGGGCGTGACATCGTGTTCCGAAAAGGACGACAATCCCGCGGGCAACAACGACACGTCAACGGAGGTTGACCCCGGAAGCGTGAACAAATTCAACCCCGAAATGCTGGCACCATTGGCGGGAGTATTCGCGGCACAGGGCATAGATGCTGACCTGAAACAAGCCTTTGTTTGGGGTACTAACCCGGAACTAAGCGCTATGGCTAATGTGGAAACAGCTGAAGTGTATGTACTGAACAAACTGACCGATATCGACGAAGGAATATTGAAAAGAGTAATCACTGAAGATTCAGATCAGAAACTTATTTGTGTGGTCAATCCCGTCAAGGCTGAGTTCGAGGCTTACGCACAGAGCCACGAGTGGTTTGACATTGACAGTGAAGGCCTCAACAGCTCTGTCTTTATCTACGGCTTCAACGGTGGTAAAGGCCACTACTTCATCTATACACCCGAGAGCGGCGAGGGTGGCGACCCCATCGTGGAGAACATGAACCGTGCTCAGAACTACTATGCTATGATATCTGCTATGCTGTCAGACTATAACAGACATATCAATAATGGCGGCAACGCTGATAAAGACACGGGCTTACCCAACATGGAGAACTTCGCCGCGTATAATCACGTCCTCGAGACACGGACCTTCCCCGTCAGCCGCACATTCAGGCAATTAATTTTATCGGATGCTGATGTCTTTAGTGGCATTTTCTCTATGACTGCCGCCTACGACATCTATATGGTACACGTATATGAAGGCGAGGCGGGATCAGGCGACTACTACGGCGTGAAGATGACTGCCAGCATCGCCAGTGCCAACATGTGGAAGGGCAAGGGTTGGAACCAGCACGGAGGCACCTATGTGCGCTGGTGCGGAGCCTACTGCAAGAACTTCATAGTCGAGTCGCACCTCATCCCAAATTATTCGACTGACGATAATAGCTGGATGGAAGATACCAGCGACCACATCATGTTCCCGGCAGGTGCGTCTCCATCGCCATCAACGACCAACGGTTCTACCTTTGTAGAGGACAAGAACTCCTTCAGTCTGAAGCTGAGCCAAAGTGTCGGCGGCATGAAAGGATCGAAAGGTTGGGCTGGAAAGTTGGATTTCGATTTCAGCGAGGGCTGGGAGTGGAGCCACTCCGAGAAGCGTGAGATAAAAGACGTGGACGTTGTGAACGAGACAAAGAACGGCAACTGGGCACGCTGGCGCCTGCAGTTCAACAACCTGCCGGAGTTCCAGTGGAGCCAGAAATACGGCTTCAACATCAAGAACAACCAGGCTGCTCGCGGCACAATGGACATCCAAACATCATGGATGTGGTATGATCGCGCAGGAAAGGACAACGAAGACCGCGAACCCTACACCCTCTGCACATGGATGAGCGGAGAATATGCGCATCAGAGCTTTATCACAACGGGGGCAGACCTGAACGAAATAGTGATGTCGGATTCGAAGAGGTTCATCACAAAATTGCCAAAGATGGTGAATACCACCGCCGGACGACTCAAGATTGTTAATAACATGCCCGATGGCATGACAATATCAAACATCAAGGTCATCACAACCGACAACGAACAGGCAAGCGAATTTGAGTACACCGTACCCAATGGCGGCGAGCAAATACTCGGTGCCTACGATACTCACTACAAGTACACCGTGACCTTCGTGGGCAGGACGACAGGCGGCAAGACGCGCAACTACAAATTCACGCTGAACCCGAGCATAACGCTCAACCACAAGACAATGGTCACCATTTATGCCGCCAGCGACTTCACTGCGCAGTAATTTTCGCACCTCGCACCACGCTATCATATATGTAATCGCACCTAAAAGTAGGCTACTTTTACCCCAAAAGTAGCCTACTTTTGGTATAAAGTGCTTTATTGCTGAAGTCGTAACAAGCCTACTTTTATCGCATTTTACTGGGTTTCGATGACTGGCATGCGTTACAGCGTTACAGTGTGACAGTTGATTTTCTCGTTGTACAAATGTCAATTTTCAACTCTATATTATATATTTATATATATATAAATATAAATATAGAACTATTTTAGGGGTTTGCATTACCTAATTTCGAACTGTCACACTGTAACGCTGTCACGCTAAAATTCGTTGACAAAATCGGCGGTCATTTGGTCATTAGGTCAATTGTCATTAAGGAAATCGAAAACGCCAAAATCAGCAAAGTAATATAATAATATATATATTATTATTTACTTTGAGCAAAATCGCACTTCAAAACTCTTAATGACAATTGACCAAATGACCGCCTAGTTGCGCTTTTCTTTTAAACTACTGAATTACTGATACTTACAAACCTTTATTCTTTTTTTCTTCTTGACCAGAGTATAGTTTTTACCCTAAAAAATTGAATTAGCGCGTATTTCCAAACCTACGACAATCCTCGCAGCCACATTGGCAGTCCTTCTGCTCTTCTGTTTTGCACTTAGGACAGCAAGAATATTGTTTTGCATTACACTCTTCGCACCAATCAATCTCTGTAGCATCAATCTCGGTCACGATTTCAGGCTGAGTAAAATTTACTGATTTCTTTTGAGTTGTATTTGTACCTAAATTGCGTGAATCATCACGATAACCTTTCGGCTTTATTGGATTATTATCGTAATATTTTCGGATAGCCTTTACCTGTCGATACGTCAAGGGGTGTTTTATCACGACATCTACTAACTTGTATCCTATGTCACTTGTCGCACTGCGTTTAAACAGCTTTGTATTCTCAAGAATATAATACTCTCTATAGATGTTAGTATGTATCTTCCCATCAACTACATTTGGAGGCCAATTCACGGTTGTTTCCCGGTTTAAATTATAACACTCATAGAAAGTATATAATTCATGACAAGTTTCTAATGATAACTTCTGCTTTATGCTCTCGTCTATTTCATCCATATTATGCTCTACAGCATCATGAAGGGTACGTCTAATGTTCTTATATTTTTTGACATCAAGAAGACGACAGTATTGCTCGCGTTGATTATAGTATAAACGGCGCATAGTCATTGTGTCTTTACCATCCCAAACGTTGGCCAAAGAATCGACAAAGGAGAGGTAATCTTTGAACTCTCCAACCAAGATGCGCTCATCATCGGTCTGTGGCTCCACGTCCATGTTCTTTACTTGCTTTGAGAAATAACCTTTTGGCGAAAGGAAATTACATGAAAATAACGTAGAACATAATGCTAACAAAATAAGAATATTGTATTTTCTCATACCACTTTAACTTTTCAATGCCTGCAAAAATAGGAATAAAAACTGGAATCACAAAATATATTTCACCCTCTATTGATAAAATTCTAAAATCTTCATTTTTTGTGATACACGAATGAAGAATTTTTTGTATCTTTGAATAAGATACTCTCGCTCGACAAAACAAAGAATAACTTCTTCACATGCTATGATTTTTGAGCCTTTAAGAAAAATTTTCTCAAGGCTCAAACTCATATCATTAAAATAAATGAATTTGTTTGGTTTTGTTCTCGCTTAATCGTATCTTTGAATAAGATACTCTCGCTCAAGAATAAAAATAAATTTGTATTTATTTTGTATTCTCTTCGCTTAATCGTACCTTTAAATAAGATACTCTCGCTCGGGAATACAAAGAAAAAATTATTTTCCTTTGGTATTCCGCTCACTTAATTGTATCTTTGCAATCTGGAATTCTAAAACTATATAACCATGAAGAAGATAATTACATTATTTTTTATTACAGTCTTCCTGATTCTCTCTTTAAACAAAGCGTTTGGCGGTGTTACGGTGGGACATCTTGACTATTCACTTAATTCAGAAAAGTATACTGCTGTTCTGCAGGGGGTAAATCCTGAAGCTATTGTGGCGGGTATACTTACTATTCCGCAATTCGTAACTTATGAAAAGAAGAATTACGAGGTTGTAGAAATTGCCGACCACGCTTGTTCTGATAGTAGGGTAAAAAAACTTCTCGAGTGGATAAATTTCCCTGTTAGCATAGAGGTGGTAGGAGAGGGTGCTTTCCAAGATTGTGAAAATCTATGGTTCTACTCTTGGCCAGGAACCGCGACATGGAAGATAGGTGCTTACGCTTTCGCGGGATGTAAGAAACTGCAGCATTTCGAATTTCCGCCTCTTCTTAAGGAATTGGGAGGACACGCTTTGGCGGGATGTACCAGTATAAGTGTTCTTACTTTTGGCAGCAATCTTGAGGAAGTGCCTTTTGCCGTTTGTGAGGGATGTACCGGTCTGACGGAGGTGGTAGTTTTCTCGGGATTGTTTGACAGTTTGAAAAAAGTACAGGATAGGGCTTTCGCCGGATGTACGAATTTACACTTGGTATTTCTCTGTCCCAATCTGACCTACCTTGGAGAGGCTTTTACCGGATGTTATAACCTTACTCATGTGACGAGTTTTATGACCAATCCTCCCAGAATATCTGCATATACTTTCGAAAAACCGGAAAGGATAAGATTGGAAATACCAAAAGGCACGGCGCAGATATATATAAATACACCACGCTGGGATATGTTCTTTGACGTTGTGGAAACCGACATGACGGAAGAAGAACTGGCTGCTGGAGTGAAATCAATAAAGGCCGACAGCACAAATGATGATGCTATTTACTCTATTACTGGCGAAAGAACCAACGTCCATGATAAGGGTATAAAAATAATCAAAAGAAACGGCAAATATATTAAGGTTTTAAAATGATAATCGCTCTACCTCGCTTATTCCAGTGTATCAGGGGGATGTCTTCTGACACCCTATTTTAGCTATTATCTTTGTACTATTCTTTATAGGTGTATGGATCGGATTATATGTATTGGTGGCTGTAATGGCTCAATATGAATGACTTCGCTGAGGATTTAGCAAGCGCCGCACTAAAGTGCAGCGAACTGGACGAAGACTTTTAGCAAGCGCCGCACTAAAGTGCAGAGGGCAGAGGTCTGAGGGCTGAGGGATGAAGGCTGAGTTACGATGTGTTGCCTACGGCAAGGCGGAAGGATGAGGGATGGGAGTGAAAGACAATAAGAATGAAAAGAGCACCAATTAAACATAATAGACTGCGTCGGATGGATGTGCATGACTATGCTTCGGCATGCATATATCTTATTACTGTAACGACGGAAGGACGTAAGCGCATCTTAGGTTCGCTTGTGGGAGATAGTGCGAGTACGGCTGCAATTGAGCCTACGGCCTTAGGTTCATATGTGGCTGAGGCTTTTCGACAGACTGCTGCAGAGACAACCAAGAAGACTGGATGTCGCATTCAGGTGCTTCATTATCAGATTATGCCTGACCATTTTCATGGCATACTATATGTCCGTGATACTTTGCCTGCTGATTATGCATTGGGAAAGATAGTTGCTGCATGGAAGAGTAGTTGTTCTCATGCTTTTTGGCATGTTTCTTTGTCAAGTGCTCAGAACTTTAGTGTTGAGAAAATACCTCTTTTTTCCCGAGGATTTAATGACCGCATCTTGTTTCGTAAAGGACAGTTACAAACGTGGATTGCATATCTGAATGATAACCCACGTAGGTTATGGCTTAAAATTCATTTCCCTAATCGACTACATAAAGTGTATGACTTTAAGGCAGGAAAAAGGGGACATGAATATACTGCTGTTGGCAATACGTTTCTGGTTACTTATCCTGAACGTATTCAGGTTCGCTGTCATCGCAACCTGACAGAGAAAGAGATTCAAGCGGAGGTGAATAAATATTTACGTGAGGCACGGCGAGGAGCTGTGTTGGTATCGCCTTTTATTTCGCCGGCAGAGAAAGCTGTATACAAGGCGTGCTATGAGGAAAAATTACCGATGATACATATCGTTAATCGTGGAATGGATGGAAAGTTTATTTACCCGTCAGGAAGGGATTTAACTGGATGCTCGGAAGGCTTTTTATTGGTGTTGGCTCCTTATGCCGACTATAGTGAAGAAACGAGTGCCGCTCGCATTACGAGAGCACAATGCCTCAATATGAATGACTTCGCTGAGGATTTAGCAAGCGCCGCACTAAAGTGCAGCGAACTGGACGAAGACTTTTAGCAAGCGCCGCACTAAAGTGCAGCGAACTGGACGAAGACTTTTAGCAAGCGCCGCACTAAAGTGCAGCGAACTGGACGAAGAGATTTAGCAAGCGCCGCACTAAAGTGCTGAGGTGCGGGGTGCGAGGAGAGTAACAGCCTCTCCCCAGCCCCATTCCCGAGCAAGCTCGCCTACCCGTAGCCTTTCCCAAAAGGGAAGGGAGTTCAGAAGCGCACAAAACATATCTCGTACCTCGTATCTCGTATCTCGAAAAAAAGCGGAGCTTTAGGGCTCCGCTTTTGTTTTATAGTTTGTATGTCAGACCGGCTCGGATTTCGAAGGTTCGTGCATTGACGTCTTCGAAGTCACGATAGTGGGCGTGACGCATGAAGAAGCTGCTACGCAGGTCGAACGATACGTGGTGGCTGAGATAGACTCCGAGGTTCAGGTTTAACGCCAACATACGGGTGTTTCCGGGGTCGCCCTGAGCGTTGGTGTAGTCGAGGTCGAAGCCTGACTTGCCTCTCCATTCTCTGCGGTCGTAACCTTTCCACGTGAAGATGTGGAAGTAGTTGGCGTCGAAGTTCAAGTAACCTACTTTATATACGTCCATGTGTGTCTGTACCTTGAAGGAGAAACCGCTACCCATGTTGTAGTCGCGCTCCTGGATGCGGAGGTAGTCGCTGAGTGAACCTCCGAGGAGTATTCCGCTGAGGAACACGCGCTGTTCGAGGTTCATGCGGTTCTCGAGTTGTGGGAATCGGTAAACGACACCAGGACCTACTGATGCTGCCTCGCTGATGCGGTAGGGGATGAGGTCGGTACCGTCCTTGACAGCCTCTGAGTTGTAGAAGTTGAAGTGCTGGAAGAAGCCGAAGGTGGATTCGAACTTATCGGTATCGCTTATTGGTGTTCCCCAGATACGTCCTAAGAGGTTCACACGGTTTACGAGTGGCTGGTTCTTTGAGAAGCCGAAGGTGATGTTCGAGGAGAAGTAAGAGAACGGTTTGTTGACGTCGGTGTTGAAGACGTTACCATAGTCCATACCTAACTCGAGGTAGGGGTTGTGTTCACCGCGGAAGAGTGCTCTGTCGTCGGCAAGATAGCGGTCACCGACAGAGATGCGGTACTTGATAGGAATCTTGCTGTAGTCGTGATAGAGGTAGTTGCGGCTCTTTACCTTCCAAGCCTCGCCGGTGAGCACACGTTTGAATCCCTTCATAGGAGAAACGATGGCTCCTCCCAACTCGCGGAGGAAACGGCTGAAGCCCATCTCGCGGTCGTCGTAGAAGAGGTCGCTGATACGGAATGTTACTTCACCGATACAGGTACCACCGATGGAGGTTGCCATGAGGTCGTTGATTGCCGGCGGGGTAATCTCGCCGAAGAACTCCCACATTAACGAACCGAAGACAGCACAGGGGAATGCCTCGTAGTAGGAGAGTCCGTTGGCACGTGCCGAGTTGAAGTAGAGGTTTCCGTGATATGGGTGAGCGAACAGGTTGGTGTTGAAGTTATCGTTATCCCACACGAAGGCGTGACGGAAGTTATGCTTTACGGTGTGGATGCTGATCTTGGCGAAGTCCTCGCGGAGCACCCAGGCGTCGAAGCGCTGTACGAAGGCATTGACGGTGAAGATCATAGCTCCTGTGCGCAGCCAGTTCTTCTTTTGTGGCAGTGCGAAGCGGTCGTCGTCGCCAGCCTGCATATCTTCTTCGCTGTGGAGTCGTTTTACGCGGTCCATGCTGCTGTTGTAGCCTCCATAGCGGTAGGTAACACCGATTTCACCGAGCATACGGCTGCGGTACTTCCTGTTGTGGCTATAGTAGCGCGACTGACCGTAACCCACAGAACCGAAGAGTCCCCAGTGTTTGTTGAGCTGGTAGTCCAGGTTGATGCGTGCCTCGATAGAGTAGAGGCGGTCGGGGGCGTCGGTGGAGTTTTTCTTGAAGGTCTCGATGTGAGCGAAACCCAGGTCACCGCTTAAAGATACCTTCGGCGAGAGCTGGAAGTACTGTCCTATGCGATAGTAGAGTGCACCGGAGAATTTGCTGTCGAGTCCCATGTAGTGAGTTCCCACACCAAGAATGTTATAGGTGGAGCGGTTACGGAAACGAATGCCGAAGTTAAACTTCGAGTTAGTACCGACAGCCGCCATAAGGTCAATGCGTGTCTTGGGGCTCACGTTGATGAGTCCGAAACGCTTGGCAATGGTGTCGCGCGAGAAGTTAAGGAGACCAATCTGCACACCTTTCTGGTAGTCTTTCGTGATGTAGTTAACAAGACCTACCTGCACACCACGAAGGGTGTCGGTCTGGTTGCGAAGACCTATCTGCACACCGTGGAGTGTACCGACGTTTTGGTTATAAAGACCAGTGAGCTGCAGACCTCTGGCATCGCCAATGACGATGTTGTTGAGGATGGAGAGCTGAACACCCTTCATGCCGCTATAGCCCACGTTGCTGAACGATGCCAACTGCAAACCGGAGGCATACTCCGCGATGTTTGAGATGGGCGACAGCTGGACTCCCTTTATGGAGTCGTTGATAGAGATTAGTCCAAGCCCAACGTTGGAACTACTCTTCTGTGCCTGTGCACCAAGTACAGCCATCATGGCGGCTGCTACCATAAGTAGTGTTTTTTTCATAATGATATGATTTCGTTATACTTATATTCTCATTCCGTAGAAGATGCGTGCTATCCACTTGTCCTCCATAATTTCGGCGTAACTCTTGCGTTTAATAAGGGCGTTGCCGATGGCGTAGGCGCCAATGAAATGGCGGGGGTTGAAGTAATACACCACTCCCGCACGTCCGTTGAGTTCTATGGTGGGGAATTTTGTGTTTGACTTCACACTTGATCCGTTTAGCTCCACGCTGTTGTTCTGCCATACTATGATGCTCGGAACTAACGAGATGTGCAGGAGCCAGTGTTTGCTTGCCACAAAGTTGTAGGCATAGCCTCCGCCGACGCCTACGTGTTGTGCTTTGATGTAAGCGGTAGGGTAGCCTGAGGGCATTTCGCCTGTAGTCCTTATGGTACCGCCAAGATAGGAGATGCCCGCCAGCCACGAGCCGGCAGAGCGTTTCTGCATATAGAACTGGTAGAAGGGAGCGTCGTACGAGAACTTCTTGTAGTTGAAGGTGTAGTAGAAGTCGATGTGGAGCATCTGTGACTTGAGCCATCCTTTCTCTACATCGATGTGACGTCCCTGATAGTCTATGTAGCCCGCGCCACTCTCCGCCTTCTGGTAGTTGACGTCGAGGACGAAGCGGCGAGGGTAGAAGTTGAAGTTAAGTTCGAAGTCGGAGTTCTTGCCCGTGAAAGTTCTTGGTGTCGTAGAAATCTCGAGGGCGAGGTCGTAGTAGTCGAATTCCAGACTTATGGTTGTCCTGGCATCGGTGGTCAGGTGTGCTTTGTCGCCGTTGCCGCGGGCACGTAGGCTTGTTCCGGAGAGGGTACCCCACGCCTTAAGACCTATCTTGCCCGGCGAACGACTTATGTACGTTGTGTCATAATCAATAACGTTATACCTCTTCAGCAACAGGGTGTCGGCTTTCTTGATGAGCTTCTTCAGGGGGCCTTCGGCGAAGGCTCCCTGAGTTGCGAAAAGCAGTAATGTTATGACGATGAACTTATTCATTTAACATGACGTCTGTTGTTTAGATGCTCAGTTCGTTGAGTACTTTTATCATAGTCTTATCGACTCTCTTCTCTTCGGTGCGTATGCAGTACTCGAAAGGAACGAGGACAGCCTCTCCGTTGCGATAGCCTATCATGACGTTGCGCTGACCAGTCTTGAGAGCTTCTATGGCAGCACAACCCATCCAACTGGCGAGGACGCGGTCGCGGGCAGTAGGAGAACCTCCACGCTGCAAGTGACCAAGGATAGACACGCGGACGTCGAATTCTGGGAACTCGTTCTTTACGCGGTCGGCATAGTAGAGAGCGCCACACTTAGGACTCTCGGAAACGATGACGATGCACGACTTCTTTGACTTGCGGATGCCGCGGGTGAGGAACTCCTTGAGCTGGTCAACCTCGGTCATCTCCTCGGGGATGATTGCTGCTTCGGCGCCACAGGCTATAGCAGAATACTGTGCCAGGAAGCCTGCGTCGCGTCCCATCACCTCGACGAAGAAGATGCGTTCGTGACTGTTGGCGGTGTCGCGGATGCGGTCAACACACTGCATGATGGTATTCATAGTGGTGTCGTAACCTATGGTGTCGTCGGTACCATTGACGTCGTTGTCGATGGTGCCGGGGAGTCCTACAACGGGGAAGTTGAACTCCATACCGAAGTTGCGCGCACCTGTTAGCGAGCCGTTGCCGCCGATGACAACAAGGGCGTCAATCTCTTCCTTCTGACAGGTCTCGTATGCCTTCTGCATACCCTCGGGAGTCATGAACTCCATACTGCGGGCGGTCTTCAGTATGGTACCACCACGAGTGATGATGCCGCTGACGTCCTCGGTGGTAAGCGTCTTTACCTCGTCGTGAATAAGACCCTCGTAACCACGATAGATACCCTTGATGGTAAAACCGTTGTAGATGCCGGCGCGTGTGATGGCGCGGATTGCTGCATTCATACCAGGGGCGTCGCCTCCTGATGTGAGAATACCGATAGTTTTGATTTTAGACATAGCTTTATGAATTTTGAATTACGAATTACGAATTACGAATTATGAATTATGAATTATGAATTATGAATTACTGTCCTGTAGCCTTACGATATTCCAGTTGTTTTGTCTGGAAGTCGGCATAGGCGTCGGTATAGCGGTCGCGTGCCGACTGATAGTGTTCCTGAGCCTTCAACAGGTCAATCATCTTTGTCTGTCCTACGCGGTAGTAGTCGTTGTTAAGACGCAGGTTCTCGTCCGCCTGTCTGATAGCCTCGTTGGCGATGGCGAGTTTCTTGTGACTTACCTCGACAGCCTGCCAGGCGTTATTCATGCGGATGATGAGTTTCTGGCTGTTGTCCTGCAACTGGTCCTTAGCATCTTCCAAAGCGAGTTTCTGTTTCTTGATGGCGTGTGAGCCGCCCCACCATCCGCTGATAGGAATAGAAGCGGTAGCGAAGAGTGCTCCCGTTCTCTGACTCTCGTCGGCGAGGTTGTTGTAAATCCAGCTGGCGCCAACACCAACCTTTGGCAGGTTGCTGCCGATGCTCATCTTGTGCTGCAGACGGTGGCTCTCAACATTCTTCTCGAGCAGACGATATTCTGGTGTGAGAGCAAGTGCCGACAGGTGGTCCTGACGAAGTCCTACGGGCAACGCAGGAACTGTAGCAACGGGTAGGGTAGAGAGCTCTGCAGGAAGGGCAACGTCGATAACCTCGTCGGGTTTGCCGACGTGCTGTGCCAACAATTGACAAACGGTAGAGAGAGCATTGTCAATCTCTATCTGTGCACTCTCTATCTCGCCTTTACGAAGTTGTACCTGAAGGAGGTCGTTGCGGTTTACCATTCCCACGCGTACCATATTATCTACGTCCTTCTCGAGTTGTGCGAGCATATCGTGGATGGTGCCGAGAGTCTTCTGCTTCTCTTTGAGAGTAACAGCATTCCAGTAGTACTGCTCGGTGGTCATCTCTACCTTGTCGGCATTAGCCTCCATACTTATCTCGCTTGCCTCTTTGGCAACACCAGCCAGTTTGTTGGCATTGATAATCATACCACCCATAAAGACGGGCTGAACAGCATAGACGGAGCCTATGAAGCCTCTCTTGAACAGGCTAATGTTTGAAGGCAGGTTGACGTCAGGAGGCAACAGTCCCTGCAGTGCTGGCGGCAATCCGAGGTCGAACTCGATGAGGGGTTTGTCGAAGGTAACGGCAGCGCCCGATGCCGCAATAGTTGGGAAATACTTTGTCAACGCCTCGCTCTTCGTCTGCTTTGCTTGGTCTATAGCGCTGCGGGCAGAACGAAGGGTGTAGTTATTCTCTTCAGCCAGTTGTTTGAGCTGGGAGAGAGAATAGGTTGTTTGGGCTGTAGCACAGCCACAGCTTATTGATAAGGCTAAAATGGAAATTATCTTTTTCATTTCAATTCTTAACTCTTAATTCTTAACTCTAACTTATTTTTCACTTTTCTCCATAACCTTCCAGTAAGCCACAGGCATTACCGTCAGGATGAAGAACATAGTGATTAACGTACCATAGCATATTACGGCACCCATAGGAACCCAGAGGGCGCTACCGCCGAGAATCATTGGAACGACGCCCATTGATGCGGCTGCCGATGTCAGGAAGATAGGACGCATACGACGTTCTGCCGCTACATGGATAGCATCCTTCAGAGAGAGATGCTCAAGTTCCTTGACCTCTGCGGCATAGTCGAAGAGGATGACACCGTTACGCACGAGGATACCCATCAGCGAGACGAAGCCGAGGACGCTGGTCAGCGAGAACTCGATGCCTTGGATGAGCAGTCCCATAGCCATACCGAAGACGCAAAGTATCAGGCAACTCATAATGAGCAATGCCTCGCTGACACTCTTGAAGTGCCACAGCAGGACGAAGAAGATAATCATAATGGACATGATGAGGGCAGCGGCAATCTTAGGACCGTTCTCGCCGTCGTCAGCCTTCTGACCACCGTATGAGAGTGTCATTCCCTCAGGCAGTTGCAACTGCGACAAGCGCTCCTCGACCTTTTTCGTCATAATGCCCACATTAAGACCGTAGTCCACCTCGGCCATCACCGTTACCATACGCAAGCCGTTGCGGTGGCAAATTTGTCCATACTGCCAAGTGGGCACAATATCTGCAAACTGGCGCAGTGGGACACTGGGGATAGCTTCGCCTACAGAGTGCATAGAGAGCACAGTGCTCAGGTCGGTAGGAATAGCGGCTGTAATACCAATGGGTATCAGCTCGTCCATAACATCCTGAATAGTTGCATGGTCGGCATCCTCAGTCTTCATCTTAACGTTGACGTCATAGTCACCTTCCCACGCTGTGCTGACGGTGAGACCTTCGCCATAACGGAACGCCATCTGCATCTCTACAGCCTGATTGGTAATACCCAGACGGCTTGCCTTGTCGTCATCAATCTTGATGCGGGTGGTAGAGAGGGGCTCCAGCATGTTACTGCGTACTAACATCAGACCATCCATCTTACGCAGAATGCCCACAATGCTGTCAGAATATTTTGCCAGTTGACCGAGGTCATCGCTCTGAAGACGCACCTCAATGGGGACGGCACACGAGCTGAAGCTCAGCTGTTTTATTTTCACATAGGCTTCGGGGAAATAGTTGGTGTACTTCTTGGTACACTCGCTTATCAGTTCCTCCGTAGCTTTGTTGCTGGTGGTGTTGACGATGAACTGAGCATAGTTCTCGCCAGCGAACTGCGGAGCGTATGCTGTATGGAAACGCGGCGATGCACTGCCCTTGAACGAGGCGATACCTACCACGCGTTCATCCTTCCGGATCATGTGCTCCAGCGAGTCGGCAATCTCTGTAGTCTTCTCAACACCGATACCTGTTGGCAGATAAATCTCTACGGCAAACTGGTCGCGGTCGGCAACAGGCATCAGCTTGATGGGAGTCTTGGTGAATATGAACAATCCGATGATGAATCCCGCTGCTCCCATACCGATGGTTGCCCAGGGATGACGGAAGCACCATGCGATAAGCACCTTGTAGTACTTGTCCATGATGTCGAGAAGGTTGAAAGGCTTCTTGCCGTTCTTCGGCTTTGCTGCCTCGATAGGTTTCTTGATGAAGTAGTACTGCAGGATAGGCAACAGCGTCTGTGCAATAATCATTGATATGAAGAGCACGATACTGATAGCCCAAGGGAAGGAGAGCAGGAAGTCGTGGAACTGACCCGTCATCACGATGAGGAACGGGAAGAATGTCACCGAGATACACAGCGTGGCTGTGAAGATAGACTTCAGGAAGTGGACGGTAGCGTCGATACTTGCCTGCCAACGAGGTTTGCCCTCCGCCATCATCTCCATGTAGGAGTCGATGATGACGATGGAGTCGTCCACAATCATTCCCAGCGTCACAATAAGTGCTGCCAGCGTCACCGTGTTCAACTCGATGCCGAACATGTAGAACGTGCCTAATGAAATGAAGATGGTTATAGGCATAGTGCCTGCTGCCACCATAGCCACACGCATAGGCATGATGAGCACAACCACCAAGATGACCGTCGTGATGGCGATGAGCAACTCGTGCAGGAAGTTTTCGATAGACTCGTCAACCACCTTCTGCTGGTTTGTAATGGCCGTCATCTTCACGTCGTCGGGGATTTCCTTCTTGATGTTCTCCAGTTTCTTGCTAATCTCCGCGCCCATGCTCGACACATCCTGGCCTTTCTTGATTTCCACACTTAGCAGGATGCACTTGGTGCCGTTGTTGGTGATGAAGGAAGTCTTCTTGGGATACTCGCGTTTTACGGTAGCGACATCCTTCAGACGTACAATGTTGCCGTTGGCGTCAGTATAGATAACGGTGTTTTCAACGTCGTAGATTTTGTTCAGCGCGTGGTCCACATAGATAGGCGACTTGTAGCCTTCGTTCTTCATGCGTCCGGCAGTAGTCACAAAACCCTTGCTGGTCAGTATATGTCCTATGGTGACATAGTTGATGCCGTAGTGTGATAGCTTGTCGGAGTTCAGGTAGATGCTTATCTGGTCCTTCTGCATGCCGAAGACGCTCATCTTTCCTACACTTGGAATCATTCGCAGCGAGTCGATGAGTTGGTTCATATAGTCATTCAGCTCACGATAAGTCTTGTCCTTCGACTCCATAGCAAGCAGCAAGGCTGACGTGTCGCCGAAGTCGTCGTTCACCTGAATTGCCAGCACTCCGTCGGGCAACTGGTTCTTGAAGCCCTGAACACCGTGCTTGAACTTCGACCAGAACTCGTCCTTGTTGGTAAGGTCGTCATTCAGCTCCACCTGAATGATACAGAGTCCGTCTTTAGAATAAGAAACGGTCTTTTCCTTCTTTACCTCACGATATTGAAAGATGTATTTCTCCAGCGGTTTGGTAACCTGTTCTTCCATCTCCTGTGCGGTAACACCAGGATAGACTGCAACAACGATACCCTGACGGATGGTGAAGTCAGGGAACTCGTTCTTGTTGATGTTCGCCAAACCAAAGATGCCCAGAGCCACCAAGCAGCTCACGAGCAATATGATTATCTGCCTGTAGTGCATAGACCACTCCTGCAGCGTCATTTTCTTTTCTTTCTTCTCTTCCATAATTGTCAATTATGCATTATGAATTATGCATTATGAATTATGCATTGTCAATTACTTCACAATCTCCACCTTCATACCGTTGCTGACCTTCTGCTGACCTGAAACGATGAGTTGGTCGCCGGCAGAGAGACCTCCGCTAACCTTAGCACCTTGTGCGGTTTCGTTGCTGATGATGATTTCGCGTTTCACAGCCTTTCCGCCGTTTACTACCCATACGAAGGTCTTGTTGTCGCCGTCGAGCTGTACCAGGTTGGCGGGAACAAATACACCCGTAGAACCCTGCATGTAGTTGGTGAATGCCTGACAAATCATTCCTGGCAGAAGCTGTCTGTCGGGATTAAGTATGGTAGCCTTCACCTCGTAAGTACGAGAACGGGGGTCGGCACTCACGCCGCGCTCTGTCACATTACCGGAGAACTCGCGGTTGTTCAGTGCCGGCACGATAATCTTCATTGAAGAACCCTTTGCAATACGCTGAACGTCATTTTCGGGAACAGCAATCTTTACCTTTACGCTACCGATGTTTACCAACTTAACGATGGGTGATGCAGGACTTACATTCTGACCTATCTCAGCATCCTTAGTAGCGATATATCCGCTGAAAGGGGCATAGAGCTTGGTGTCGGAAAGCGACTTCCTTGCCATAGCTTCCTGAGCTGTTGCCGACTTCAACTGGTTGTCAATCTGTATCCATTGCATCTCGGGCAGAGAACCAGCATCGTGCAGTTCCTTCATACGGTTGTATGTGTCTTGAGTCTGATCCAGAGCGGTCTTCGCTATTTTATAGGCGTTCTGCATCGTCGTGGGGTCCAGTTCCGCAATGAGCTGTCCCTGATGTACCGTCTGACCGGCATTAACGTAAATTCTTTTAATAGTTCCCGTTGATGCAAATGAAAGAAATGCTCCATTTGACTCTTCAATAGTTCCGGAAAAACCCTGTTCGCCGTTAACAGCTTCTGACTGAATCTGCTGAACTTTCACTCTGACGGTCTGTTCCTGAACATTCTTGTTCTTATTGCCACAACTGCCAAAAACTGCAAGCATCGCAGCAGCAAAAATTAAATATTTCTGTTTCATTTTAGTATTAAATTATGTTTATGTTATTCTTATTTATGCTTGTTTTACTAATGATATTTCTTACGATATTCCAAAGGCGTCATTCCGGAATGCTCCTTGAAATATTTTCCGAAGAATGAGGCATTGGGGAAGTTCAGGTCGTTGGCAATCTCCTGCATCGTCATGTCTGTGAAACGCAGTCGGTACTCGATGGCCTTCATCGTGAAGAGCTGTATATAGACGCTCGGACGACGGTTCATTGTCTCCTTGAGTATTGTGGAGAGATATTTCGGGGTGATGTTTAGCTGCTTGGCAAAGAATTCGACCTTGCGGATGCGACCGTCGCTATTTTCTAATAATGACATAAACTTATCAATGATGTGACGTTTATGGATGTTTGGCAAATTCAAATCCTGATACTCTGACTCAACAATTTTTCTTGAACGGCGCATCAAGGAAAGCAATTCCAGCATTGTAGTTCCAGTGAGCGAGCGAATGATGTCGTAATAAAGTATGGAAGAAGTGTCTGCCATCCTGCGACATAGTAAATTGAAGTAAGTATCCACTATGGATACATCGTTGTCATCGAGATGAACAACGGGATTCAATTTCAGTTGCGTCATGTCGGCAAGACTTATATTGGTGTTAATATTTATGTTGAACAGCTCATTTCTTGAAAACCATATCTGACGACAGACGAAATCGGACGAAGTGAGGAAATTACCTATAATGCTGTGAGCCATATAGAGAAACATGTCGTTCTTCTGCAATTTTATGGTAGTGCCATCATATTCAAACTGAACCATACCTCTAGTGCAAAAGAAAAAAATTCCATGTTCTCCATTAAAACTCTTGCCTGGTGGAAAATATTTAAACTTATCTACCATCACCAGGTCGTCACTATCGCCCATCCTATATGAGTTTACTCCCTTAGGAGGGGTAAGGCTATGAATTGCTATGCTGTCCATTATTTACATTCTAATGTGCAAATTTAGCTAAAACTTTTCCTTATTTGCTGTTCTATTTTTCTTTAATTATGGTTTGTATGTCTAAAATGACATATTTCTATAAAAATGGAAATATTTAGAGAAAATTAGAACATATGTTTTCGTCGTCAGGAGAGAACCAGCGTATCTCGGGGTCTCGCTTGAACCATGTGAGCTGTTTACGACAGTAGCGACGGGTGTTTCCCTTGATGCGTTCTACAGCTTCTGGGAGTGTCCATATGCCGTCGAAGTAGCAGAACAGTTCCTTGTAGCCCACAGTATTCAGGGCGTTGAGATGACGAAGAGGGTACATAGCGCGAGCCTCTTCCAGGAGTCCGTCCTCCATCATCTGGTCCACACGTCGGTTGATGCGTTCGTAGAGTTCCTCACGAGGTCGCGTAAGTCCTATCTTCACAATGTTGAAGGGGCGCTCCTTGCGTGTGTTTGTTCGGAACGAAGTGTATGTCTTTCCCGTCTGGTGACATATCTCGAGGGCGTGGATGACGCGACGAGGATTGTTGCGGTCAACGACTTCGTAGTGCTCGGGGTCGAGTTGGCGGAGCTCTTCTACCAAGGCTGGCAGCCCTTCTTCTGCATAGCGACGTTTCATTTCCTCGCGGATGTCGTCGCGGATGGTAGGGATATCGTCAATACCGTTGCAGACGGCATCTATGTACATCATAGAGCCACCCGTCATTAATGAAAGCCTCTCCCCAGACCCCTCCCCAAGCAGTTTCATGACGTCCTGCTCGTACATCGAAGCACTGTAATAATCGGTTATGGAGTGGGTGCCGACAAAGTGGTGTTTCACACGCGCCTGTTGCTCTGCCGTAGGAGCAGCGGTACCTATGGGTATCTCACGGAATATCTGGCGCGAATCGGCGTTGATGATATCCGTATGAAAACGTTCGGCAAGACGAATGCATAGCTCCGTCTTGCCGACACCGGTAGGTCCTGTTATAACAACGAGCGTTGTGCTCATAATTATAATGTTATCTTATTATACCACGCTTTGAGGACTCCACGAAGTCGATGATATACTGAACTTCCGGAATTATTTCCATGTTCTTCTTAATCTCTTCAATGCCTTCCTTTATGAGTCCCTTTGAGTAGAGCAGGTGATAAGCCTGGTCGATGGCGTGAATGGTGTCGTTAGAGAAACCTCGACGACGGAGACCGATGAGGTTCACACCTGCAAAACGAATAGGCTCCTTGCCTGCGATGACATATGGAGGAATGTCCTGACTGGTGCGGCTGCCGCCCTGGAACATTCCGTAGCCACCGACACGACAGAACTGGTGGAACAGACATGTTGCAGAGATAATGGCGCAGTCGTCAATCTCTACCTCACCAGCAAGTTTTGTGGAGTTGCCGATGATACAGCCGTTACCAACGACACAGTCGTGAGCAATGTGCATATTCTCCATGAGTAGGTTATTGTTGCCTACAACAGTCTTGCCCTTGCTGGCTGTACCGCGTGAGATGGTTACATTCTCGCGGATGCTGTTGTTGTCGCCAATCTCAGCTGTGGTCTCCTCGCCCTTGAACTTCAGGTCCTGGGGCTTGGTGGCGATGCTGCAGCCTGGGAAGAACTCGTTGTTGTTACCAATACGTGCACCATAGTTTATGGTTACATTATTCTGAAGGACGTTGTTGTCGCCCATAACCGTGTTGCGGTCTATGTAGCAGAACGGTCCTATAATGTTGTTGTCTCCAAGTTTGGCCTCGGGATGAACGAAGGCCATAGGGCTTATTTGATTCATCTTTGTAATTTACGATTTGACTATTTACTATTTACTATTTGACGATTTCTTCGAACAAGTTCTCAAGGAACTTCTATTTATTTATTTGTTCTTCACAATTTGAGCTGTGAATGTTGCTTCGCTGACGATGGTGTCGCCTACGAACATATAGCCCTTCATAGAACTTACTCCGTGACGAACAGGAGCGAGGAGATCGACCTTGAAGAGTAGTGTGTCGCCAGGAACCACCTTCTGGCGGAACTTGACGTCGTCAATCTTCATGAAGTAGGTGCTCCAACGCTCGGGCTCCTCGAGGGTGTTAAGAACGAGAAGACCGCCACACTGTGCCATAGCCTCTATCTGGAGGACTCCAGGCATTACGGGCTCTTCGGGGAAGTGACCTGTGAAGAAAGGCTCGTTGCTGGTAATGTTCTTCAGTCCTACGATGCTGTTAGGTCCAATAGAGATAACTTTATCGACGAGCTGCATAGGATAGCGGTGTGGGAGTAATTCGCGAATTCGGTTTACGTCCATTACCGGTGGCTCGTTAGGATCGTAGAATGGTGCCTGAACCTCGTGCTTGCGTATCTCCTTACGCATAAGACGTGCAAACTTGTTGTTTACGGTATGTCCGGGACGCGTAGCTACGATGCGACCTTTAATCGGTTTGCCGATAAGCGCCATATCGCCGATGATGTCGAGCAGTTTGTGACGTGTGCACTCGTTGTCCCAAACGAGGGGCTTGTGCTGGATATATCCTAACTTTGTGGCGTCAAGACGTGGTACACCGAGCAGGTCGGCAAGTTTGTCGAGTTTGTCCTGTTCCAGCTGACGCTCATAGATAACGATAGCATTATCCATATCACCGCCCTTGATGAGGTTGGCGCTGAGCAGAGGCTCTATGTCGCGAACGAATACGAAGGTACGTGCGGCAGCAATGTCGCTGACGAACTTATCCATATTGTCAAGGGTAGCAAACTGACTGCTTATGAACTTAGAGTCGAAAGAGCACATCGCAGTAATTGAGAAGTCGTCGTCGGGGAGGATGGTGATGCAAGAGCCAGTCTTGTCATCCTTGATCTCCATCTTGTGACGAATGACGTAATAGTCCTTCGGAGCATTCTGTTCAACAGTTCCTATCTCCTGAATCTTCTCGACATAGTTTTTAGAAGAGCCGTCGAGGATAGGGAACTCCGGACCGTTGACCTGGATAAGACAGTTGTCGATACCAAGAGCATAGAGTGCTGCCATTCCGTGTTCTACGGTTGACACGCGGATGTCGCCCTTGGCGAGAACGGTTCCTCGTTGTGTGTCAACGACGTTCTCGGCTACTGCATCGATGATAGGCTCGCCCTCAAGGTCGATGCGCTGAATCTTGTAACCAGTATTCTCTGGTGCGGGGTTGAAAGTAACGGTGATGCTAAGTCCCGTATGCAGTCCTTTTCCAAACAAAGAGAAGCTGCCTTTGAGAGTTTTCTGTTTCATCATATCGTTTTCTTTTTAAGTTCTTCTACTTCTTTACGCAATGCGCTGAGTTCTTTGTACATGTCGGGCAGACGACGAAGGATTGCCATTCCTTTGAAGTACACCTTTGGGTCCATAGCTGGTGATCCGATGAGCTGTTCACCATTACCTTTAGTGTCACCGATGACACCACACTGAGCACCTACAAAGGTCTTGTCGGCAACGTGGATGTGACCGGCGAAACCAGCCTGACCGCCTACCATACACCAAGCGCCTATCTTGGTGCTACCGGCGAGTCCTGCCTGCGCCGACATAACGGTGTTTTCACCCACTTCGCAGTTGTGAGCTACCTGAACAAGGTTGTCGAGTTTGACACCCTTGTGAACAACGGTACTACCCATAGTAGAGCGGTCAACACAGGTGTTGGCACCAATCTCTACGTCGTCCTCGATGATGACGTTTCCTATCTGAGGTATCTTGTCGTAGCTGTCAGTATTAGGAGCGAAACCGAAGCCGTCAGCACCTATCACAGCGCCAGCATGTAGGGTTACACGATTACCTATCTTACAACCGTGATAAATAGTAACGTGGGGGTTAATGGTACAGCCCTCGCCAATCTCTACATTGTCGCCAACGTAAGCGAAAGGACCTATGTAGGTGTCCTTGCCAATCTTTGCGGTAGGCGAAACGAAAGCAAGAGAGTCGATACCTGTCTTACGCGGCATCATGCTCTGGTAGAGCTGTAGTAGTTTGGCTACACACTCGTAGGCATTAGCAACGCGGATGAGAGTAGCCTTAACTGGTTTCTCAAGTTCTACATCCTCGTTTACAAGGACTATGCTCGACTCTGTATCGTATAGATAGTGTGTGTACTTGGGATTCGAGAGGAACGAGATAGCTCCGGGCTTTCCTTCCTCAATCTTTGCGAAGGTGTTGATGGTGGCATTTTCGTCGCCTTCAACACGTCCCTGAATAAATTCTGCGATTTGTTTTGCTGTAAATTCCATGGTTTATAATATATTTTGTGGGCAAAGATACGAATTATTTCTTACATTCGTTGATAACAGAGGTAATATTTGCGTATTTTTTTTGAAAGAAGCTCTACATTAAGTATTTCCGACGCCTCAGCAATGTCCTTTAGGGTGTTGTCCTTGTTAAGAATTGAGATGTGGTCGTCGTGAATGTCGTACATATCTTTCTGAATGGTGTTGAGACTAATGAGGAACCACGCGTCTTCGGGTGTTATGCCGAAATGCTCTGCCAACTCCTTGCGAAGTTCTGCTATCCGTTCGTCGCTGACCTCTTCATCGTGTATCTCCACGCGGAAGGGACGACGTTCTATCAGGTCGTTAGAGAGTAGCGCAAGTACTTTGTCATCACTGTCTTTCCACACTTTTACGGCACTCCATATATCGTTATCGTCGAGGTCCACATAGTGTTTCAATGCCTCCGAGTCGGTATGGAAATGAGCTGCATCGACATCGTTGTACAGGAAATAGTGAAGGGCAGGGGAGGCGAAGAGTTCCACACCCTCGCTGGCGAGTTTCTTGGCACGCAGTAGGGCGTTTACCAACACCTTTTCGCACGCAACGGTGGTCTTGTGCAGATATACCTGCCAATACATCAGTCGTCGTGAGGTGAGGTAGTTCTCTATGGAATAGATGCCTTTATAGTCTATAACCAGCTGGTCATCGACGACATTGAGCATCTTTATTATTCGTGCTGACCCGATGTTCCCCTCGGTGACACCCGTGAAGAAGGAGTCGCGACGCAGATAGTCCAGACGGTCCATATCGAGCTGTGATGAGATAAGCTGGTGGAGGAAGCGCTTGGGATATTCGTCTCGGAAAATCTTTATGGCGAGGGTAAGCTCTCCACCCATCTCCTTGTTCATCTTGTCCATCATCATCAACGATATCTCCTCGTGTGAGATTCCGTGGATGAGTGTGTTCTCGAGGACGTGTGAGAACGGTCCGTGCCCGATGTCGTGCATGAGTATCGCGGCTTGAACAGCCTCCGCTTCCGAGTCGAAGATAAAGATGCCTTTCTGTGAGAGCACTTTTATTGCTTCACTCATAAGGTGAAAGGCTCCCAGCGAGTGTTGAAAACGGGTATGCTGTGCGCCAGGATAAACCACCGAAGCCATTCCCAGTTGCTTTATGCGACTGAGACGTTGCATCAAGGGGTGTTTGACAATCTGCAGTAGCAGACCTCGCGGCACGTTGATGAAACCGAAAACGGGATCGATGATGGTCTTTATGTCGTTCATATTATGTGTTCTAATTCCTTTGCCATTTCCTCTTGCAGTTTCTTTGCTGCCATCGCTGCCGCTTCGGCAAAGTCTTCACCGTTGGAGGCGTAGATGATGCCGCGTGAGGAGTTTACAAGGAGGCCGCAGTCTTTCGTCATTCCGTATTTGCAGACCTCTTGCAGCGAGCCGCCCTGAGCACCTACACCCGGAACCAAGAGGAAGTGGTTGGGGACCACCTTACGGATGTCCTCGAACATACTACCTTGTGTGGCTCCCACGACATACATCATATTCTCGTCGTTGCCCCATTGCTGCGAAGTCTTCAGGACCTTCTCAAAAAGGCGTTCACCGTTGATGTCGGTAGTCAGCTGGAAGTCGTGACTTCCCTTATTACTTGTAAGTGCGAGCAGTATGACCCACTTGCCGTCGTATTCAAGGAATGGTGTTACGGAGTCGGCACCCATATATGGCGCTACTGTCAACGCGTCAACGTTGTACTCCTCGAAGAAGGTCTGTGCGTACATCTTCGACGTATTTCCTATGTCGCCACGTTTCGCATCAGCGATGATGAAGTGGTCGGGGTAGTTCTCCTTGAGATAGCTTATGGTGCGTTTGAAACTCACCATTCCCTCCAGTCCGTATGCTTCGTAGAATGCGAGGTTCGGCTTGTACGACACGCAGTAGGGTGCTGTGGCGTCGATGATAGCTTTGTTAAACGTGAAGATAGGGTCTTCCTCATTCAGCAGATGCTGAGGAATCTTCTTTATGTCGGGGTCTAAACCGACGCAGAGAAACGTTTCCTTATTGCGTATCTGTTGTATTAGCTGTGACTTTTTCATAACTCTGACTCCTTCATTCTTTCTGCATTTTCGGCCACCGTAAGAGCATCAATCATCGGCTGTATGTCGCCACCAAGGAATCCCTGCAGGTCGTGGGTCGTGAATCCTATACGGTGGTCTGTCACGCGTCCTTGTGGGAAGTTGTAGGTACGTATCTTTGCCGAGCGGTCGCCTGTTGACACCAGACTCTTACGACGGTTAGCGATGTCGTCAACATACTTCTGGTGTTCTTTGTCATAAATAAAGGTATATAGGCGTGAGAGTGCACGTTCCTTATTCTTGGGCTGGTCACGTGTCTCGGTACATTCTATGAGAATCTCCTCTGTCTCTCCTGTATTAGGGTTCTTCCACATATAACGCAGACGAACACCTGACTCCACCTTGTTGACATTCTGTCCACCGGCGCCGGAGCTTCGGAAGGTATCCCACTTTATCTCGCCTTCGTTGATGTTTACCTCAAACTTGTCTGCCTCGGGAAGTACGGCAACGGTAGCTGCAGAGGTCTGCATACGTCCGTTAGACTCTGTTACGGGGACACGTTGTACACGATGCACACCCGACTCGTACTTCAGAGTGCCATATACGTCGGCACCCGAGACGGCGAAGTCTATCTCCTTATAGCCTCCTACAGCACCTTCGTTGAAGTCTGTAACCGACAGCTGCCAGCCTTTCGATTCACAGAAGCGCTTGTACATCTGGAAGAGGTCGCCGGCAAAGAGACAAGCCTCGTCGCCACCCGTTCCTGCACGTATCTCCATCTGTACGTTCTTGGCGTCCTCAGGGTCTTTAGGAATAAGGGCTATCTTTATTTCCTCTTCCAACTTGGGTTGCAGTTCTTCGTTGACGGCAAGTTCCTCGCGTGCCATCTCTTTCATCTCGGCATCCGACTCGTTGGCAAGGATATCCTTTGCCTCGCTGATGCTGTTAAGACACGCTATGTAGCGTTTTCGTGCCGCCATGATGTCCGACAGGTCTTTGTATTCCTTTGTCAGTTTTACAAATCTCTTCTGGTCGGCAATGACGTTCGGGTCGGTAATAAGTGTTGAGACCTCTTCGAAACGTGCTTCCAAACCTTCAAGTTTCTGTAGTATGCTGTTCTTAGTTTCTGCCATATATATATAATAATGTGTGTTTTTATGATGTTATTTTATTCTTTAGAAGCAAACACCAAAGCTCAACTGGTGCATCTTGTCGCCACGATTGTTCTTGAAGAATGTCATCGGACAGTACTTGCAGTAGAACGAGAGTAGCGTGTGGGGCTTCACTATGATGATAGCGTCAACAGTAACGGGACGCTGACCGATGGACTTGGTGTTTATGCTGTAGTCTTCCTCATTGTACTCGTAAGCACGTGTTGTATAGGCGCTGGTGTTGAAGTTCACGATACCTCCGACTGTTACTCCCCACTTTCTGTTGTTGTCGAAGTAGTGGGTGTAGAGCAGAGGAACCTGCAAGCTGAATACCGAAATCTTTGATTCTCTGTTCGACTGACTGCCGTCGTATGGCTGCAGTACCATCCTGTCTGCATTCTTAACGAGGTAGTTGTTCTTCGACATATGATAGAGACGCCATCCAACGCCCAGTCCGATGCTCCACTGATTTTGCTTTCCGAATGGTGTGTAGTCGAAGGTGATACCGACGTTGTATTCGAAAGAGGGGAATACCTTGAAGCCATAGTCTTTTGGAGCACCCGTCATAGTGGAAAGACCGACACCCATGTGGAGCGACAGACCTGTCTTGCTGTTTTCCTTAGCGTTCTTGTCGAGGGTAATCTTATTAAACTCCTTGACGCTCTTTATGTTTCTGCGAACAGCTGTTGTGTCGGGGATGCTGATGCGCTGAACATAGTGGAAGTAGGGGTCTTCCTTTGTTCCGCTGATTACTATACGCTGAACGGTGTCGCGTGTTTCAATCTTTATCTTCTCAACTTGTTCTATAACGATGGTATCGCCAACCATCTCTGCATTTGCGTTTGTTGCGAATGCAAGAGCTACGATGCTTGATAATAGTACATTCTTCTTCATGATTTTCTTTGTTTATTTTGTTATTTATTCTTTTCTGCAATCTTTTCGGCAACCTTAGCAGCTGTCTTCTTGCGCTTGTCAGCCTCTCTCATCTGTTCGAAGTCGTCCTCCCAGTCGCGCTGGTCTTCGATGCGCTGATATATCTCTGCCGACAGCGGAGCAACACCGAGTTTCTCCTTCAGTCGGTCTATGTCTTTCGCGGTGTATCCGTGTCGTTTGGTGCGCTCAGCCTTCGAAATTTTCTTGTCTGCTTTATATTCTTCTTTGGTGAGGTATGCAACGCTGTCAATATACAGTTCTGTATGTTCGTGATAGATGTCCCTGATGTCCTTCGACATCTCTACGTCTATGTCGCCGTCAAAGACGATATGCTTCAGATAACCCTGTGGCACGTAGTTGTCGTCAACATCATCAAGTTTATATACAGCCTTTGCGAAGACATTAGACAGTCGAGCCCTTATTATAATAAGGTTCAGACTCACTGTGGTGTCGGGTGCCAGCGCGTTATAGTCTATGCGCAGTTCCTCGTTTGCTTTGTCCTTGATGGCGGTACCTGAGAGTCCTCGTTTTGAGTATATGCATGTGGTGTCGCCACTTGTCTTCAAGGTGAATATCTTAGGATGCTTGCGTGCATGCTCCAGGAAGGTATAGGGCTGTAGCTCGTAGAACTCCACGAACTTTCCCGACTTCTCCGGATGTACGAGGTCGCGTCCTGCAATTACCGTAGCTCCGTCGTCCTCGTCTTTATGGTAGCGAACGTCGAGTTCAAACACTCCCTCATATACACGGTAGAGTTTCTGCTGTCTTCCTTTTATTAATGTGGTGCCATCGTCGATGTATCTGTAGTAACCGTAGAGTCGCTGACAGTAGTTCTTCGGACGTTGGTACTGAAACTCCTGCAGCTCCAGCTCCCTGAAGATGTCATCGTCGCCGTTTTGTGCCCTCAACGTAGGGATGCACATTATTATTATGGTGGTAAGAATAGCTGTTCTTATCATCTTTTCGGTTGTTTTATTTGTAGTCAAAGGTGCCGAATTCAGACTGTATCGTCAACGAGCGTTCTCCTTCTTCGATATGTCCCACTATCTGGGCATCGATATTGAACGACTTACTTATTGCTATTACCTTTTCAGCAACCTCAGGACGAACGTATATCTCCATGCGGTGTCCCATGTTGAATACCTGGTACATCTCTTTCCAGTCCGTTCCGGAACAGTCGTGGATAGCCTGGAAGAGAGGTGGTACGGGGAACATATTATCTTTTACAACACGACAGTTGTCATCAACGAAGTGGAGCACCTTTGTCTGGGCGCCACCAGTACAATGTACCATTCCGTGAATCTCTGGACGCAGCTCGTCGAGCACCTTCTTTATCACAGGTGCGTAGGTGCGGGTAGGCGATAGGACTAAAGAGCCCATATCAGGGAGTTCTGTAGGTTGCGACTCTGTTGCAACGTACGGGACGGCATCGGTAAGTTTATATTTACCGCTATACACCAGTTCGTCGGGCACTTGGTGGTCATAGCTCTCTGGATATTTCGCTGCAAGGTATTTCTCGAAGACGTCGTGACGTGCCGATGTCAGTCCGTTGCTGCCCATACCTCCGTTATAGCGTTTTTCGTATGTTGCCTGTCCTGTTGATGACAGTCCTACGATGACGTCTCCTGGTCGGATGTTAGCATTATCGATGACGTCGCTGCGTTTCATGCGACACGTTACCGTTGAGTCTACAATTATAGTGCGTACAAGGTCGCCTACGTCTGCTGTCTCTCCGCCTGTAGGGTATATTCCTATTCCCATTTCGCGCAGTTCTGCAAGCAGTTCGTCGGTACCGTTGATGATTGCCGATATCACCTCGCCCGGAACGAGCATCTTGTTTCTGCCTATGGTGCTGCTTACCAGAATATTGTCAACAGCACCTACGCAGAGCAGGTCGTCGGTATTCATAACGATAGCATCCTGTGCTATACCTTTCCATACTCCGAGGTCGCCCGTCTCCTTCCAATACATATATGCCAGACTCGACTTCGTTCCTGCTCCGTCGGCATGCATTATATTGCAGTACTCGGGGTCACCGCCCAAGATGTCGGGTATTATCTTGCAGAAAGCCTGTGGGTACAGACCCTTGTCTATGTTTTTTATTGCTGCGTGGACATCCTCTTTTGCGGCAGAGACGCCACGTTGCATATAGCGATCGTAACTCATAGCCGTCAAAATTTTACTTCGGGAGCTTTCTCGGCACCTTCAGCAGCCTCGAACTTATTCATCTTGTCGAATCCGAACATTCCAGCGAAGAGCACTTTGGGGAAAGAGCGGATGCCCTGATTGTATTTCTGTACAGCTTCGTTATACTTCATACGTGCCTCGTTGATACGGTTTTCGGTACCCTCGAGTTGTGTCTGCAGATCCTTGAAATTCTCGTTAGCCTTCAGGTCAGGATAAGCCTCGCCGACAGCGATAAGTCTTCCTAATGCTGACGACAGTTCTCCCTGCGCAGCCTGGAACTCCTTCATCTTCTCGGGAGTCATATTCTCTGCATCAAGTGTTATCTGTGTAGCCTTAGCGCGTGCATTGACAACTTCTGTCAGAGTCTGCTCCTCGTGTTTTGCATATCCCTTTACTGTCTCTACGAGGTTAGGGATAAGGTCTGCACGACGCTGATAAGTAGTCTGGACATTAGCGAGGGCTGTTGTTGCCTCCTCCTGAGTCTTTACCA
Source organism: uncultured Prevotella sp. (assembly GCA_900315775.1). GTDB lineage: Bacteria > Bacteroidota > Bacteroidia > Bacteroidales > Bacteroidaceae > Prevotella. Next base: position 65,561 of record ONAJ01000006.1, read on the forward strand.
TATCATTATATGATGAAGACAAATTCATAATACATCCAATGATAACTACTGCGATAATCACAATCACTAAAGTACTTTTTTTCATAATCGTATTGTTTTAATTGTTTTTAATTTTACCAACTTCCTCCTGCACCTCCGCCACCGAAGGAACCGCCTCCGTAGCCTCCGCCGAAGGAGCCTCCGCCACCGAAGGAACCACCTGATCCGAACACCGTTCCGTCGCCGAAGCGGGAGCGTCCGAAACCCGTATATCCTGCCGTCGTTGCTGTCGCTATGACAATCCATTTGTATTTGTCATTCAGCAGGACGTAGAATACGAACCACACGAAGAGGAACAGTATGGCGTAGCCCACAGCATCGAGTTCCTCGCCATCGTCGTTGTTATTTGTCAGTTCCTTCTCAGTAGGCATTTCCGGCATCATTTTTCCACGTGTAAGCGCGAAGAGAGCCTCCGTCAGTCGTAACATTCCCTGGTCGGGGTCGTTAGCCTTCAGGAACGGCGTCAGGTAGTTGCGTGCCAGTTTGCTGCACTCTATATCCGTCAAGTCGCCTTCAAGTCCTCGTCCTGGTGCTATGAAGTATTTGTGGTCGTCGTATGCTACCACAATCACCAGTCCTCGGTTTGTTGCTTTGCGTCCCACACCGTATTTGTTGCCTACGTCCTGTGCCATACGGAAGGCGTCGCCGCCAGCCGCACGACGTACTATTATCACTGCTGACTCTATATCACATTCCTTGTTCATTGCCAGGAGTATTGTGTTCAGCGAGTCAACGGTAGTTTGTCGTATCACCGTATCAGGATTCGAGACGTACAGCCTGCCGTCCTTCAGGTGTGGCAGCGGTATGTTATCGGCGTTCCACACAGTAATGGGTTCTACGGGTTCCGTTGCAACGTGCCAGGTACACGACCCGACGGCTGCTACGATGCCTATCCAGAAGAGGATGCCCCAAAACCTTTTCCACTGTGCGAAAGTCATTGTCCTACGGTTTTATTCTTCTCTACCGTGCCAGAACTCCCACGATGCGAATGCCTGTAACAGAAGCATCTCGAGTCCGTTGACTACCGTCGCTCCCTGTGCGGCACCCTTCTTCATGAAGAGGGTCTGGTCGGGGTTGTATATCAGGTCGTACAGAATGGTATGACTGTCCATAGCCTCATAGGGCAGGGGAGGACACTCGTCGAACTTAGGATACATTCCCACTGGTGTGCAGTTCACGATGACGTTGTATTCCTGCACCACCTCGGGGGTAATCTTGTCGTATTGTATCGTCCCGGGACGTTCATAACGACTTACGAAGACCGTTTCCAGTCCCATAGAACGCAGTCCGAAATCGATAGCCTTCGACGCACCTCCTGTTCCCAGTATCAGCGCCTTTTTGTGAATGCGTTCCAGTCGTGGTTCAATGCTCTGTGTGAAACCAATGACGTCGCTGTTATATCCTTTAAGGACAACCTTGTCGCCTTTGTGCTCTACGCGTATCACGTTGACGGCACCTATGGCTCTTGCCTCTGGACTCACGGTGTCCAGGAAGTTCATTACCTTCTCCTTGTAGGGAATAGTGACGTTAAGTCCTTTCAGTTCTGGGTTAGTGGCTATAACCTCAGGTAGCGCGTCGATGCTCGGTATTTCAAAGTTTATGTACCTTGCATTGATGCCCTCATTTTGAAATTTCTCGTTGAAGTAGCTTATTGAGAACGAGTGTCCCAATGGATAGCCTATCAGTCCGTACTTATCCATTATCTGTTCTTTAAGTATTCGGTAACGTTCTTTTCTATTCTCGCAGCTATATCGTCGTTGTTCTCCGACTTGTTGAACTTTTCTCCGACGATGTGTTCATAGAGTTCTATATAGCGGTCGCTAACGCTATTGGCGTATTCGTCAGTAATCTCCGGCATCACCTGTCCAGGTTCGTTCATGAAGTTATGTTCTATGAGCCACTGTCTTACGAACTCCTTTGACAGTTGTCGCTGAGGCTCTCCCTTAGCGAATTTCTCCTCGTATCCGTCGGCATAGAAGTAGCGACTGGAGTCGGGTGTATGTATCTCGTCGATGAGATATACCTTTCCGTCGCGTTTGCCGAACTCGTATTTCGTATCAACAAGAATCAGTCCCTGCTTAGCGGCTATCTCCTGTCCGCGTGCGAAGATCTTTCGTGTGTAGTCCTCCATTACTTCATAGTCTTCGCGGCTCACGATGCCTTGTGCTATTATCTCTTCCTTCGAGATGTTCATGTCGTGTCCCTCGTCGGCCTTTGTCGTCGGAGTGATGATAGGCTCTGGGAAGCGTTCGTTCTCGCGCATTCCGTCAGGCAGTTTCACGCCACATATCTCGCGAACACCTTTCTTGTAGTCGCGCCACGCTGAACCGGTGAGTATGCTGCGTATAATCATCTCTACGCGAAAGCCCTCGCACTTCAGTCCTACGGTTACCATAGGGTCTGGTGTTGCCAGCTTCCAGTTCGGACAGATGTCCGTTGTGGTGTCGAGGAACTTCGCTGCAATCTGGTTGAGCACCTGTCCTTTGAAGGGTATTCCCTTCGGCAGCACCACGTCGAATGCTGATATGCGGTCTGTCGCCACCATTACCAGCAGGTCGTCGTTGATGTTATACACATCTCTTACCTTTCCATGATAAACACTCTTTTGTCCTTCAAACTTAAAGTCAGTTCTTGTTAATGCTTTCATACCTATTTTATGTTTTTATCATATGCTTCATATGCATTTACTATCCTTGTCACCAGTTTATGTCTGACGATGTCTTTCTTCGTTAGTTCCACGAACGATATGCCCTCAACGTTTTTCAGTATGTGCAGAGCTTCGCGCAGTCCGCTCTTCGTTTCGTGGGGCAGGTCTATCTGTGTCATGTCGCCGGTGATAATCATCTTAGTATTCCATCCCATACGTGTCAGGAACATCCTTATTTGTGCCGGTGTGGTATTCTGTGCCTCGTCGAGTATTACCACAGCGTCCGACAGTGTTCTGCCTCGCATGAATGCCAGCGGAGCAATCTGTATTACGTGCTTCTCCATGAGGTCTTGAAGTCTTGTTGTAGGCATCATATCCTCCAGAGCGTCGTAAAGAGGTTGCAGGTACGGGTCAATCTTATCCTTCATGTCACCAGGGAGGAATCCCAGTTTCTCGCCCGCCTCGACGGCAGGTCTTGAGAGTATTATCTTCTTTGCCTGTTTTTCTTTCAGTGCTCTTACCGCCAGTGCTATGCTCAGGTATGTCTTTCCTGTTCCCGCTGGTCCTACGGCGAATATCATGTCGCTTGTGTCGAAGGCGTCAATGAGTCGTTGTTGGTTCTCGCTACGACTTTTTATAGGTCGTCCGGAGATGTTATAAACGACGACGCCCTTGACAGCATCCTCCTTTGTACGTTGTCCTTTCGTTATGTCGAGAATGTCTTCTTCGCTTATTCTGTTGTATTTGAGGACGTGTTTACGCATTGTCTCCACTTGTTCCTCAAAGACGGCCATTTGTTCTTCGTCGCCGATAACTCTTATGACGTTGTCGCGTGCTACTATTCTTAGTTTCGGGTATAGCGCCTTAATCATTTGTAGGTGCGCGTTTCCCACTCCGTAGAATACTACGGGGTCAATATCCTCTAAAACAATGTGTTTCTCTATCACTCTTTTTACTGTACTTTTTACCTATCTTTTTAGCTTGCGGTAGAGTTTCCAAGCGAGGAACAGTCCGTCAAAGACGTTCGTTCCTATATTGAAAAGTCCCTGTAGTCGCAAGTTTCCCCGTTTTCCCCTTAGTGGTTCCGAGGGAGTAAATAGTTGGTGCGACAGGTTGTCCATCTGCTTACTGTCTTTCCTTATTTCTCGTAGCAGCTGCTCTTTACGCATTTCTACGTCGTGCAATGAGTCGAATGTTGTAGTCTTGTTCATGGGCTATGGGTTCATTAACAGTTCTGCAAGAAATCTTACCAGCGGTCTTTCTATCCAGCGTTTGCGCATCAAAACAAAGATGATGATAAACAGCAGGTAGCATCCGCCCACGATAGCGAAGGCAGCAGCGGTGCTCATCCACGTGGCGAGAGCGTAGGCTGCGGCGAAGGACAGATATATCAAAGTGATAATAAGGAAGGTGAAGAGCACCAACGCTATTATCAGTACTGTAAGCAGTCGCACCGCCTTGTCGATTACATCGAGCTTCAAGTACTCGCCTTGAAGTCCGATGTAATGGCGTACAAGGTCAATGAGTTGACTTATGGTCTCTACGTTTTTGTCGCTCGAGAACATACTCTTCTCTTTTGTTTGTTATTCAGCTATATCTTCTGCAGCCTCCTTGATGTCGTCTGCCAAATCAACAATCTCCTTACGAGAGAGGTTGATGTTGTGCTTCTTGCAGAAATCGTCGATAGCGTCAGTAATTTTCTCACGTGTGTCAGTGCCCTTTTCAGGTGCTACTAAAAGACCTAATGCTGCTCCCGCGATAGCTCCACCGAGGAAAGCGCCAATGTAACCTAATGTTCTCATACTATATAAATTTTTAGTTGTTAGTAAAAAATCAGTAGCAAAAGTACACATTATTTTATAAATAACAAGCGTTTCTATTGTTAAAAACTATGTAATTTCTCAATTTAACAAACTTTATGTTCACTTTTGGTCGTTATTTCGTGTAATTTTTGTACTTTCGCACGTTGAATGCAAAAAAAATAATGTATAACAATCAAAAATATCAAGTCATGAAGAAAATTATGTTTGTCTGCGCTGCTATGTGCGTGGCTTTAGCTTTCACAAGTTGTAAATCAAATGAGAGTGCTTATCGTAAGGCTTACGAGAAGGCAAAGGCTCAGGACCAGACAGCTCAGGCTGTTGAGGCTCAGGCTCCAGTTGAGGAGACTGTCGTTGCTCCTGTAGAGACACGTCCTGCTACTGAGACACGTGTTGTTGATAATGTTGACAACGTCAGCGTTCGTCAGGAGAGCGTTTCTCTCGTTAACGGTACCGGTCTGAAGAACTTCAGCGTTGTTGTAGGTTCTTTCTCTGTTAAGGCTAATGCAGAAGGCTTGCAGCAGACACTTAAGAACGCAGGTTACGATGCGCAGATTGCTTTCAGCAGCGCTCGCAGCATGTACCGCGTTATTGCTTCTACTTACAACGATAAGGAGAGTGCAGTACGCAGTCGCAACGATCTTCGTTCTAAGTATGCTGACGCTTGGCTGCTCTACAACCAGCAGTAAAAGCGTGGCAAGAATACTTTCAATAGATTACGGTAAGAAACGTACCGGACTGGCAGTCACCGATCCTCTTCAGCTAATAGCAGGAGGATTGGCGACTGTCTCTACATCAGAGCTTTACGATTATCTGCTCGACTATATGTCGAAGGAGAAAGTAGAGCGTATTATTATCGGTGAACCGCGTCAGCTTAACGGTCAGCCGAGCGAGAACTTAGCACGCGTACAGCAGTTTGTGAACCGCTGGCGTAAAGCCCAGCCGCAGGTACCCATAGAGTATGTCGATGAACGTTTCACCTCCGTATTGGCACACAAGGCAATGATAGACGGTGGACTTCACAAGAAAGCACGACAAAACAAAGCACTTGTTGATGAAATCTCCGCTACCATAATACTCGAAGACTACATGCGAAGCCGCAAACTATAAACTTTAAACTATTAACTATAAACTATAAATGGTATTACCTATATATACATATGGTCAGCCCGTCCTGCGCAAGGAGAGCGTTGATATTCCCAAGGACTACGAAGGACTCGACCAGTTTATCAGCGATATGTACGAAACCCTCGATGCCAGCGAAGGCATAGGACTGGCAGCGCCACAGGTGGGAAAGAACATCAGAGTGGTCGTCATCGACCTTAATGTCCTTGCCGAAGATATGCCCGAATACAAGGGCTTCCGTCATGCATTCATCAATCCCCACATCGTAGAATACGACGACACAGAGACCGACGCTATGGAGGAAGGCTGTCTGTCGTTGCCGTCAATCCACGAAAAAGTAGAGCGCCCCACGCGCATACACGTAAAATATGAAGATGAGAAGCGTGTGGAGCACGACGAGTGGGTAGAGGGCTACCTGGCACGTGTCATGCAGCACGAGTTCGACCATCTTGATGCACACATGTTCATCGACCGCATCTCGCCATTACGCAAACAACTTATAAAGAGTAAGTTGCGTGCACTTCTGCAAGGTCGTTTCCGTTGTGGATACAAGACTAAGGCACCACGGAATTGAGTTTAGAGTTTAGAGTTTAGAGTTTAGAGTTTAGAATTGAGAATTGAGAGTAACGAAATATTTTCTCTTTGTAGTGCTCCTAAATATATGCATGGGAGCCAGCGCACAGTATAACATTGACCGTGTTATTACTGCAGGACGTGCTGCGCTATACTACGAAGACTACGTACTCTCAATACAATACTTTAATCAGGTTATTTCCGCCAAGCCGTATCTCTACGAACCGTGGTTCTTCCGCGGGGCGGCAAAGTTCTATCTCGACGACTTCTCAGGCGCCGAGAGCGACTGCGCTCAGGCTCTGACGCTGAACCCCTACGTGGCGGGTATCTACGAGCTCCGCGGACTCTGTCGCATCCGTCAGAAGAACTTCCGTGGTGCCATCGGCGACTACGACCAGTCCATAAAACTCGACCCGCTGAGTCAGGGACTGTGGTACAACCGCGTGCTCTGCCGTATAGAAGAGAAAGACTATACCGCTGCCCACCACGACCTGGACTCTATGATGCTGCGCTGGAAGGACTATGCCAAAGCCTACCAGCTGAAGGCAGAGGTGCTGCTGCGCGAGAAAGACACCATCAGGGCTGCCGAGTATCTTGACAAGTCGCTGAAGATAGACCCCTACGACGGCGAGGCTTGGGCGGTACGTGCTGTCGTCAGCTGCAGCAGAAACAAGTGGAAAGATGCCGACCGCCAGTTCTCCGAGGCTATCCACCTGAAGCCTAACCGCACGTCGTTCTACATAAACAGAGCCCTCGTAAGGTATAACACTAACAACCTTCGCGGAGCTATGGCTGACTACGACAAAGCCCTCGAACTGGACCCCGAGAACTTCATGGCGCACTATAACCGAGGACAGCTGCGCATACAGGTGGGCGATGACAACCGAGCCATCGACGACTTCAACTTCATACTGAAACACGAGCCCAACAACGTTATGGCGCTGTATAACCGTGCACTGCTGCTCGACCGCACCGGTGACCCGCGACGTGCTATAGCTGACTATACCGCCGTCATCAACCGCTTCCCGAACTTCTGGGCAGGACTCTACAGACGCGCACAGTGCTACAGAAGACTCGGAATGACAGCAAAGGCTGACCAGGACGAACTGCGCATCGTCAAGGCACAGATGAACAAACACCTGGGCATACAGAACCGCTGGTCGGCAAGCAAGAAGAAAGAGGTGCGCAAACTCAGCGACGTCGATATGGATAAGTACAACCAGCTTGTCGAGGCTGACGAGCAACAGGTGGACCACGAATATGCCTCTGCCTATCGCGGTAAGGTACAGAACCGCAAGGTCGATGACGAATATATGCCCATGCTGCTACTGTCGTTCACACAGCGCATAGAGGCTTCAAACCAGCGTGTTAACAACGTCTCGTTCTTCGACAGCGACGTCGAAGCGTTCAACAAAGGACGCCAGCGCCCCGTTTACGTCAATCGGGGCAGTCGTCAACTCGACCAGAAAGACTTCCAGAACATAAACTACGTCATCAATAACCTCACCGACAAGATTCAGGGACTGACGAACATCCGCGAGGGTAGGGCACTCATCTTCGACCGCGCCATACTCTACGCCACCGTGCAGAACCTCGACGCGTCGATAAGCGATATGACGGTATTCATACAGACCGACTCCACCAACGTGCTTGCCTACTGGCATCGTGGCGTCTGTCAGGCTATGATGAACCGCTTCAACGAGTCGCAGGGTGCCGAGAGTCAGATAAAGAACGCTCTCGCCATCGACGACCTCACAAAGGCGCTGAAACTCAGTCCGCGTAATGCACACCTGCTCTACGACCGCGCAACCATCTACGCCGCACAGAAAGACTATGTTCACGCCACCACCGACTACACCGCCGCCATTCGTCTTAACCCTAACTTCGCTGAGGCTTACTACAACCGCGGACTGACACGTATCTTTGCAGGCAATACCGCCGAAGGACTCTCCGACCTCAGCAAAGCAGGCGAATTGGGACTCTACGACGCCTACAGCATAATAAAGAAATACCGCGAGAAATAAAAAATTATGCATTACGCATTATGAATTATAAAGAAATAAAAAAATTATGCATTATGCATTACGCATTATGAATTAAAAATATTACCTTTGCACGCAGAATAGAAAAACTTACTATAAAAGATGATTAAAATAACATTTCCAGACGGCTCCGTTCGTGAATACGAAAAGGGAGTTACAGGCTTACAGATAGCCGAAAGCATCTCGCCAGCGTTGGCACGCAACGTCGTATCTTGTGGCGTCAACGGTGAGACAACAGAGTTGAACCGTCCTATCAACGAGGACGCAACAATAGCACTTTACAAGTTCGAGGACGAAGAGGGTAAGCACACCTTCTGGCACACCAGCGCACACCTCCTGGCTGAAGCTCTTCAGGAACTCTACCCGGGAATACAGTTCGGCTTCGGTCCTGCCGTAGAGAACGGCTTCTTCTACGACGTTATGCCACCAGAGGGCGTAACCATCAAGGAGAGCGACTTCCCCGCTATCGAGGCAAAGATGGCAGAGCTGGTAAAGAAAAACGAGGCTGTCGTTCGTCGCGAAGTGTCTAAAGCCGATGCCCTCAAGGAGTTCAAGGCTGACGGTCAGAACTACAAGTGCGAGCACATCGACGAAGACCTCGAGGACGGCACCATCACAACATACACACAGGGCGCCTTCACAGACCTCTGTCGCGGTCCGCACCTTATGTCAACAGGCGACATCAAGGCTATCAAGATTACAAGCGTGGCAGGAGCATTCTGGCGCGGTGACGCTAAGCGCGAGCAGATGACACGTATCTACGGTATCTCCTTCCCAAAGAAAAAGATGCTCGACGAGTATCTCGTAATGCTCGAAGAAGCTAAGAAGCGCGACCACCGTAAGATTGGTAAGGAAATGGAACTCTTCATGTTCTCCGAGCGAGTAGGTAAGGGACTCCCTATCTGGCTACCGAAGGGCACCGACCTGCGTCTGCGCCTCCAGGACCACCTGCGTAAGGTACAGAAACGTTTCGGCTACCAGGAGGTAATCACTCCGCACATCGGTTCCAAGAACCTCTATGTCACCAGTGGACACTATGCTCACTACGGCAAAGACTCCTTCCAGCCCATCCACACACCTGAGGAGGGCGAAGAGTATATGCTCAAGCCAATGAACTGTCCCCACCACTGTGAGATCTTCGCTTCACGTCCACGTTCATACCGCGACCTGCCTCTGCGCATCGCAGAGTTCGGTACCGTCTATCGCTACGAGCAGAGCGGCGAGCTCCACGGACTCACCCGTGTACGTTCCTTCACACAGGACGACGCACACCTCTTCTGCCGTCCCGACCAGGTAAAGCAGGAGTTCCTCAACGTTATGGACATCATTCAGGTAGTGCTCACCGCCTTCGGTTTCGACTTCGAAGCACAGATATCACTCCGCGACCCTAACGACAACGAGAAGTACGTAGGTAGCGACGAAGACTGGGCACTCGCAGAGAAAGCTATCGTAGAAGCATGCCAGGAGAAAGGTCTTCACGCAAAGGTAGAATACGGCGAGGCAGCATTCTACGGTCCAAAGCTCGACTTCATGATAAAGGACGCCATAGGTCGTCGCTGGCAGCTCGGCACCATCCAGGTGGACTACAACCTGCCCAAGCGCTTCCAACTCGAATATACCGATGAAGACAACCAGAAGAAGACACCGGTGATGATTCACCGTGCCCCCTTCGGCTCTTTGGAGCGCTTCACCGCCGTACTCATCGAGCACACCAGCGGACACTTCCCACTGTGGCTCACACCAGAACAGGTAGCAATACTGCCACTCTCCGAGAAGTTCAACGACTACGCACAGGAAGTAGCCAAGAAACTCGACCTCGAGGGAGTACGCTCAACACTCGACCTCCGCAACGAGAAACTCGGTCGTAAGATTCGCGACAACGAGCTCAAGCGCATACCATACATGCTCATCGTAGGCGAGAAAGAAGCTGCCGAAGGACTTGTATCAATGCGCCAGCAGGGTGGTGGCGAACAGGCTACAATGAAGGTAGAAGACTTCGCTGCAAAAATCAATGCCGAAGTACGCGAAATGACAAAAGGCTTCTAAACAGCCATAACATAAAAACTTGTAAAGCCCCGATTAAGCGAGGACAGAGCTAAGCTTGCTTGAGCTATGTCGAGCGTGAGGGGGTTAGACGAAGTCAAAGCCCCGACCACTCGGTCGGGGCTTTTTCTTTAGATGTATATCGGTCCGTGACCCATACACGATGTCGTTCCCAGTGCAGTCAGTGCTGCCGTCAATACAGATATCACCACCTGTATAATTGTCTTCCATGTATCTTTTTTCATAGCGTAATTAAAAATTAGTGGTTAGGGGTTAGTGGTTAGGGGTTAGAGAAATGTACTAAGCGCTTTAGTAAGCCCCTCCTTTTTGGGAGGGGTTTGGGGTAGGCTTTTTAAGCTTCAGGTTCAGTATAGCTTTTCATCTCCGTCAGTTTCGCCATCGATACCACCTCACGGAGTATCCCGCTGGGTCGGAAGAGGATCTTGATGCCCTTGATGTTCTTCACTACGGAGAACTTAGCTGCCGTCTCGGCACCGCTGGAGCTCATACCTGTTGAGAAGATGCCGAAGTCGTCCAGCTTGAGGTTGTAGCCCGCGAGCATCAACTCCCTGACCTGCTTGATGAGTGCCTCCAGCACAGCCACCACCGTACCCTTCTCTATCTTAGAGTCGCTCTCGATGTGCTCTGCCAGACCAGAGAGCGAGATGGTGCCGATAGGCGCTGAGCGAGCGAAGATAAGTCCTGCCGACTTAGAGCTCGAGTTGTTGTTCTTGTACAGACGATAGCGGATG
>ONAJ01000003.1 GCA_900315775.1 uncultured Prevotella sp.
TTACTGTACAGTATAATTTTAATGTAACGCGTGATCGTTATCGTGGCACAGGTGCTGGAAATATGGAGAAAAAGCGTTTTTAATCAACTAAAAAAGGATTTATTGAAAATGAAAGCACCAAGGATAGTACAGAGCTATTGGTCAAAGGCATATCAGAACACGCCAAATAGCGGGTGGGCATTTCTCACCCAAAGACAATATTACCCCGCAGAATCGGCAATTTCTCCATTATAGTTGTGAGCCGTTTCGCTCCCAACGAGGAATCTCTTTTTCTTGCATCATAAAGACACTTTCTTTTATCATTGCAAAGATATATTTTATTTCACTAGTGTCCGGTTAAATTCTTCCGAACGTTAATTAAATGTTTAAATTTCAATGAGATACAGCAATTTTAAAATTTTCCGATTTGATTTTGTATCTTTGTACTGTCTCATATATAAGATAGCACAGGATATGAATGCCGGAAATACTGTCTTCTCGCAACAGATGTCTCTCATCCCTGACTACGAGCTCAGGAAATGTATTATACAAAAAAATCATGAAAATAATAGAAATTGTATAAAGAAAATTCAAAATAGCCTACATGCCTACATAAAATCAACGAAAATGCCTTTATATAAAGGTTTTTTCAGCATTTCAAACCTACATAAAACCTACATAAAGCCTACATAAAGCCTACATATTTCTCACAAGTTACAACAAAATTCTCTCGAGAATTTACCCGTAACCCACCTTCATAGCAACCCTAAGTAGGCTACTTAGCACAAAATTCTCTCGAGAATTTTATCACAACTCATAGTGTTAGAGCTGCAAAAGACGCACCAAACATCACGATACGTCGCTACTTATAGACTCCAACAAACAGGTATTTATGCCAAAATACACCAAATTCATGTATGTATAATGTAGGTATTATGTAGGCTTTATGTATGCTAAAATTTTCATTATCTCCTGATATACTGACATATACGCAAATATTATGTAGGCATGTAGGCAAAATGATAAATTCAAAAAAAATATTCTCAATAATTTAGTATTTCACACCACTTGTGTCCGGTTAAATTCTTCCGAACGTTAATTAAATGCAGTCTTCACACAGATATGGATTGCCGTCTGTGACTACCTGCTACTTATTATTGCTTTGAAGATGTATCATGTCTAACAAAATCTTTACATATTCTCTAATGTCATCGGCCAAGTTCTATTTGAGAAGACTCCGCTGAATGAACTTTTTGACAAACCAATTATTAATCAAAATCCGGAAAATGACAGCCAACTTTCGCTTTGGTGAAATTTAACAGGACTGTAGTGATTTTATTTTATAAACTGCCAAAAAGTTCAGGCAAAAGTTACGCTATTTTTTTTTCGTATAAAATAAAAAGACCGAAAAAACGTTTCTAAATTATGCAAAAGATAAAAAACTGCATAATAATTGTAGTCGTAGTTTTTCTACTCACAGGATGTGGTGCAGAACACAGCATGAAAAAAGGTGAGAAATTTCTCGCCATAGGAGAGTATTATGAGGCGTCAAACCACTTCAAACAGGCTTATAGCCGCACCAAAGCCACAGAACGTGAAAAGCGCGGACAGAGGGCGGCGAAGATGGCTTACTGCTACGACCGTATGGGACAGACGCAGAAGGCTATCGCAGCATACCGTAATGTCATAAGATACAAGCAGGACTCCTTGGAGACACACCTCGCCTTCGCACGACTGCTGCTGAAGAACGGCAACTATCGTGAGGCGGAACGCGAATATCAGGGTGTCTTGGACAGCCTCAACAGCGCCCAAAACATTAACCTCTCTAAAGACCCGTCGGACATTATAACACTTGCCCGCAACGGCATCACGGCGGCACGTACAGCACCGACGATAAAGGAACAGGGCTCGCGCTATACTGTCAAGAAGATGGACATCTTCAACTCCCGTCGCTCCGACTTCTCACCAATGCTCTATGGTGACGCCTTCGACCAGCTGTATTTCACCTCGACACGCAACGAGGCTGTGGGTGACGAACTCAGCGGAATAACAGGAACGAAGGCGGGCGACATATTCTACTCGGAGAAGGACGACAAAGGAAAATGGGGAAAGCCAGAGGCCATAGAGACGGGACTGAATACGGAGTTCGACGAGGGAGCGTGCTGCTTCTCTACCGACCAGAGAGAGATGTACCTGACACAGTGTGTTACGGATCCTTCATACCCCCGCTACGCCACAATAGCGGTAGCACAACGCTCTGATGCCGCATGGGGAAAGGCGACGAAGATGGAGATAACGAAGGATACCCTTTCGAGCTATGCCCATCCGGCTATCTCGCCCGACGGACAATGGCTCTACTTCGTATCTGATATGCCTGGCGGCAAGGGCGGTCTGGACATCTGGCGCATCCGTCTTACAAGTGCCGGACTGGGAGGAGTAGAGAATGTAGGAGCACCGGTAAACACTCCTGGCGACGAGATGTTCCCAACGTTCCGTCCTAATGGCGACCTGTACTTCTCGTCGGACGGACATCCAGGAATGGGAGGCTTGGACGTCTTCATAGCTACCGTCGGCAGCAACGGAAGATACCAGCTGGAACACCCGGGATACCCGCTGAACTCGCATGGTGACGACTTCGGACTGACCTTCGAGGGTGTTAAGAACAGAGGATTCTTCTCGTCGAACCGCGACAACGGACGCGGCTTCGACCACATCTACAGCTTCGAGAATTCCGAGATAATACAGAGCATCAAGGGCTGGGTATATGAGATGGACGGCTACGAGCTGCCCGCAGCACAGGTTTATCTTGTCGGCGACGACGGCACGAATATGAAACTCAGCGTGAAGGGTGACGGCTCCTTCGAACAGGTCATAAAGCCTAATGTGCACTATGTCATGCTCGCCTCGTGCAAAGGATTCCTCAACCACAAGGAGGAGCTCTGTGTGGAACCCGCTACCGACTCCGAAGAATACACCCTGCAGTTCCCGTTGGCGAGCATCCGCGTGCCTGTACTCATAGACAACATCTTCTACGACTTCGACAAGGCTACACTACGTCCTGAATCGACAGCGGCTCTCGACGAGCTGGTAAAGATGCTTCAGGAGAACCCCAACGTGACGATAGAACTCTCGGCACACTGCGACTATCGTGGTTCCGCGTCGTACAACAAGACGCTGTCACAGCATCGTGCACAGGCTGTTGTTGACTACCTCATAGCTCACGGCATACCTGCCGACCGACTGACACCTGTAGGCTACGGAAAGGAGAAGCCTAAGACGATACGTAAGAAACTCACCGAGAAATACCCTTGGCTCAAGGAGAACGACGTCCTCAGCGAGGAGTTTATCAAGAAACTCAACGAGGAACAGCAGGAGATATGCAACCAGCTGAACCGTCGTACGGAGTTCATCGTGCTACGTACTACCTACGGTATGTTCGACGAGAAGGGACAACTGAAAAACCCGCCGAAACCAAAGGAGGTTCCAGCGGGCGATATCGAGGAGGAATATATCTTCGATTAGAGAATCTTTCCGCAGATACGGAAGTTCAAACAAGGCCATACAGAGAACTTGGAGATGATGTCGATAGCCTTACCGACGTCCTTATCACCTGCCTTACTTCTTTCAATCTCCATAGTCTTGTCAACCTTTCCCTCGCTACCAACGAACTCAACCTTAGGAGTGCTCCAGAACATACATCCGAGCTCTACCTGAACGCCTACGCGCTTGTTCATAGGTACAGGACGTCCGAAACCGATACCGAGATAAGGCTTGAAACCGTTAACCTTTACCTGGAACTCTACGTTACCATTCTTGTCAGGACCGAGCTCTTTATAGTCTCCCTGAGTAGCGTAGATGTTGTTAACAGGAGTAGCGCCTGGGATAACAGTAAGGTTCTGGTTGTAAACGTCGATAGCGGCATTAGCCTGGTTTACGATACGCAGAGAACCGTCGTCTCTGTTATACACGTTGATAATCTGCTTGCCACCGAAGTAAGCACCAACAGTAATGAAGAATGGGAAGCCTGTGCTCTTGAATGGGAAGACGTCAAAGAGAATCTTACCATTAGTGAAACCGAGCTTTCCCTGAACATCGTATTCACGCTTAACCTCCTCGGTAACAACGAGGTCAGGACGGTTAACCTGCGGAGTTTCCAAAACCTGGTTAATCTGGTTGCGCAGATTGTTAAACCTGTTTACATCACCAGCAGCAAGCTTGATTTTGGTGTTGTACTTGATGTTAGGCATGATAGCCATACCGGCACGGATCTGGAGATACGGAGTACATGTCGTAGCAACGTCGAAACCGATAAGACCTGGGGTACCTGTGGTGACACCGACAGAAAGATGGTTAAACAACATCTTGTCGTCTGGGTCCTGAGCGCTTGCAGTACCTGTTGCGAAAATCGCAGTCAGAGCAATGAGAAATAATTTTTTCATAAGCGTTGTTGATTTAGGATTGTACTTATATACTAATGTTAGTTAGTTCGTGTTTCTGTTTCCAGATGGTGCAAAGTTAACATTCTTTTAACAAACCACCAAACTTTTTGGCATATTTTTAGGGTAAAACGTTAAAATTCAGTTAATGGAAACCTTCGCGCACGCATACGTGTGATAAATAATGTATCTTTGTGCCCTATAATTTTAATGCATGAAAGAATTTGTAATATCAGAAGTCAAAGCGGAGACCGCGATATTGGTGGGACTTATCACCAAAGAGCAGGACGAAACAAAGACGAATGAATATCTCGACGAACTGGAATTCCTCGCAGACACAGCGGGCGCTGTGACTGTAAAACGCTTTACCCAACGTATGGCGGGACCGAGTCAGGTGACCTACGTGGGAAAGGGAAAACTCGAGGAGATAAGACAATATATCATACGTAAGGAAGACGAAGAGGACCCCGTAGGAATGGTAATCTTCGACGACGAGTTGTCGGCAAAGCAGATACGCAACATCGAGGCGGAACTGAAAGTGAAAATACTCGACCGCACAAGCCTCATCCTCGACATCTTCGCTATGCGTGCACAGACAGCAAATGCGAAGACACAGGTGGAGCTGGCGCAGTACCGCTATATGCTGCCTCGTCTGCAACGTCTGTGGACGCACCTTGAACGACAAGGTGGCGGCTCGGGTTCCGGAGGCGGCAAGGGCTCGGTGGGTCTTCGCGGTCCTGGTGAGACACAGCTGGAGATGGACCGCCGTATCATCCTGCAGCGCATAACACTGCTGAAACAGCGACTCATAGAGATTGACAAGCAGAAGACAACACAGCGCAAGAACCGCGGACGACTTATCCGTGTGGCGCTGGTGGGCTATACCAACGTGGGGAAATCTACTCTTATGAACCTGCTCTCGAAGAGCGAGGTGTTCGCAGAGAATAAGCTCTTCGCCACTCTCGACACCACAGTACGCAAGGTGGTCATCGACAACCTGCCCTTCCTGCTTGCCGACACGGTAGGATTTATCCGTAAGTTGCCCACAGACCTCGTAGATTCGTTTAAATCTACACTCGACGAGGTTCGCGAGGCTGACCTGCTGGTGCACGTCGTAGATATCTCGCACCCCGACTTCGAAGACCAGATACAGGTAGTCAACAAGACCCTCGAGGAGTTGGGATGTGCCGAGAAACCCATGATGATGGTGTTCAACAAGATTGACGCCTACCAGTGGGTGGAGAAAGAACCCGACGACCTCACCCCTCCTACGAAGGAGAACATCAGTCTCGAGGAGTTGGAACACACCTGGATGGCTAAGGTGAGAAACGAAGACGGCATAGAGCCGCTGTTCATCTCGGCAAGGGAGAAGATAAACATCGACGAGCTGCGCGACACTTTCTACAAGAAGGTTCGTGAACTCCACGTACAGAAATATCCGTATAACGATTTTTTATATAACACAGAAGAACTATGAACGAATACAGACAACTTACAGAACAAGAGATAAACGTTCTGGAAAACAACAACTGCTGGGCAGAGAACTGGGAGAACGTACACGTAAAAGACGGTTTCATACCGAACTTCTTCCATCGTGTAATGTTCTATGGAAATATACAATTAGGAGTCTTCGACTCACAGGTGGAGGTGTCAACGGGCTTCACCAAACATGCGGGCATCAACGACGCCACGCTGCGTAACGTCTCCGTTGGCGACAACTGCCTCATCGAGAAGGTGGGCAACTTCATCAACAACTACACCATAGGCGACGAGTGCTACATCTCTAACGTCTCGACGATAGAGACTACCGAAGGAGCCACCTACGGAGAGGGTCATCTGGTGAGTGTCCTCAACGAGATGGGCGACGGCAACGTAATCCTCTTCCGCGACCTCAACTCGCAGCTGGCTGCCTTCATGGTGAAGTATTTCAAGGACAAGCAGCTGAAAGACTGTCTCTCGCGTCTTATCCACGAAGAGATACGTTTCTCACAGCCCGAACGAGGCACCATAGGCAGCAGGGTTAAGATTGTCAACTCTAAGGAGATTACTAATACCGTCATCGAGGACGACTGCGAGATTGACGGAGCAGCACGTCTCAGCGACTGCACCATAATGTCTTCGCGCGACGACTCTGTATATATAGGTACAGGCGTTATCTGCGAGAACTCTATCATCTCCGGCGGCTGCTCTATAACGAACTCCGTGAAGATGCAGGACTGCTTCGTCGGCGAGGCGTGTCAGATAACCAACGGCTTCACCGCTGAGGCGAGTGTCTTCTTCGCCAACTCTTATATGGCAAACGGCGAGGCGTGTGCCGCCTTCTGCGGACCGTTCTCAGCATCTCACCATAAGTCAAGTCTGCTCATCGGCGGACAGTTCTCGTTCTACAATGCCGGCTCAAACACCAACTTCTCGAACCACGCCTATAAGATGGGGCCTATGCACTACGGCACTCTGGAGCGCGGCTCTAAGACCGCCAGCGGAGCCTACGTGCTTATGCCTGCCAACATCGGAGCGTTCTCCGTCTGCTTCGGCAAACTGATGAACCACCCCGACATGCGTTGTCTGCCGTTCGCATACCTTATGGCTTACGGAGAGACTATGTACATCGTTCCGGGACGTAACATCACCACAGTAGGACTCTATCGCGACATCAAGAAATGGCCTAAGCGCGACAAGCGTGCAGCGTCAAGTCGTAAGAGTATCATCAACTTCGACTGGCTGTCACCGTTCACCGTAGGCGAGATTGTCGAGGGAAAGAAAATCCTTGAGGAGCTGCAGCGGGCTGGCGGCAGAAACGTGTCGTCATACAACTTCCAGGAGTACATCATCAACGCCTCGTCGCTGAAGAAGGGTATCAAGTACTACGACATCGCACTCCGCATATATATGGGTGCCGTCCTCAAACGCGCCGTCAAGGAGGGTTTCCTCGGAGAACCCACAGGAACTGTCGGCGAAGGAAAATGGAACGACCTCTCAGGACTACTCCTGCCAGAGAGCGAGGAACTGAGACTCCTCGATGACATCAAGGGCGGAGCTATTGAAAGCATAAAGGACATACTGAACCGCTTCAACGACATCAACGACCACTACCGCGAATATCAGTGGCGATGGACCTACAAGCTCATCATGGACTACTATAATATTGAGGAACTCGACAGCGAGGCTATGGAACGCATCCGCGAGGACTACGTTATGGCACGTCGTGCGTGGATTGCCGAAATACGCAAGGACGCACAGAAGGAGTTCGATATGGGCGACGTAGAACAGGATGTCTTCGACGACTTCATCTCGAAACTTGACCACGAAATAGATTACGAAGAATAAATTTTACGACTATGAAACTGAAAACCATTATTCTGTCATTGGCGGCTATCGCTGCCACAAGCGTATCAGCAAAGGACTACAAGTATCAGACGTTTGATAACGACCTGCTGAAGACACGCATCTACACCCTCGACAACGGACTGAAGGTATATCTCTCCGTTAACGACGAGAAACCACGTATCCAGACTTACATCGCAGTACGTACGGGTTCGAAGAACGATCCCGCAGAGACTACGGGTCTGGCTCACTACCTGGAACACCTGATGTTCAAGGGCACGAGTCGCTTCGGTGTCACTGACCCCGCTGCCGAGAAGCCTTACTTGGACAAAATCCAGACTCTCTATGAGGAGTATCGCACACTGACCGACGCAGAGGCTCGTCGTCAGAAGTACCACGAGATTGACAGCATCAGTCAGCTGGCTGCCAAGTTCTTCATCCCTAACGAGTACGACAAACTGATGTCTATCATCGGTGCTCAAGGTACTAACGCCTACACCTCGAACGACGTCACCTGTTATACCGAGGACATCCCCTCTAACGAGATAGACAACTGGGCAAAAATTCAGGGCGAGCGCTTCCAAAATATGACCATTCGCGGCTTCCACACCGAGCTGGAGGCTGTCTATGAGGAGTATAACATCCACCTCACAAGCGATATGGACAAACTCTTCAACGCTCTTATGGCGAAGCTCTACCCCACCCACCCCTATGGTACACAGACTACTATAGGTACTCAGGAACACCTGAAGAACCCTTCAATAACGAATATCAAGAACTACTTCAACAAGTGGTACGTTCCTAATAACGTGGCTATCTGTATGGCGGGCGACTTCAACCCCGACGAGGTTATCGCCATCATCGACAAATACTTCGGCTCCTGGAAACCTGGTAAGGACGTCACACAGCCTACCTTCCCCGCACTGAAGCCAATCACGGAACCTGTCGATACTACCGTCGTAGGTCTCGAGGCAGAGACACTGTGGCTCGGATGGCGCTTCGACAAGGCAGCATCGCTGCAGACGGACACTCTGGATATGGTGGCGTCAATCTTGTATAACAGCAAGGCAGGACTCATTGACCTCGACATCAACCAACAGATGAAGATGCTCGAGGCGTGGGGCGCCTCAGAGAACCTCATGGACTACTCTATGTACATCCTCGCAGGAACACCGAGGGAAGGACAGACTCTCGACGACGTGAAGGCTCTCCTGCTTACAGAGATAGACAAGCTGAAGCGTGGCGACTTCCCCGATGACCTCATAGAGTCTATCATAAACAACGCCAAACTGAAAGAATACAACGCTCTCGAGAGCAACCGCTGGCGCGCCAACGAATACGTGGAGTCGTTCATTAACGGCGAACCGTGGGAGCAGCACGCAGGACGTCTTGACCGCTTCTGCAAACTGACGAAGAAAGATGTGGTTGATTTCGCTAACCGCCATTTCCTCGACAACTACGTAACCGTCTATAAGCGTCAGGGTAACGACAGCACACAGAAGAAAATCGACAAACCTGCTATCACCCCGATACCGACAAACCGCGACCTCGTAAGCTCCTTCGTCAAGGAGATTCAGAATGCTGAGGTGAAGCCTATAGAGCCTAAGTTCGTGGACTTCAAACGCGACCTCACCTTCGCACAGACAAAGAAGAAACTCCCTATGCTCTATGTCAAGAACACAGAGAACGGACGCTTCTCACTGAACCTCAAATATGACCTCGGTCAAGAGAACGACATAAGATATTACTATGCAGCGGGCTACATAGACTACCTCGGAACCGACAAACTCAGCGCAGAACAGCTGAAACAGCAGTTCTACAAACTCGCCTGCAGCTACGGCATCAGCGTAACCGACAGAGAGCTGTACGTTTATCTTAACGGTCTCAGCGAGAGTATGCCTAAGGCGTTGGCACTCCTCGAGGACCTCCTGCAGAATGCTAAGGTTGACAACGATGCCTACAACCAGTATGTGGCACTCATTGAGAAGGAACGTCAGGACAGCAAACTTAACCAGCAGAGCAACTTCTCATACCTTGTTAGTTATGCTTCATTTGGTCCTTACAACCCCTCACGTCACGCTCTCTCTACAAAGCAGCTGCAGCAGACCAACCCACAGGAGCTCCTCGACCTGTTGAAGAACCTCTCACAGTACGAGCACGAGGTTCACTACTATGGTCCTATGAGTGTCAAGGAGGTTTCTGACGTTATCACCAAGATACACCGTATGCCTAAGCAACTCGTTGCAGCACCCGCAGCACGTCATTATACTATGGAGACGACACCTGTCAACGAGGTGGTTATCGCTCCCTACGACGCTAAGAACATCTATATGCGTATGCTCCACAACGAGAACCGTCAGTGGAACCCCGAGGAGGCTGCAGTAAAGGCTCTCTTCAACGAGTACTATGGCGGCGGCATGAACTCTATCGTCTTCCAGGAACTTCGCGAGGCACGCGGACTGGCATACAACGCCTTCGCACTATATCGTCAGCCGGAATACAAGGATATGCCTGAGCACTTCTTCACTCATATCATCACCCAGAATGACAAGATGATGGACTGCGTACGTCAGTTCAACAACATCCTCGACACCATACCGCAGAGCGACGCTGCCTTCGCTATCGCTAAGGACGCGCTGACAAAGCGTCTCGCCAGCGAGCGCAAGACGAAGTTCGGCATCATCAACGCATGGCTCGCAGCCCGCAACCGTGGTATCGACTACGACATCAACGAACGCATCTACAACGCCCTCCCTAACATCACCCTTCAGGACGTCGTACGCTTTGAGCAGCAGAACATCGCCAACAAGCCTTACCGCTATGTCATCCTCGGCGACGAGAAGGAACTGGACATCAAGGCGCTGGAGAAGATCGCTCCGATAAAGAGACTTACAACAGAAGAAATATTTGGATATTAAGAATAGGAAGTCCTAGGTATTCCTAGGAAAACCTAGGAAATCCTAGGAAAACCTAGGAGAACCTAAAATAAAAAAAAGACAATATGAACCCAGAATTTAAGTACGCGCCCATGTTTCAACTGGGCAAAGACACAACAGAATATCGGTTGCTGACAAAAGAAGGCGTCAGCACTTCCGAATTCGAAGGAAAAGAGATTATCAAAGTCAGTAAGGAGGCGTTGACACGTCTTGCTCAAGAAGCCTTCCACGACGTAGAGTTCATGCTCCGTCGCGAACACAACGAGCAGGTGGCACAGATACTCCACGACCCCGAGGCGTCAGAGAACGACAAATACGTCGCCCTGCAGTTCCTCCGCAATGCCGACGTAGCATGCAAGGGCATCCTTCCCTTCTGTCAGGACACCGGTACCGCCATCATTCACGGCGAGAAAGGTCAGCAGGTATGGACAGGCTTCGAGGACGAAGAGCCACTCTCACTCGGCGTCTATAACACCTTCACCCAGGAGAACCTGCGCTACTCGCAGAACGCTCCTCTTAACATGTACGACGAGGTGAACACCCGTTGTAACCTGCCTGCACAGATAGACATCGAGGCAGTAGAGGGAGCAGAATACCGTTTCGTTATGGTCGCTAAGGGTGGCGGCTCTGCCAACAAGACATACTTCTACCCTATGACAAAGGCTACCATCCAGAACGAAGGCACCCTACTGCCCTTCCTCGTTGAGAAGATGAAGAGTCTCGGTACAGCAGCATGTCCTCCCTACCACATCGCCTTCGTCATCGGCGGCACGTCGGCAGAGAAGAACCTCCTCACCGTGAAACTCGCATCAATAAAGTACTACGACTCACTGCCTACCACAGGCGACGAGACAGGACGCGCCTTCCGCGACGTCGATCTTGAGCAGAAGCTCCTCAAGGAAGCTTATAAGATTGGTCTTGGTGCACAGTTCGGAGGTAAGTATCTTGCTCACGACATCCGTGTCATCCGTCTGCCGCGTCACGGAGCCAGCTGTCCTATAGGTATGGGCGTCAGCTGCTCTGCCGACAGAAACATCAAGGCAAAGATAAATCGTGACGGCGTATGGCTCGAGAAGATGGACTGCAACCCCACAGAGCTCATCCCTGAGGAGTATCGTCGTCCCGGCGAGGGCGCCAAAGGTGTTGAGATAGACCTCAACCAAGGCATCGACGCCGTTCGTAAAGAACTCACCAAGTACCCCGTATCAACCAGAGTAAACCTCAAGGGCACAATTATCGTGGCTCGCGATATCGCCCACGCAAAGCTCAAGGCACGTCTTGACGCTGGTGAGGATATGCCACAGTACTTCAAGGACCACCCCATCCTCTATGCAGGTCCTGCCAAGACCCCCGAGGGCTACCCCTGCGGTTCTATGGGACCCACCACAGCCAACCGTATGGACCCATACGTTGACGAGTTCCAGGACCACGGAGCATCACTCGTGATGATTGCCAAAGGAAACCGCTCACAGGTAGTCACCGACGCCTGCAAGAAACACGGCGGCTTCTATCTCGGCACCATCGGTGGCGTTGCCGCCGTACTCTCACAGTCAAGCATAAAGAGTATCGAGTGCGTAGAATACCCGGAGCTCGGTATGGAAGCCATCTGGAAGATAGAAGTAGAAGACTTCCCCGCCTTCATCCTCGTTGACGATAAAGGCAACGACTTCTTCAAAGGAATTATCTAAACAAATAACCCCGAGGCTTTCGTCTCGGGGTTATTATTTCACTTTCTTATCTTACTACCTTCTTTCCTTTCCTTATTACTATTCCTTTATAGTTGCTGTCAACCTTCTGACCAGCGAGGTTATAGTAATCAGAATTATCCATTCTCAGTTCTGAATTCTCAATTGAGCGGATTCCCGTTGGGTCGTTGTTGAATATGACATATATGCGTCCGGGGAATGCTGTCAGTTCTGTGGTCTTGCTGTCCTCGTAGTACGAGAGTACGAGGTAGTAGTTGTACTGCTTGTCAACGCCTGGCAGCGAGGTATATACTACGTCGGTAGTTCCTCCGGCGGGAATCTCTACGGTCTTTGTTACTTTTCTGAACAGAGGCTGGTCGGTGTCGGCACGATATATCGTTGCCGAGATGTTGCGGTTATATGCTTCACTGGAAGCGTTCTTTACTTTTACGGTGACGTTCAGAGGATCTGTAACGACGCTGCTTGACACTATAGAGAGGTCATAGACATCCTTTGGTGTTGGGGAGATGGTGATTTGTCCGATGACGTTATTTCCTTTATCGTCGGTACATATCCATACGTTAAGGTCCTCGGTGGCGAGGGGGGTGAAGTAGAAATATACTTTCTCTGTAGCGCCTGGCTGCACATAGGCTCCTGCGACGCTGACAGCCTGTCCCTTTGAGGTTGTCTTGCTCTGGAAACAATATAGCTCACCGCTATACTCTTCGGTGCCGGTATTTGTTATCTCGGCGGTAAACTCGCAATCTTCCTTTGTAGATACGGCGTCGGTGAACTGCATATTCTCTGCTGCGAGTGATGTGCCGTCGTTATATACCTTCGACAGGGTTACCTTACTACCGCTGACGATAGCCTTGAAGTACTCCATTTCGTAGCTGAACATAGGAATCCACTCTGCTGTGCCGGACTTCCTGCAGAGCATTGCCAGTCTGTAGGTGCCGTCGCCACCGAACTGACTTGCGCTGAGGCTATAGTCTGAATAGGTATAGTCCCAATTCTGATTATAGGGAGTGATATTCTTATTTGTCTCTATAGAGATAATCGTGGGATTGTTGCTGTCGTCGAGGATTGCCAACGCTATATCGAACTGATAGGTCTTTGCGAGGTTGCTGACATAATAGACACGTGCCATCGAGCCATAGACCCATGTGTCCTCGACACTTGCCTGGAGCATCAGCGGCGCTACCTCGCCAGCGTCGCCGGGACGACGAACACCACGTACGATGCTCTGTCCGTAGGTGAATCCGTCTTCTGTGGTACTTGCACCTATGGCGGTGGTGGTGGCAGGGTTGAGTATTGACAGACGGCACCACGAGTTATAATAGTTGTTATACTCCCATCCCCAAGAGATGTGGAAGAGTCCGTTGCCGTCGTATCCGTCGCACAGGAATGCGTGACCGCCACCTGTTGACTGTCCGCAGTAGAACACTGGACGGTTGTTTGCCAGTTCGAAATAGACCATTTTCTCCCACTCTTCTACGGTGATGTCGGTACGTCCTGTGAGCTGTGCCGACTCGTCATAGCCGAAGTAGTTCACGAGGGAGTTTACTACGCCTAACTCGGAAGCGCCGGAGGACGATGTGTCGTAGTCCATATAGTTTGCCTGTCCGCAGTAGAGCATGAGCTTTGCTACGGCATCCTTCTGTGCTTGTGTCGAGACACCAATGCGATATGAGTTCTTCATATTTGCCCAGTCGAAGGTGGTTGCGGGCAGTTTCTGCATACTTATTTTGTTTGTCTCTGTCCTGTATCCGGGGATTTCCGTTGTGGCTTCCTGTGGCCACTCGTGGTACTTCATGAGCTGTGCCAGCGCTGTTGCGAGACAGCCTGTCATACAGTATTTAGTCCCTACCTTAGGGCATTGCTGGTTATAGGGGCTTCCCTGTGACCAGTCGGTGGTAGTCAACGGACTTACCGCGGGTGCGTCGAGGATGTACTGCACCTGTTGGATATTATGGTCCTGAAGATATTTTATCTGTCGTTCGTACTCGCCAATCCACCACTTCATGTTCTCGGGCATCTCGTCCTCGTTGAACTGTGCGCCCTCGACATATCCAAGGATGGGCTCTGTCTGGTCGTCGCCAGAGACAATGACAAAACCGTTGTCGGAATTAAACAGATAGACATAGTTTTTCTCTGCTGCCTGCGCCTTAGCCTTACGGGGGGCAAGACGTGGCTGCTTGCTGACGTTCCAGCCCTTCTGTTGCATAAACGAAGTTGCTGACTGTAAGGCTGTTGCCTTATCAACGGGGGCTGCTGTCATAATGTGGCACACCATGAGGCATACCAGCATACCAAGTAGTTTTTTCATTCTTTGTAACTTAAAAATTTAATCGAATTAGGCGGCAAAGGTAAAAATAAAAAACCAAATAACTGCTATTTGTTTACAATTATTTGGTTTTATTTCTTTATTCTAAACGAATTTTCTATGCTTTGCAGCTCTTCGCGGAACGTTTTATCTACCTGCATGAGCTGTTCTATGTGCTTGCACGAATGGATTACCGTAGAGTGGTCTCTGTTGCCCACAAGTTTTCCGATGCGTGATGCGGGCATCTTGGTATATTTCTGTGCAAGGAACATAGACACCTGTCGTGCTACCACCAGTTCGCGACGACGGCTCTTGCCGTTGACAGCACTTGGAGAGACATTGAAGTGGTTGCATACCGTCTCCACGATGTCGTCGATAGTCAGTGGGTGGTCGTCAATCTTCACTGCCCTCTTCACTACGCGCTCTGCTAACTTGATGTCTATCTTGCCGTTATATACTATAGAGTATGCCAGCAGTGAGTTGATGACACCTTCGAGGTCGCGCACACTGCCGTTGGCGGTCTGTGCTATGAACATCACCACATCCTCGGGGATATTGAGTCCGTCGCGACGTATCTTGCTATTCAGGATATCCACGCAGAGCTGTTCGTTGGGCTTCTCGAGTTCGGCGATGAGTCCGCAGGAGAAACGTGTCAGCAGGCGCTCGTTCATTCCCTTCAGATCTACCGGAGGACGGTCGCTGGCAAGGATGATACGTTTGCCGTTGCGGAACAGGTGGTTGAAGATATGGAAGAACGTATCTTGTGTCTTCACCGCTGTCATCCACTCCTGCACATCATCTACGATGAGCATATCAACGGTCTGGTAGAAGTTTATGAAGTCGTTAATCTTATTGCGCAGCTGTGCGTTGGTATATTGTACCTGGAAGAGTCGGGCGCTGACGTAGAGCACTCGCATCTGCGGGAACAGTTCCTTGGTGCGCACACCGATGGCGTTGATGAGGTGTGTCTTTCCGCAGCCGGAGGGTCCGTAGATGAACATCGGGTTGAACTGTGTCTTCTTAGGATGTTCTGCTATCGTCATTCCCACGGAGCGTGGCAGCTTGTTGCTATCGCCCTCGATGAAGTTGTCGAATGTTTGGTGGGCATTGAGCTGCGAGTCTATCTCCTGAGGTTTTGCTGCGTCAAGGATTGACGGACTCTCGTTGCCGCGGGTCTTCTCCTGTGGCATCTCTACATTGGCCACCTCTTCTGCCTCGAGACTCTGGGTAATGCCGTTAGTCTGGTCGGTTACTACGCTATAAGCAAGTTTTACGTGATAGCCGAAGGTTCTGACGAGAACGTGTTTGAATAACTCCACGTAGTTAGCCTCCAAGTATTCGTAAACGAACATACTTGGCACCTGAAGCATCAGCGTTCTTGTAGCTGGGCTGTAAGACTGGAAAGCAATCTGCTTGAACCAGGTGTTGTATTGCTGCTCGGAGACATTCTCTTTGATTAGCTCAAGGCATCTGTCCCACAGAGCTCGTGGGTTAATATTCATTTTTCTTTTCTCTTATAATATATAATAAGGTGTACCTTTAAGGTCAGCTTATGTTATCATCATTAAGCGTTTGCAAATTTCGGAATTTTTCTACAATCCTGCAAATCTTTTTTCTTTACAAGTAAATATTAATAATATTAAAATGCCTATATTTTAGGACTTTAGCACATATATACTATCGCTCTTGATTTAAATCATTTGCATTTTTACAAAACGTTAGTTATCAACGTATTAAATTATCGACACACAGAAATAGCACACCCCGCGAAGAGTGTGCATAAATTATTATAATTGTCTGATAGACCGCACTTCACATTTTTCGCTTTTAATTAAAATGTGAAGCGATATCTATTTAGACGAAATTTAAATTGTGCTTTTCCGGCTTAATTTCCCCCTGTTATCAGAACAGAGAGAAATGCACATATCGTTTCGGATGTTGCTTGAGGTCAATGACGAGAGAGTCTGCATCCTTTACTGTCTGCGTTATATGGTCGTAGAGTGCCGGGTCTTTAAGTAGCTTACCCACAGTACCATTGGGGTTATTGAGCTCTCTTGTCAGCTGTTCTACGTTAGCCAGCGTAGCATCGACCTTAGCCATAGTGCCTGCAACGTCGAGTTTAGCCAGTTTTCCCGACGCCTCCTCAGCGTTAGCAAGTACGTTGTCCGCTTTTGTCATCATTCCTGGCATCCTGCTGTTCAGCTCTGCGAGGAGTTTGTTTGCCTGGTCTGTTGTTGTGGCGAGGTTACCGGTAACCGATTCCATGTTATGCAGGGAGTTCCTCAGTGCGGGGTCAGCAAGCAGGGAGTTAAGAGTTGACATTATGGAGTCGAGCTTCGGCAGCATCTTCTCTATCTCGGGAATCATCTCTGCAGCCTTAGCCATAGCGCCGTTGTTTACAACACCGACGATAACCTCTCCTGGTTTCACGCGTTCACGGGGATTGTTAGCCAGCAGCAGGTTAATCCTCACGTTTCCTAACATGTCGCTGACTATTTCCGCTGAGGAGCCCTTTGCCAGACGCAGTCTGTCGTCGAGAGAGAAGCCCACCTTGATATTTCCCTCGTTGTTATAGTCGTACTCTATGCTCTTCACCGTTCCCACCTTGAAGCCGTCGGCATAGATAGGACTTGACTCCGACAGTCCGGTGACGTCGCTGAACTTAGCGAAGTAAAGGTCGTCGCTCGAGAAGAGCGAAGCTCCTTTAAGGAAGTTCATTCCGATGTACAGTATGAACAGTCCTACGACTGCCATCAATGCTATTTTTATTTCCTTGTTCTTATTCATATCGTTATTTGTTTTTCTTAAACTCTCTTATTGCTGCCTTAATGTCCATCTTCTGTCCGTTCTTAAAAGCTACGATGAATGCCTGCGGGAAGTATGCTGTCATTTTCCTCCTCAGTCGTTCTATCTCGTTGTAATCGACGGACGCCCCGACGGTATATTTTGTCCATCCGTTCTCGGAGTAGCTGTCGATGTCCTTTACCCCCTTGAAACGTGCATCGTTGGTGCGCAGCGGTGTGTCGCTTGCCATAATCTGCACCTTGAAGATAGGCTGCGGCAGTTCGCTAAGGTGCGTGGAACCTACTACGGGAGCGTATATAGGATCGCTGGCGGGGGCAGTTGCAGGCTCAGGAGTGGGAGCTGTTACTGGCTCTGCGTGGTTAACGGGCTCTGAGGGTTGTTCCATGACGGGCTGTTCTGCGGGCAACGACTTACCGCAATACCTCACGAAAGCTCTGTAGAGACCGCGTGCGTGGGCGTCAATACCACTCTTTGAGTTAAGCAGACGTTCCTCATCGGGGGTAGTTATAAAGCCTAACTCCACAAGACAGCTGGGCATTCCTGTTGCTCTGAGTACGAGGAATCCCGCCTGGTGGACGCCCTTGTTAGGACGACTTGCCGACGAGCACACCTCATTCTGTATCAACTTCGCCAGTTCCACGCTCTGCGCCATATTCTTGTCCTGCATGAGCTCGAACATTATATAGCTCTCCGACGAGTTGGGGTCGAAGCCCTGATAGCGCTGTTTATAGTCTTTCTCGACGAGGATGACGGAATTCTCACGCTTTGCCACAGCGAGGTTGTCGGCAGCGCGGTGCATACCTAACGTATAGACCTCGAAGCCTCGTGCTACACGTCCTGCGGGGAGGGCGTTGGTATGTACAGAGATGAAGAGGTCCGCTTTTGCCTTGTTTGCTATGTTTGCACGTTCGTTAAGAGGAATGAACACGTCGGTCTTTCTGGTATATACCACCTTGACGTCAGGACAGTTCTGCTCGACGAGTTTTCCAAAGGCGAGAGCCACATTAAGATTAATGTTCTTCTCTTTGGAGAAAGCGCCACACGCACCAGCATCATGGCCTCCGTGTCCTGGGTCAATCACCAGCGTATATTTCTTTGCCGACAGCCCCAAGGCTACCAGCAACAATATCGTCATAAGTGTAGCTACTCTCTTCATTCTTACCTCTTACTTCGTACTTCGTAATTCTCAATTCTCAATTCGTAATTCAACCTTCGCCCCCTTACACTCAGCCCCTATCGGCGGATTGAGTTTCGTCACCGCCACCGTCACCGAGTGAACACTGCTGAAGGTCTTTAGCGTTCTTTTCCCTATGCGACCAGCGACGTGCTCAAGGAGGTTTGACGGCTGTGCCATCTCTTCCTTCACTATGTCATAGAGCTCTGCGTAGTTCAGCGTGTCCTCGACATTGTCTGTCTCTACCGCCCTCTCGTCGGCATAATCTACGGAGATATCCACCTCGTAGTCGCCTCCAACGGTGCGTTCCTGCGGGAGCACCCCGTGGAACGCGTGGAACCGCAGTCCTTTCAGTTCTATCCGCATCTGCTTGCTCCGCAGTTCGTACAGATGAGACATCCCTCCTGGTAAACCAGCGTTTCCTGTCCGCAGTTAGGACACTTCTGCCCCTTTGCCTCTGTACCGTCGGTGATGTACTTCTTCAGTGCGCGCTCTACACCGTTCTTCCAGGTGTTGATGCTCTCGCTCTTCAGTTGCAGTGAAGCTACAAGCTTTATGACGTAAGCTATAGGCATACGGTAGCGGAGCACTCCGGAGATTAGTTTTGCGTAGTTCCAGTACTCTGGGTTGAACTTCTCCGACAGTCCTTCGACGGTAGTCTTGTAGCCTCGTTTGTTCTCGAACTGGAAGTCGTAACGACGTGAGCCGTCCTCAGCAATATGCTTGATAATCTTACCCTTAGTAACCGACTTAGGCAGCATGATGCCTTCCTCGTCGTCCTGCAGACCGGTAAATATCTCGTATGGATAGCCGTCCAAGAGTCCTACGAAAGCCACCCACTTCTCCTTGTTGTTCTGGAAACGTACCACGTCAGCCTCGAGCACCTGTGGACGCACCTCGGTAACTTCGGGCTGCTTGCATGGTGCAGGCTGCGGCTTCTCTTCTTCGTTCTTCTTTTTCTTCTCGTTGACCTGAATCATAACGCCCGAGCGACTGCCGTCACGATATATCGTGCAACCCTTGCATCCGCTCTGCCAAGCCTCGACGTACAGACGGTTTACAAGGTCTTCGTCAACGTCGTTAGGCAGGTTCACGGTGACGCTGATAGAGTGGTCCACCCATTTCTGTATAGCGCCCTGCATGCGTACCTTCATGAGCCAATCGACATCATTGGCAGTAGCCTTATAATAAGGGGAACGCGCTACGAGTTCGTCGATTTCCTCTTTAGTATAGCGTTTTTCGGTGTCTATGCCGTTAATCTTCATCCACTCGAGGAACTTCTTGTGGTAAACGATGTACTCCTCGAAGGAGTCGCCTACCTCGTCAACGAAATCCACATGAACGTTTGTATCGTTAGGGTTCACCTTGCGGCGACGCATATATACCGGCATAAAGACTGGCTCTATACCGCTTGTTGTCTGTGTCATGAGCGACGTTGTTCCCGTAGGAGCTATCGTCAGACAGGCTATGTTACGACGTCCGTACTTTGTCATTTCCTCGTAGAGCTTCGGGTCAGCAGCCTTGATGCGCTGTACGAAGGGGTTGTTCTCCTCGCGCTTAGCATCGTAGATAGCGAATGCTCCGCGCTCCTTAGCCATCTGTACTGACGAGCCGTAGGCGGCGAGTGTCAGCGTGCGGTGAACATTTACGGAGAAGTCTGTAGCCTCCTGGGTGCCGTAGCGCAGACCCATAGCAGCAATCATATCGCCCTCTGCGGTGATGCCCACACCGGTACGACGTCCCTTGCCGCTCTTGTCCTGAATCTTTTCCCAGAGATGATACTCGGCGCCCTTGACCTCTGCGCTCTGCGGGTCTATCTTTATCTTCTCCATAATCTTGTCTATCTTCTCCATCTCGAGGTCCACGATGTCGTCCATCAGTCGCTGTGCGCAGGCAGCGTGCTTGCGGAACTTGTCGTAGTCGAAGTAGGCGTCCTTTGTGAAGGGGTTCACCACGTATGAGTAGAGGTTGATGCTCAACAATCGACAAGAGTCGTAAGGACAGAGAGGTATCTCACCGCAAGGGTTTGTAGATACTGTGCGGAAGCCCAGGTCGGCGTAACAGTCGGGAAGACTCTCGCGGATGATGGTATCCCAGAACAGCACTCCTGGTTCGGCACTCTTCCAAGCGTTGTGTACTATCTTCTCCCACAACAGCTTAGCGTTGATAGGCTTTCTCACCTTGGGGTCGTCGGTGTCTATAGGGAACTGCTGGACATACTCCTTGTCTTCTACAGCAGCCTGCATAAACTCGTCGTCAATCTTTACACTTACGTTAGCTCCGGTAACCTTTCCTTCGGTCATCTTAGCGTCGATGAACGCCTCAGAATCAGGGTGTTTGATGCTAACCGACAACATCAGGGCACCACGACGTCCGTCCTGTGCCACCTCGCGCGTACTATTACTATAGCGCTCCATGAAAGGCACCAAACCTGTTGATGTCAGCGCCGAGTTATTCACCGGTGTGCCCTTAGGACGAATATGACTGAGGTCGTGACCTACTCCACCGCGTCGCTTCATCAGTTGCACCTGCTCTTCGTCGATACGCATGATGGCTCCGTAGGAGTCAGCATCGCCGTCAAGTCCGATAACAAAGCAGTTCGACAATGAAGCCACCTGGAACTCATTGCCTATACCCGTCATAGGACTTCCTGCAGGAACGATGTAGCGGAAGTGATCAAGGAGTTCGAAAATCTCCTGTGCCGACATAGGATTCTTGTACTTCTTCTCTATGCGGGCAATCTCGTTAGCTATACGCCAATGCATATCCTCCGGACTGCGCTCATAGATATTGCCATAAGAATCCTTCATGGCATATTTATTCACCCAAACTCGTGCGGCAAGCTCGTCGCCGTCAAAATAAGCTAATGAGGCACTGAAAGCCTCGTCATAAGTGTAAGTTTTCATCTTTTACCTTTTTTGCGCTTGCAAAAATACAAAACAATATTCATTCTACAAAATAATTCACACTTTTTTATTCTTATAAATTTTCTGTTTTGGGAAACTTTTGTAACTTTGCAAACGAAAAAGTTATCCAAAATGAAAAACCTCGAAACAAGAAGAAGTATTCGGAAATATTCCGATAAGCCAGTTAGCGACGAATTGCTGACACGACTCGTTGCTCTCGCAGAACGTACACAGACTATGGGCAACCTGCAACTTTACAGCGTTGTAGTTACTCGCGACAAGAAGATTAAAGAACAACTTGCACCAGCCCACTTCAACCAACCTATGGTGACGGCAGCTCCTGTCGTACTCACCGTTTGCGCCGACTTCCGACGCACTTCTACGTGGGCAGAAAACCGCTGTGCCACACCGGGTTACGACAACTTCCTGTCGTTCCTTAACGCAGCCACCGACGCCCTGCTCTTCACCCAGACGCTGTGCTGTCTCGCCGACGAGGAAGGACTGGGTTACTGCTGGCTCGGCACCACCGTTTATCAACCACAAAGTATCATCGACACCCTCCACCTGCCGCGTCTGGTATTCCCTATTGCAACACTTACTCTTGGCTGGCCCGATGAAAATCCGCCACTCTCGGACCGTCTTCCCGTCGAGGCAATTATCCATAAAGAAATTTTCCGCGACTATACACCTGAACTTATTGACGACTTCTACACAGCGAAGGAACAACTTCCGGAGAACAAGGAGTTTGTAAAGATAAACAACAAGGAAACACTCGCACAGATATTCACCGACATACGCTACACCAAAAAAGACAACGAAGCTATGTCGGAAACGGTAATCAATGCACTGAAACATCAAGGTTTTCTATAGACTGTCACCAGGAAAGAAAGTTATGCGCCAACATGGTTTTTAGGCTTTCCTAAATTTTAGTTTTTTAAAAAAGATTACACATTACACCGAAATATCTTTACATATTCACACGACAAAACCATAGGTTTAGTCAGAGCAAACTATAGGTTTGGCTGGAGAAAACCATAGGTTTAGTCGGAGAAAACCATAGGTTTGACTGGAGAAAACCATAGGTTTAGTCGGAGTAAACCATAGGTTTGGCAAAAGCATAGTTCTGAAATTTCTTTACAACGACCTTTAAACAAAACAAATACACCTCATTCTTCTTATCGCCAATCCCTTATGTATCAGTAAGTTATAAACAAAAAGTATTATACACGTTGTAATACTTTACACCAAATCCAAAACCTAACAGTCTAATTATCAGCCATTTATTACATTTTTTGTGGTGTAATGTGTAATCTTTTTTTAAAAACTAAAAATTACATAATCCTAAATTCTATTTCCGAATGCACTGATAACATATAAAAAAATAATTAAAATATTTTGTTCTGCCCTCGACTTTTTGTACCTTTGTCCTCAAATTAACGAAGAAAGACAATATGAGTACACAAGTAATAACACAAACCATCGCCGACTACTTCGAGCACCAACCAGTTAATAAGGTTTGGATATTCGGTTCTTTCGCACGAGGAGAAGATTCTCCAGAGAGCGATATTGACCTGCTTGTGGAGTACGACGCTAATGCTCATATTTCACTTCTTATGATTTCCCACATGATGGGAGAACTTGAGAAAAAGACTGGCAGAAAGATAGACCTCATTGAAAATGGATGTCTTCTTCCTTTTGCCGAAGAATCTGCTAACCGTGACAAACGTCTGATTTATGAGAGAAAAAATTAGAGACAAACAAATTATTTTTAAGTCTAACACATAAATAGAATATAAGAAAACTGATGGCAAACAAAGAGCGGGCCGAGAAATGGCTTAGAATCGTAACAGAGGACATGAGCGTAGCGGAAGACCTTTTCAAAACGGGTCACTGGCTCTATGTCGCCTTTATGTGCCATCAAGTTGTAGAAAAAACTTTAAAGGCATATTGGTGTATTTCTCGAGAAGACGATCCTCCATTCATTCATGACCACAAACGTATAGCAGAAGGATGTGGACTTTACACCAAAATGGACGATGCGCAGAAGTTATTTCTCTCAACTATTAGACAATTAAACATCGAAGCCAGATATCAAGAATACAAAGACGAGATTGCTCGTCATATTAACGAAGAAAGAGCAAAACAAATTTTAAGTTCTACTAAAGACTTACACGAATGGATACTTCAAAGATACTCCGAAAAGATGAAGCACTAAACCTTGTAAGAAAATACAAGGCAGCCATCGCTCCACGTTTTGAGCCAGGAACAAAAGTTATGATGTTTGGCTCTTACGCTAAGGGGCATCCTCACGAATGGAGCGATATAGACGTTGCAGTCATCGTCCCCAAGATTGAAAGCGACAAGTGGTTTGACACAGCTGTTTCACTTAGTCAGGATGTTGACGGAATAAGTCTTCTCATAGAGCCAATTTTATTGGAGAACGGAGAAGATTCGCCAATATATCGGGAAGTAATGCGTACTGGCGTAGCAGTTTAACAAAGAAACAAACAAATCATTTTTAAGTCTAACACATAAATTTAAAGCAAAATGAAACAAAAAAACATTTTCAAAAAACTATTAACTTTAGTTCTCCTGCTCGTCGCAAGTACGACTGGAGCGTGGGCGGATGATACAGAGGTAACTATCAATTTTGGTAGTACAGAAGGTTATTGGGCAGCTCACAATGATGCTTCTTATACTGATAGCGATTCACGAACATGGACGAGAACTTTTTCCGCTGGAGGAAAAAGTTCTTATAGTACGAATTATTCACAGTTTGGTAACGCTTCTAACACTTGTACTGATTTGGAGTTTATAGCAACGGCAGGTGAAGACATGACACTTACTGCTTTCTCTGTAACAATGTCTGGTGCTAGTGGAGGAAGTAGTCCTACAACAGGAACAATTTATCTTTACAAAAAAAGTGGTGATACTGAAACGCAATTAGCAACGGCTTCTGTCAGTGGAACAGATAATGTTATATGTAGTATTACTTCTAATCAGGCTTTTTCTAGTACAGATGAATTGGAAGTAAAATACATTGGCACAAACAAAGCTATTCGTGTCAGCAAATTAACATATTCATATACAACAGGTGGTGGCAGTTCAGTTACAGCTCCAACATTTAATGTTGCTTCTGGTGCGGTAACAGCAGGTACTACAGTATCATTGACACAGGCAACAGCTGACGAAATTCGTTATACCACCGATGGCACAGCACCAACAACAACTACAGGAACAGTATATAGTACACCTATCGCAATTACAAAACCTGTAACAATTAAAGCTATTGCTGTTGAGGGTGGTGTTGCAAGTTCTGTGGCAACAGCGACATATACTATTAGTGTTACAACACCAACAATTACTGGTGGAGCAAATGTAACTATTACTGGTGATGAGGGTTGTACATTCTATTATACTACAGCAGTGGGAGATAACGTACCCGAAAACCCAAATAATAATAGTACAGAATATACTGCACCATTTACTCCCGCAGATGGAACTAAAATAAAGGCAATAGCATACGACGCCTATGGCAACAAGAGTGATGTAACTACTGTTTTCACCTTTAAGTATATGCCACTTAATCCTAAGAACATTAACAGCAATTACTATGTTAAGGTAACTGATGCAAGCACCCTTGAGAATGGTGATGCTATATTAATTGTTTGTGAAGAACATAATTCTGCGATGAGCACAACACAGAATACAAATAATCGTAGTGATGCTTCAGTTTCTATTGCTTCTGGGGTTATACAAAGTCCTTCTGCAAGTGTTCAGAAGATTGTACTTGTAAAAAAGACCGAAAAAATAAGCGATGCTGATACAGACGTATTCTACTTCTATACTGGTGCAGCAGGTTATCTTTATGCTGCCGCAAGTGGTTCAAATTATTTGAGAACAGCAGTTCTTCCAAGTGAAGACGCAAGAGCAACAATTGAAATTTCTGGTGGTGATGCCGCAATATTATTCACAGGATCCAATAGCCGTAATGACTTAAGACATAATAACCCAAGTCATATCTTCAGTTGCTATGCATCTACCGCTACTCAGGACAAAGTTCAAATCTACAAAGAAGTATTAGCCTCTGTGGATGTAACCGATGCTAAATATGCCACATATGTAACAGCATATGACGTTGACTTCGCAGCATCTACTGGCGTAACAGCTTACAAGGTAACTGGTGCTAACGGTAAGATTGAGCTCGAAGAGGTTGACGCTGCTCCAAAGGGAACTCCTCTGGTTATCGCTGCTGAAGAAAATACATACGTACTGAATGTTGCTGCAAGCACACCGGCTGCTGTAGCTGGTAATTTACTGAAGGCTGCTGACGGAACCCAGACTGGCAACGGCGACGGTAACTTCTACGTTCTTGGTAAGGATAGCCATGGTAAGGTAGGCTTCGGTCCTCTGGGTGATGGTGTAACACTTGCAGTAGGTAAGGCTTACATCGATGGCACAGAAGTAACAGCTAAGGGCTTCCTCCCATTCGTAATCGGTGACGAGGAGAACGAGACAACTTCTATCAACTCAATTGAGAATGGAGAATCGAGAATTGAGAATTATGATTACTTTAACCTCAGTGGTCAGCGCGTAGGCAAGGGCTATAAGGGTATTGTAGTAGTGAATGGTAAGAAATTCGTGAGAAAGTAAAAACCCTCCCCAGCCCCATTCCCGAGCAAGGCTCGCCTACCCGTAGCCTTTCCCGAGGGAGGGGTTACAGGGGGCTTGATAATACTAAATAACTAAGTAAATTAACGATGATGAAAAAATATATTAAGCCAAATACTGACGTGCAGGCAATAGAACTGCAGCAGATGATAGCAGAAAGTCTTCCAAAGAGCAACGAACAGGTTACAAACCCACTGAGTAAGGGTGAGTACATCATGGAAGATGTCGATATCTTCGGAACGAAGAAAGACAAATGGGCTGTTGAAGAGGAAGAAGAGGAGTAAGAAGTAGATGAGAAAGAACCCTTTTTTCGAAAAATATAATACTCCACACGAGGTAGTACCCTTCGACAAAATAAAGATGAAGGACTACGAGGAAGCGTTCATGGAGGGTATCCGTAGAGAAAAAGAACAGATAGAACGGATAGTGAACAACCCCGCGAAGCCTACATTCGACAATACCATCCTCGACGAAGAGGACGACGAAGGATACTACGACCTGCTTGACAGAGTGTCATCGGTGTTCTACAACCTGATGAGCGCAGAGACAAACGACGAAATAGACGCGCTGGCGGAGAAAATGCAGCCTATACTGACAAAACACGCCAACGACATACGTCTGGACCCGAGACTCTTTGAACGCGTAAAGGCGGTACACCTGCACCACAGACGACTGACAGCAGAGGAACAGAAGCTACTGGATGACGAATATGAAGGGTTCGTACGCAGCGGAGCACTACTGGACGAGGCTGGCAAAGAACGACTGCGCCAGCTGACAGAAGAGGCTTCAATGCTCTCACTACAATTCTCGCAAAACCTACTGAAAGAAAACAAAGCGTTCAAGCTGCACATCACCGACGAGGCACAACTCGACGGACTGCCCGAGACGGCACGCGAAGCAGCAGCTCTGTGCGCTAAAGAGAATGGCAAGGAGGGGTGGATGTTTACCCTCGACTCCCCCTCCTATGGTCCATTAATGACTTATAGCACTCAGCGAGAACTGAGAAAGAAAATGTACATGGCGCGAAATACGGTATGTACTCACAAAAACAAATCGAACAACATTGCTATCTGCCAACGACTGGTGAACCTGAGGCGCGAACTGGCACAACTTCTTGGATACAAGACCTATGCCGACTACGTGCTGAAACACCGTATGGCAACGAATACACGAAACGTGTATAAACTGCTTAACAGCCTCATCGACGCCTATAAACCAACGGCGCTGAAGGAAAGGGCTGCTATAGAGAAGGAATTTGAAAAGTGCGAGAAGCGAGATGCGAAGTGCGGGACAATGGAGCCCTGGGACGTTTCGTTCTACTCGCACAAACTGCAACTGAAGAAGTATAACCTGGACGCAGAGATGCTGCGCCCGTACTTCGAGCTGAAGAAGGTGATAGACGGAGTCTTCGGACTCGCCAACCGCCTCTACGGCATAACATTCAAGGAGAATAAAGACATTCCAGTGTATCACCCCGACGTGAAGGCATACGAGGTGTTCGACAAGGACGGCTCGTACCTGGCGGTATTCTACGCTGACTTCCACCCTCGCGACGGAAAACAAAGTGGTGCCTGGATGACAGAATATCAAGGACAGTGGATCAAGAGAGGAGAGAGGAGAGAGAAGAGAGGAGAGAAGAACCACAAGTGGGTGCCGGGTGAGAACGTGAGACCGCACGTTAGTGTGGTGATGAACCTGACGAAACCTACTGCGGAAAAACCGGCGCTGCTGACGCTGGGCGAGGTGGAGACATTCCTCCACGAGTTCGGACACTCGCTGCACGAGATGTTCTCAAACGTGAGGTTCGAGAGCCAGTCGGGAACAAACGTGTGGTGGGACTTCGTAGAGCTGCCGTCGCAGTTCATGGAGAACTACGCCATAGAGAAGGAGTTCCTGCGCACCTTCGCCTTCCACTACCAGACGGGAGAGCCTATGCCCGACGAACTGATTGAGAGAATAGTAAAGAGTCGTAACTTCAACGTGGCAATGGACTGCCTGCGACAGGTGAGCTTCGGACTCCTGGATATGGCATACTACACACAGAAGGACGAGTTTAAAGAGGATATAATACCTTTCGAAAAAGAAGCGTGGAAGAAAGCTATCATAAGCAAGCAGCTGCCCGACACGTGTATGACGGTACAGTTCTCGCACATCATGGCGGGAGGCTATGCCGCCGGATACTACAGCTACAAATGGGCTGAGGTACTCGACGCCGACGCCTTCGCAGTGTTCAAGCGCGAGGGTATCTTCAACCCCAAGACGGCACAGCGCTTCCGCGACTGCGTACTGTCGAAGGGTAGCACGGACCACCCAATGAAACTGTATAAGAACTTCAGGGGCGGAGAACCTACAATAGATGCGTTGCTGAAGAGGAATGGAATAAAATAATATGGACGACAAGCAAATAAGATTAGACAAAAGGTATCTGCGTATGGCGCAGATATGGGCAGAGAACTCCTACTGTCAGCGCCGACAGGTGGGAGCACTCGTCGTTAAAGACAAGATGATTATCAGCGACGGCTATAACGGTACGCCAAGCGGATTCGAGAACATCTGCGAGGACGAGAACAACGTAACAAAACCCTACGTGCTGCACGCTGAAGCTAACGCCATAACAAAACTGGCACGCTCGTCGAACAACTCCGACGGCTCCACACTCTACGTGACAGCATCGCCTTGCATAGAGTGCGCCAAACTCATCATCCAGGCAGGAATAAAACGTGTGGTCTATGGAGAACAATACCGACTGACCGACGGCATCGACCTGCTGAAGAGGGCGGGAATAGAAGTAATATTCTTAGAACCATAAAAAAGAAATGGAAATAAACAAAAACAGATATCTTCCGCTGCTGATGGCGCTGAGCACCATAGTAGGTATTATTATAGGTACGTTCTACGCCAACCACTTCTCGGGCAACAGACTGAACATCATAAACAGCGGAAGCAACAGACTGAACAACCTGCTCCACATCATTGACGACCAGTATGTGGACACGGTGAACATCGACTCTCTGGTGGATAAGGCAATACCGCAGATTCTTGCCGACCTCGACCCGCACTCGGTGTATATCAACGCTAAGGATGCACAGGCTGTGGGCGACGACTTGAAAGGCTCATTCTCGGGAGTGGGCATTGAGTTCGTAATACGCAACGACACCCTACGAGTACAGGGAGTAATAAAGAACGGACCTGCCGAACGCGCCGGAATACTGGCTGGCGACAAGATAGTAAGCATAGACGACAAATCCTTCGTGGGAAAAGAGGTCACCAACGAGGAGGCTATGAAACGACTGAAGGGCCAGAAGGACACGAAGGTGAAGATTGGCGTCATAAGATACGGCGAGAAGAAGATGAGAACCTTTTCGGTGACACGCGGCGACATCCCTATGCACAGCGTGATGGCGACATATATGCTTGACGACAACACAGGATATATCCGCATAAAGAGCTTCGGCGAGAATACCTACCCCGAGGTGCTGGTAGCGCTGGCTCAACTGTCGCAGGAGGGATTCAGCCGACTGGTGATAGACCTGCGCGACAACACAGGGGGTTACCTGCAGTCGGCAGTACAGATAATAAACGAATTCCTGCCGAAAGACAAACTCATAGTATATACTAAAGGTAGGAAGTCACCACGACAGGACTACAGAAGCGACGGCAAGGGAAGCTACCAGAACATGCCGTTGGTGGTGCTGATAAACGAAGGCTCAGCATCGGCATCGGAAATCTTCGCCGGAGCGATACAGGACAACGACAGAGGTACCATAATAGGACGACGCTCGTTCGGTAAAGGACTGGTACAACAACAGATAGGATTTACCGACGGCTCGCTGATACGACTCACCGTAGCACGTTACTACACCCCGTCGGGACGCTGCATACAGAAACCTTACGTGCCCGGCGAGGACAGCCAGTATCAGGGCGACCTGGCACAACGCTACGAACACGGAGAGTTCTTCTCGCAGGACAGCATAAAGCACGAAGGACCAGCATACCACACAAGCTTAGGACGACTGGTATATGGCGGCGGCGGAATAACCCCCGACATCTTCGTTCCGGAAGATACGCTGGCTATGACGTCGTACTACAAACAGGCGGCGATGAGCGGAATAATAGTGCAGTTCGCATTCGCATATACCGACGACAACAGACGCACACTGAGCGCCTTCAAGGATATGCCGGAACTGGTGAAGTACCTCGGAAAACAGAACATAGTGGATAAATTCGCAAGCTATGCCGACAAGAACGGACTGCAACGAAGAAACCTCATGATACAGAAGAGCCACAAACTGCTGGAGAAATACATCGTCAGCCGAGTGGTATATAACATCCTGAACGAACAG
Organism: uncultured Prevotella sp.; assembly: GCA_900315775.1. Taxonomy (GTDB): domain Bacteria; phylum Bacteroidota; class Bacteroidia; order Bacteroidales; family Bacteroidaceae; genus Prevotella. The sequence goes on from ONAJ01000003.1 coordinate 30,586, forward strand.
GACTGGCTGATGTACCTTAACGAAGACGACAAAGTGGTGGAGAAAGCGCTACAGGTGCTGAACAACGGCACGTCGTTCCCTAAAAAAAGCGCACATCAGAAATAATCTTCGCACCAACGGCATCATTCAACTGCTGAGTGATGCTGGTGCGCATCATAGAGAGATTATGACGTAATGCTGGTGAGATAATCTGGACGTAGAACACGTCGTTACGGATATACTTCTCACCAGTATATTTTACTGCCTTGGGGAAAAGGACTTCCCACTGGGCAACGAGACGATGCTGGAGCAAAGGGGTCTCGAGACCACTCTGACGCAGGAACGCATTGACAACATCATCAACTACTTCTACTTTCTTTCTGTACATAACACTCCTTTCTCTACATTGAAAAGACAATAGTCGGTAGCAGCGGCGGCAAGAATCTTGTCGAGGTGCTCACGATTAGTGTCGGTAATGAATATCTGTCCGTAGTCACCGCTGGCAACAAGACGCACTATACGCTCCACACGACTGGCATCGAGCTTGTCGAAGATGTCGTCGAGCAGCAACAGCGGGGTGGTCTTGGAAATGGTGCGCTTGAGGAAGGTGAACTGAGCCAACTTCAGGGCGATGACAAACGACTTGTTCTGTCCCTGACTGCCCTCACGCTTCATAGGATAGCCGTCGATGAGCATCTCTAAGTCGTCGCGCTGGATGCCGTGAAGTGAATAGCCCACAGCACGGTCCTTATGACGGTCGCGCTGGATGACGTCGAGCAGAGGACCACGCTGACAGTGAGATATGTAACGCAGCGACACCTGCTCCTTGTCGTCGGAGATGCTGCTGTATATCTGTTGAAATACGGGTATCAGCTCCTTGATGAAGGCATCACGTTTGGCATATACCTCTTCCCCACTCTGCGCCATCTCTTCTTCCCATATCTGCATAAGGTCGGGATCGGGCTCGTTGTCCATCTTCAACATAGTGTTTCGCTGCTGAAGGGCTTTGTTGTAACGGTTCAGTGAATCGACATAGGTGTTGTCGTACTGCGAGATGACGACGTCCATAAGACGGCGACGCTCGTCACCATTTCCCTCAATGAGGTAGGTGTCGCCAGGCGATACAGAGATAAGCGGGATGAGTCCCAGATGCTGTGACAGTCGCTTGTACTCTTTCTTATTGCGCTTGAAATGCTTCTTCGTGCCCCGCTTCATGCCTGCATAGATATGCTCCTGGGTGCCGTCCTCACCTTCATAGTCGCCCTCGAGAACAAAGAAGTCGGCATCGTGACACACTACCTGCGAATCGATATTCGTAGAGGCACTACGACAGAACGACAGGTAATAGATGGCATCAAGGGCGTTGGTCTTACCCTCGCCGTTATGCCCGATAAAACAATTTATCTTCGGAGAGAAGTCTAACGACGCCTCTCTGATATTCTTATAATTGAGTATGGAAAGCCTTTTCAGTATCATGAATCACTTGCAAAGGTACACCTTTTATTCCTTAAAAAAGAAAAAAAGTGATGATAAATTTCAGTATGTGAATTTTATTCCGTAATTTTGCACCGTTTTAGCTACGAATAATAAATAAGACAATAAAATAATGGCAAACGTAAAAGAACAGAACGTTGAGACTCTCAACAACAAAGAGGCCTTCTTCATGAAGTATAAGAAGGCAATTATCATCGCAGTGGTAGCACTCTTCGTAATAGTTATTGGTGCTATCCTTTACAACAACTATGTAAAACAGCCACGTGAGGCTGAGGCAAGTACTGCCCTCGCTAAAGGACAGGAATATTTCGCTGCACAGCAGTTCGACAAGGCTCTTAACGGTGACGGTGCTGGTGCTGCAGGATTCGTAAAGATTGCTGCCGACTATAGCGGCACAGCAGCTGGTAACCTGGCTAACCTCTACGCAGGACTCTGCTACGCTAACCTCGAGAAGTGGAACGAGGCAGTGAAGTACCTCGAGGAGTACAATGCTTCTGACGACCAGATGGTTAGTCCTGCTGCCGTAGGTGCTCTGGCTGACGCTTACGCTAATACTAAGCAGCTCGACAAGGCTGTAGAGACTTTCAAGAAGGCTGCCAATATGGCTGACAAGGAGGGTGTTGACGGAAAGAACAACTCACTCTCTCCTGCCCTGCTCATCAAGGCTGCCGAGATTCTCGAGAGCCAGAACAAGAAGGCTGACGCTTTAGAGATATACAAGGACATCAAGAAGAACTATGTTAACTCTCCCGTTTCTCAGGAGATTGACAAATACATAGAGCGCGTTTCCGAATAATACACTATGGCTACAGCACTTCACCCACTGTCTGACTACGACGCAACAAAGGTGCCCGACGCAAGTAATATGTGCTTCGGCATCGTGGTCTCTGAGTGGAACACGGAAATAACAGGCGCACTGCTCAGAGGAGCTGTCAGCACGCTGGAGAAACACGGCGCATTGCCCGAGAACATCCACGTGAAGAGGGTTCCAGGAAGCTTCGAACTTATCTACGGAGCTCACCAGATGACTCTCAACGACAGCTACGACGCAGTAATAATCCTCGGATGTGTAATACGCGGAGAGACACCACACTTCGACTATATCTGTCAGGGTGTCACACAGGGTATAGCACAACTGAACGTCACCAGCCAAACACCAGTGGTTTATGGACTGCTGACAACGAACGACATGCAACAGGCTAAGGATCGTAGCGGCGGAAAACTGGGAAACAAAGGCGACGAGTGCGCTGTGGTTGCCATAAAGATGGCAAAGTTCTAATTATATAATAAAGGTACGCGCGCATGAAACTCATTTCATGGAACGTTAACGGCATCAGAGCTTGCGAAGGTAAGGGCTTCAGCCAAATCTTCAAAGACTTGGATGCCGATTTCTTTTGTCTGCAAGAGACGAAGATGCAGGAAGGACAACTGGACCTGCAGTTCGAAGGGTATGAGTCGTACTGGAACTATGCCGAAAAGAAAGGATACTCCGGAACGGCTATATTCACGAAACACCACCCGCTGAACGTCACCTACGGCATAGGAATAGAGGAACACGACCACGAAGGAAGGGTAATAACACTGGAGATGGAGAACTTCTACATGATAACAGTATATACCCCGAATGCACAGGACGGACTGAAAAGACTGGACTACCGCATGAAATGGGAAGACGACTTCCTGAAGTACCTTAAGACTCTCGACGCCAAAAAACCTGTCATCGTATGCGGTGATATGAACGTAGCACACAAGGAGATAGACCTTAAGAACCCGAAGACAAACCGTAAGAACCCGGGATTTACCGACGAGGAACGAGGAAAGTTCACACAACTCCTGGAGAACGGCTTCGTTGATACCTTCCGCTACTTCTATCCGGACCTGACGGACATCTACAGCTGGTGGAGCTACCGCTTCTCAGCACGACAGAAGAACACAGGGTGGCGCATAGACTACTTCGTGGTTAGCCAGCGACTGACGCCACAACTTATTGATGCAAAGATTCATACAGACATTTACGGCTCCGACCACTGTCCCGTAGAACTGACAATCAATGCATAGCTAAAAGTAATCATAATTCTCAATTCTCAACTCTCAATTCTCAACTCCACATGACTCTACAGCAGCTTCTCAGAACATTCGACTTCGACGACATATTCCCCACAATAGCAGTGATGTACCCTAATGCGAAACGCCACAAGAAGGAGTTTCAAGAGGCTTTCGACATTCTGTGCAACATCCACGCTGTAACATCGAAAAAGAATATCCTGTACCAACTTATTGAAGACCCGAACACAGGAGATGCCTTCTTCGGAGCTATGGACGGCAACTTCAAGACTACATGGGAGGTTATTGCCGGAAAGAACGTCAATAAAGTAAAGGGCGTTGACCTTAGCGACGAGGAAATGGCAGCTAACTGTCTTATAAATACCATATTTATTGGTAGCGCACCAAAGGAATTTGAAGCTTCACGCAGAATTCTTATAAGAGCCTAACACTTTTATTCTCAACACCTTACAACGCGCATACCACAATCGTGGTATGCAAAATGACGCATTTATGCTATTTCGTAAATGCAGAATTCGCTGTACCTTTGCACCTGACAACTTAACAATAACAACTAAAAGAAAGGTAAAAAGTTATGAGCGAAAAGAAATTACACTTCGAGACACTACAGCTTCATGTAGGACAGGAACAGCCGGACCCAGTGACAGACGCACGTGCTGTGCCCATCTATCAAACAACATCATACGTGTTCCGTAACTCCCAGCATGCATCAGACCGCTTTAGTCTGAAGGATCCGGGAAACATCTACGGACGACTGACAAACTCCACACAGGACGTTTTCGAGAAGCGCGTGGCTGCCCTCGAAGGTGGTATAGCAGCTCTGGCAGTAGCCTCTGGTGCTGCCGCTATAACATACGCCCTGCAGAACGTGGCACAGAACGGTGACCACATCATTGCTGCAGATAACCTCTACGGCGGAACATTCAACCTCATTGAGCACACACTGTCAACACAAGGTGTCACCTCTACCATCGTTGACCCAAGCGACTTCGACGCTGTGGAAAAGGCTTTCAAGCCAAACACTAAGGCTATCATCATCGAAACGTTCGGTAATCCTAACGCCAGCGTCACCGATGTTGACAAAATAGCAGAGATAGCCCACAAACATAACACGCTGGTCATCGTCGATAACACCTTCGCTACTCCTTATCTGTACAGACCTATAGAACATGGAGCTGACGTAGTGGTACACTCGGCAACGAAGTTCATCGGCGGTCACGGCTCCACACTCGGTGGTATCATCGTGGACTCAGGTAAGTTCGACTTCAAAGCTGCTGCCGACAAATATCCTACTCTTGCAAAGCCAGACCCCTCGTATCACGGAGCAGTATTCGCTGACGTTGCAGGAGCAGCAGCCTTCGTGACTCGTATCCGCGCCGTCATACTGCGCGATACTGGTGCCGCAATATCACCTCTCTCTGCGTGGATACTGCTGCAGAGCCTCGAGACTCTCAGCCTGCGCGTAGAACGTCACGTTGAGAACACGCTGAAGATAGTGGATTTCCTGTCTAAACACCCGAAGGTGGCAAAGGTTAACCACCCTGCCCTGCCGGAACATCCGGACCACGCACTGTACAACAAGCTGTTCCCGAACGGAGGAGGAAGCATCTTCACCTTCGAGGTGAAGGGCGGAGAGAAGGAAGCATGGGCATTCATTGACCACCTGCGCATTTTCTCGCTGCTGGCTAATGTGGCTGACGTGAAGTCGCTGGTAATTCACCCCGCAACGACAACTCACTCGCAGATGACTCCCGAGGAGTTGAAGGCTGCTCACATCTATCCTTCAACAATACGTCTTAGCATTGGTACAGAGCACGTTGACGACCTCATCGACGCTCTCGACGAAGCTCTTGCCGCTGTTTAACATATTAAAGAATACAACTATGACAAAGATAGCAAAACAACTGACTCAGCTCATAGGAAAAACTCCTCTGCTGGAACTGAATAAATTCTCTGCACAGAAAGGTCTTGAGAAACCTATCGTCGCTAAGGTGGAATACTTTAACCCGGGCGGCAGCGTGAAAGACCGTATAGCACTCGCTATGATTGAGGATGCTGAAAAGAAGGGACTCTTGAAACCCGGAGCAACAATCATTGAGCCGACAAGCGGTAACACGGGTGTAGGACTGGCATTAGTGTCGGCAGTGAAGGGATACAAACTTATCCTCACAATGCCGGAAACGATGAGCATAGAACGTCGGAACCTCGTGAAAGCCTACGGCGCTGAGGTGCGACTGACAAGCGGAAAAGACGGTATGCCGGGAGCTATACGTGCCGCACAGGAGCTTCGTGACAGCATCCCGGGAAGTATCATACTGCAACAGTTTGAGAATGGTGCCAACCCAGAGAAACACTACCTGACAACAGGACAGGAAATATGGGAAGACACTGACGGAAAGGTAGATATCTTCGTTGCAGGAGTAGGTACGGGCGGCACTATCTCGGGTGTCGCAAAAGCACTGAAGGAGAAGAATCCGGCAGTAAAGGTGATTGCGGTAGAACCGGCATCGTCACCAGTACTTAGCGGAGGACAGAGCGGACCTCATAAGATTCAGGGTATCGGAGCTGGCTTCGTGCCAAAGACTTACAGCAGCGAACTCATCGACGAGGTGCTGCCAGTAGAGAACGACCAGGCTATACTTACTGGCAGACAACTGGCACAACAGGAGGGTCTGCTGGTGGGAATATCTTCAGGAGCTGCCGCCTTCGCTGCTGCCGAAGTGGCTAAACGACCAGAAAATAAGGGCAAGAATATCGTCGTACTGCTGCCCGACACGGGTGAGCGATACCTCTCTACGGTACTCTACGCCTTCGAAGAATATCCTCTTTAGTCATATAAAGTGTGACAAATTGTCACTATTTCCCTTTGACGTGCCAGCGATTTTGTCGTTGGCACGTCGTTTGTTGTATGTTTGGCAGACAATAGTGTCAGATAAATTGGAAAATAACAAATAAAAATAAATACAATTATGGGAAAGATTATTGGAATTGACTTAGGTACTACAAACAGCTGCGTTGCCGTATTCGAAGGTAACGAGCCAGTAGTAATCGCTAACAGCGAAGGAAAGCGTACTACTCCTTCTGTTGTGGGCTTCGTAGAGAACGGTGAACGTAAGGTGGGTGACCCTGCAAAGCGTCAGGCTATCACTAACCCGAAGAAGACTGTTTACTCTATCAAACGTTTCATGGGTGAGAACTGGCAACAGACAGAAAAGGAAATCTCACGCGTACCTTATTCTGTTGTTAACGAGGGTGGATATCCACGCGTTGACATCGACGGACGTAAATATACTCCGCAGGAAATCTCGGCTATGGTGCTTCAGAAGATGAAGAAAACAGCTGAGGACTACCTCGGACAGGAGGTTACAGAGGCTGTAATCACCGTTCCTGCATACTTCTCTGACTCTCAGCGTCAGGCTACTAAGGAAGCAGGACAGATTGCTGGTCTCGAGGTAAAGCGTATCGTTAACGAGCCTACTGCCGCAGCACTCGCATACGGCGTTGACAAGGCTAACAAGGATATGAAGATTGCAGTATTCGACCTCGGTGGCGGTACTTTCGATATCTCTATTCTTGAGTTCGGCGGCGGCGTGTTCGAGGTGCTCTCTACTAACGGTGATACTCACCTCGGTGGTGACGACTTCGACCAGGTAATCATCGACTGGCTCGTTCAGGAGTTTAAGAATGACGAGGGTGCTGATCTGACACAGGATCCTATGGCTATGCAGCGTCTGAAGGAGGCTGCCGAGAAGGCTAAGATTGAACTGTCAAGCTCTACATCGACAGAGATTAACCTGCCTTACATCATGCCTGTAGGCGGTGTTCCAAAGCACCTCGTAAAGACTCTTACACGTGCTAAGTTCGAGCAGCTGGCACACGGACTTATCCAGGCTTGTCTGGCTCCTTGTCAGAAGGCTATGGCTGATGCCAAACTGTCAAATGCTGATATCGACGAGGTTATCCTCGTAGGTGGTTCAAGCCGTATCCCTGCTGTTCAGGAACTGGTAAAGAACTACTTCGGCAAAGAGCCTTCTAAGGGCGTTAACCCCGACGAGGTGGTAGCCGTTGGCGCTTCTATCCAGGGTGCTATCCTTAATAAAGAAGGTGGCGTAGGCGACATCGTACTTCTAGACGTTACTCCTCTGACACTTGGTATCGAGACAATGGGTGGCGTAATGACAAAGCTCATCGAGGCTAACACTACTATTCCTTGCAAGAAGAGCGAGACATTCTCTACCGCTGCTGACAACCAGACGGAGGTTACTATCCACGTACTGCAGGGCGAGCGCCCAATGGCGGCACAGAACAAGTCTATCGGTCAGTTCAACCTGACAGGTATCGCTCCAGCACGTCGTGGTATTCCACAGATCGAGGTAACATTCGATATCGACGCTAACGGTATCCTCAAGGTTTCTGCTAAGGATAAGGCTACAGGTAAGGAGCAGGCTATCCGCATCGAGGCTTCATCGGGCTTGTCACAGGACGAGATCAACCGCATGAAGGCAGAGGCTGAGCAGAACGCAGAGAACGATAAGAAGGAGCGCGAACGCGTAGATAAGATGAACCAGGCTGACTCTATGATCTTCCAGACCGAGAACCAGCTCAAGGAACTCGGCGACAAGCTCCCAGCAGAGCACAAACCTGCCATCGAGAACGCACTCCAGCAGCTGAAGGATGCTCACAAGGCTGGCGACATCGCTGCCATCGACAACGCTATGAATTCCCTCAACCAGGCTTGGCAGACTGCATCACAGCAGATGTATCAGGGCGCTCAGGCTGGTCCTCAGCCAGGACAAGGCAACCCATTCAACGGTCAGCAGCAGGCTGGTGGCAACACCTCAAACGACGAGACAATACAAGACGCCGACTTCGAGGAGGTTAAGTAATATTAAAGTATTATCAGATAAAAATCGTGCAGACCAGTTGCGGTCTGCACGATTTTTTTTGAATGCTATCGACCTACACGCAATACAGCGTTGAGGTCGTCAGTTCTGCTGTTCAATCTCTTATCGGAGGCATTATACTGGTTGATATCTGTCAATATACTCTTTAATCCCGGCTCTAATCGCATTTTGTATATGGTATTGAAGGTCGTGATAAGAAGTTCTGTCTGTATATTATGTAAGCCAACCGTTGCCGCCCTGTCACGCAGCATCTTTTCCATACTGCTCTTCAACTGGTTTTCCAGCCCTGCTGATTCTGGATTCTTCCACTCATTGCCCTCGTTAAGAATCATAAACGCCTTGGTAAACGGATCGCCGACATAATTTATCAGAATGTCAGTCGTTTCTTCGGGCGTTTCAGGAAGGAATTCCCGTGTTAAGCCCAAAATGGCAAGCGTATTACGATATTTGTCTATGCTACTCCAAGATTCGTTGATGTGCCAACCCAGTCCTCCTTTTAAATTGTCGTTGAGAAGTTTTTTGCACGTCGATTTCACGTCGCTCAGCGAAGGTATGGATGTAACGTATTCGGTATTGATCTGCCACTCCGTGAATTCATTGTTCACCTTGATTGTGCGCCACGGGTTAGGGTAAGAAATGACGGAACCTGTTGAAACGTCAACCAGACTGTCAGGCTGAGTTTCGTTTGTTATGGTGCGATACTGTGCAACGTCGTGCAAATGGGTATGTCCTGTAAATGCCATATGTATGCCGTGTTTCATCAGCTGCTTGCCTACATTCTCGTAGTCCTCAATGATATAGGCGCTTTGCAAGGTTCCTTGGCCATCGTAGTGCTGTACGATGTTATGGTGTTGTACCAGCACAACTTGTTTTCCCTTGGCGCGTGCCTTGTCAGCCTCGTTCAGCATCCAAGTCAGCGTAGCCGGACGGATGCGACCTGACGTCTGGTTGTGATCTTTCTCGTCGCCCTTATCCAAGTAGAGATTCTCTTCATACTCGTTGGTATCGATGCACAGCAACACCAGTCCTTCAAGCGGTTCACAGACGAACGACAGCGAGGCAGGGTCTGTTGCGTATGCCTGGTTGTAGCCGAAGTCAGCATACAGCTCTTTGAACTGCTCTGGCGATGTACGCTCTGCCGGACGCGTGTTGTCACCGTTGAAGTAATAGCCCTCAGGATTGTCAATGTCGTGATTTCCCGGCACCACTATTACCGGTATGCCGGCACTGCGCAGTTTTCCGAGAATACTCACCACCAGCTGGTGGCTCACCAGTTCTCCGTCTTTTGTCAGGTCTCCTGGGATGATGACAAGGTCAGGGTTACGCTGCAGCGTCTCTCCTACAAGATATTCCAGCACCTCGCCGCTGTATTCCAACAGTTTGGGGTCCTGATTCAGATAATTTTCATATGCCGAACCTCTATTCTCCAGCAGTTGGGGAGCCATTACGTGGATATCGCTCATCACAATAATAGACTTGAAGTTTGGGTCTTTGCCTGGAGGGTTGACTTCGCCGCTGGGATTGTCAGGCTCTCCAATGTCATCACTACAACTAGTCATACTCAAGCTGAGTGCCAGCAATATCATCAGCAAAAGATTTTTAGTCTTCATAATATCTTTTTTAGGGTTCAAGTTTTAAGTTTCGCATTCGCTCAACTACTTCAGTTGAGTTATACCTTATTATATAATATGCCTACAAAATTAGTAATTTTTCCACAATAATAAAGAATGAAAACAATTTTTTAAATCATCTTTATACCTTTTTCTTCACTTTTTTATTAGATGTTTTATCTCTCGTCTATAACCTTACAGTGTTTATATTTCTCTTTCGGAAAAACGAATATACTCTCGTCAGTAATTCCCGGGTTGTAATTAGTAAGATACAGATTTGCCCAGAAGAAGCTTACTTTGATACGCAGACGTTTAGGGTGGCGTGTTTTGTTGTCAAGAAACACATGTATCTCCTTCATTCCTTTATGTCCGGGCTTCAGCTTCAGGAAAAGGCGATAATCGCCGTTATCTTCTTTCTTAACGCTGTATGTGTAGTCGTCGGGGGTGAAGTTGAACTTCTGTTTCAGTTTGTCCTTCTTGTCATTTGGGTCGTGAAGCTTTATGACGTCATCCTTTATGAGGTACTCATACTTTATTACTCCGTCATTCCACTTGATATTCTTCTTTGACACCTCCTTCTTCATCTTTCCCTTATACCAAGCATCGCCCTCAGTACTGTAAATGCCGAGAATACTTATCTTATAGTGGAAAGAGGCTCCCACATCACCGAACATCTGGCTATACACACGTTCAAACATCTGACGAGCCTGACGTGCATTACTATTCTCCTGTGCGACAGTAGGCAGCAGGAAAAGTACCGACAAGAGAAAGAAAGAAATAAAACGTTTCATGTAAGAAAAGAAACAGGGCAATACCCTTGGGCATGCCCTGTTTGAATAGTTTGTTATTTTACTTATTCTTCAACAAGACTCTCTTGGGTTGAGAAGTCAAGCACATTCTTCTTATTTGCCATAATGCGCTCATACTCTTCCTTTGAGCCAACAATAAGCTTCTCGAACTCACGCTGACCAGTACCAGCAGGGATAAGGTGTCCGCAGATAACGTTCTCCTTCATTCCCTCAAGGTTGTCAACCTTACCCTTGATAGCAGCCTCATTGAGCACCTTCGTTGTTTCCTGGAAGGAAGCAGCACTAATGAAGCTCTTTGTCTGGAGGGCTGCACGGGTAATACCTTGCAGAATCTGAGTTGATGTTGCTGGAACAGCATCACGAACCTGTACGGTACGCAGGTCACGACGCTTCAGTGATGAGTTCTCGTCGCGCAGTTTACGAACAGAGATTATCTGACCAGCCTGGAGTGTTTCAGAGTCACCAGGGTTAGTAACGACTTTCTTACCCCAAATGCGGTCGTTCTCCTCGAAGAAGTCAAGTTTGTCAACGATATCCTGCTCAAGGAATGTTGTATCACCTGGTTCTACGATTTGTACTTTACGCATCATCTGACGTACGATAATCTCGAAGTGCTTATCGTTAATCTTCACACCCTGCAGACGATAAACGTCCTGTACCTCGTTAACGATGTACTCCTGAACGGCGGTAGGACCCTTGATAGCAAGGATGTCATTAGGAGTAATAACACCGTCAGAGAGTGGTGTACCTGCACGTACAGCATCGTGCTCCTGAACAAGAATCTGCTTAGAGAGCGATACGAGGTACTTACGCTGGTCGCCAGTCTTCGAGGTTACGATGATCTCACGATTACCACGTTTTACCTTACCCATTGTTACCTCACCGTCGATTTCGCTAACGACAGCAGGGTTAGATGGGTTACGAGCCTCGAAGAGCTCCGTAACACGTGGGAGACCACCGGTAATATCGCCTGCCTTACCAACGGCACGAGGAATCTTAACAAGTGTAGTACCTGTCTTGACTTCCTGTCCATCCTCTACAACAACGTGTCCACCCACAGGGAAGATGTATGTTCCAACAACTTCACCGTTAGCGTCAACGATGTCGCAGGTAGGCACCTTAGACTTATCCTTAGACTCGGTGATAATCTTTTCAGTAAGACCTGTCGTCTCATCGGTCTCAGCCTTGTAGGTGATACCCTCTACAACGTCGCGGAACTTAAGTGTTCCAGCGTACTCTGTAACGATGACAGCGTTGAATGGGTCCCAACGAGCTATTACATCGCCCTTCTTAACCTTCTCACCGTGCTTGAAGTAGAGTGAAGAACCATAAGGAACGTTGACTGTTGAAAGGACAATCTTTGTATTTGCATCGATGAAGCGAACCTCAGAAAGACGGCTTACTACCATCTCGCAGTTTACTTCGCCTGTCTCGTTCTCCTCAACGAAAGGAACGGTACGAAGCTCGTCAAACTCGATGATGCTATCGTGCTTAGCAACGATGCTTGCATTAGCGCTGGCGTTACCAGCGACACCACCGGCGTGGAACGTACGAAGTGTAAGCTGTGTACCTGGCTCACCGATAGCCTGTGCTGCGATGACTCCGACAGCCTCACCCTTTTGTACCATACGCTGTGTTGCGAGGTTACGTCCGTAACACTTCATGCAGACACCCTTCTTAGACTCACAGGTAAGCACAGAACGTATTTCAACACTCTCGATAGGAGAATCCTCGATGATACGTGCTATAGGCTCTGTTATCTCCTCGCCGGCAGCAACGATAAGTTCTCCCGTCGTAGGATGTATAATATCGTGAACAGAAACACGACCAAGGATACGCTCATAGAGTGATGCGATAGTCTCGTCGCCATTCTTCAGTGCTGTACAAACGAGTCCGCGGAGTGTTCCACAGTCTTCCTCGTTGATGATGACATCGTGAGAAACGTCAACAAGACGACGTGTCAGATAACCAGCATCCGCAGTCTTCATAGCGGTATCGGCAAGACCCTTACGAGCACCGTGAGTAGAGATAAAGTACTCGAGCACTGACATTCCTTCCTTGAAGTTAGAAAGAATTGGGTTCTCAATAATCTGGTTACCCTCGGCACCCGTCTTCTGTGGTTTAGCCATCAGACCACGCATACCTGCAAGCTGACGAATCTGGTCCTTAGAACCACGGGCTCCAGAGTCAAGCATCATATAGACAGCGTTGAATCCCTGGTCAGCCTCAGTCATCTCCTTCATTAGGACATCACCCAGACGGTTGTTAACGTGCGTCCAAGCGTCGATAACCTGGTTGTAACGCTCCTTATCGGTGATGAATCCCATGTTATAGTTGTCGGTGATAGCCTGGATTTCCTGGTTACCCTTCTCAACGAGTTCCTCTTTCTCCTTAGGAATGATGATGTCGTCGAGGTTGAATGACAGACCTGCGAGGTATGCCATACGATAACCGAGGTTCTTAATACCATCAAGGAACTCACAAGCGCGAGCGAAACCAACCTGCTTGATAACGTTGGCGATGATGTCGCGGAGTGACTTCTTAGAAATAACGGTATTGATGAAGCCTACCTCCTCAGGGATGATGCCATTAACGATGACACGACCCACAGAAGTTTCTACCATCTTATCAACCAGTTTACCATTCTCATCGAGGTCCTTAACAACAACCTTCACCTGAGCGTGGAGATCACACTTGCCCTCGTTGTGGGCTATGATAGCCTCCTCGGGACCGTAGAATGTGAGTCCCTCGCCCTTTGCTCCCGGACGTATCTTTGTAATATAGTAAAGACCGAGCACCATATCCTGAGAAGGAACGGTGATAGGAGCGCCATTGGCTGGGTTAAGAATATTGTGACTCTGAAGCATCAGTATCTGAGCCTCGAGAATAGCCTCGTTAGACAATGGGAGGTGAACAGCCATCTGGTCACCGTCGAAGTCGGCGTTGAACGCTGTACATGCCAGCGGGTGCAACTGAATAGCCTTACCCTCGATGAGTTTTGGCTGGAAAGCCTGAATACCCAGACGGTGCAGTGTAGGAGCACGGTTCAAGAGTACCGGATGACCCTTCATAACGTTCTCCAGGATATCCCAGATGATTGGCTCACGACGGTCAACAATCTTCTTTGCCGACTTGACAGTCTTTACGATACCGCGCTCTATGAGCTTACGTATAACGAACGGTTTGTAAAGCTCGGCAGCCATAAGTTTTGGCAGACCGCACTCACCCATCTTCAGTTCTGGACCTACGACGATTACAGAACGTGCAGAGTAGTCAACACGCTTACCGAGGAGGTTCTGACGGAAACGTCCTTGCTTACCTTTCAGAGAGTCTGACAGAGACTTCAAAGGACGGTTTGACTCACTCTTTACAGCACTTGCCTTACGTGAGTTGTCGAACAATGAATCGACAGCCTCCTGCAACATACGCTTCTCGTTACGAAGAATAACCTCAGGAGCCTTAATCTCCACGAGTCTCTTCAGACGGTTGTTACGTATGATTACACGACGGTAGAGGTCGTTGAGGTCTGATGTCGCGAAACGACCACCATCCAGTGGTACGAGAGGACGCAACTCTGGAGGAGTAACGGGAACGACCTTGAGAATCATCCACTCAGGACGGTTTATTTCCTTGCTTGCGCGGAATGACTCTACTACCTGCAGACGCTTCAGCGCCTCAGTCTTACGCTGCTGTGAAGAGTCGCTGTTAGCGCGGTCACGCAGCTCGTAGCTTAGTGCATCGAGGTCGATGTCAACCAGCAGGTCGTAGATAGCTTCAGCACCCATCTTGGCAACGAACTTCTTCGGGTCGTTATCCTCGAGGAGCTCATTGTCCTTTGGCAGGTTGTCAACTATCTCTATATACTCATCCTCTGAAAGGAGGTCATACTTGTGTGAACCGTTTACCTCAACGCCTTCAGCGTCCTTCTTGCCGGCCATAACACCAGGATTAACAACGATGTAGCGCTCGTAGTAGATTACTGCATCGAGTTTCTTGGTTGGAAGACCCAGAAGGTAACCAATCTTGTTAGGCAGTGAGCGGAAGTACCAGATGTGAGCTACGGGCACAACGAGGTTGATGTGACCTGTGCGCTCACGACGTACCTTCTTCTCAGTAACCTCTACACCGCATCGGTCGCAGAAGATGCCCTTATAGCGTATGCGCTTGTACTTGCCGCAGGCACACTCATAGTCCTTTGTAGGACCGAAGATGCGCTCGCAGAACAGACCGTCGCGCTCTGGCTTATAGGTACGGTAGTTAATGGTCTCTGGTTTGGTAACCTCACCACGACTTTCCTTAAGTATCTCCTCTGGTGATGCTAAGCCTATCGTGATCTTGGTAAAGTTACTCTTTATCTTTGATTCTTTCTTGAAAGCCATATTTCAAATTATCAATATTCAATTATCAATTTCCTATTCTCTTAGTCAAGTGTAACACTCAGTCCGAGACCACGAAGCTCGTGCAGCAGCACGTTGAGTGACTCTGGGATACCAGGAGTTGGCATTGGATCACCCTTGACAATAGCTTCGTAAGCCTTTGAACGACCTACCACATCGTCTGACTTGATGGTAAGTATCTCCTGAAGAACGTGGCTTGCACCGAATGCTTCAAGAGCCCAAACCTCCATCTCACCAAAACGCTGACCACCAAACTGTGCCTTACCACCAAGAGGCTGCTGAGTGATGAGAGAGTACGGACCAATAGAACGAGCATGCATCTTATCCTCAACCATGTGACCGAGTTTGAGGAAGTAGGTGATACCTACCGTTGCTGGCTGGTCGAACATTTCACCAGTCTCACCGTCATAGAGGTGTGTCGAGCAGAGACGAGGCAGACCCGCCTTGTCGGTCCACTCCTGGAGGTCTTCCAGTTTAGCACCATCAAAGATTGGTGTAGAGAACTTAACACCAAGGCGCTTACCTGCAGCACCGAGGATAGCTTCAAAGATCTGACCAAGGTTCATACGAGAAGGCACACCCAGCGGGTTAAGTACCAAATCTACAGGACGACCATCCTCGAGGAATGGCATATCCTCCTGACGTACCACCTTAGAAACGATACCCTTGTTACCGTGACGACCTGCAAGCTTATCACCTACGCCGATCTTACGTTTCTTAGCAACGTAAACCTTCGCCATCTGGAGAACACCGTTTGGCAGTTCGTCACCGATAGAGATAGCGAACTTACGACGTTTGTTCTCTGCATCAAGAAGCTTGTATTTCTTGATGAAGTTCATGATAAGCTTCTGGATGAGCTCGTTAGTGTGCTCATCCTTTGTCCAGTTGTTGCTCTGGATGCCGTCATATTCAAGGTTCTTAAGTGCAGAGATAGTGAACTTGCTACCCTTAGCAATAATCTCTGCTCCTGTATAGTCTTTCACTCCCTCAGAGGTCTTGCCACGAGTGAGTTTCATAAGCTTGTCAACGAGGATATCCTTCAGGTCGTTTGTCTTTGCCTCGTACTCCTCGTCAATCTTTGCAAGAATAATCTTATCCTGTTTCTTTGACTCACGAGTCTTAACAGCACGAGAGAAGAGTTTCTTGTCGATGATAACACCAGTAAGTGATGGGTTAGCCTTCAGTGAGCTGTCCTTAACATCACCAGCCTTGTCGCCGAAGATAGCACGGAGCAACTTCTCTTCTGGTGAAGGATCGCTCTCGCCCTTAGGTGAAATCTTACCGATAAGGATATCGCCTGGCTCCACACGAGCACCGACGCGGATGATACCGTTATCGTCGAGGTCTTTTGTAGCCTCTTCGCTAACGTTAGGAATATCAGCTGTAAACTCCTCCATACCACGTTTTGTCTCACGAACATCGAGAGAGTACTCATCAACGTGTACTGAAGTAAGTACGTCGTCGCGAACTACACGTTCGTTAAGAACGATAGCATCCTCATAGTTGTAACCCTTCCAAGGCATGTATGCCACGAGGAGGTTACGACCCAGAGCGAGCTCACCGTTTTCTGTAGCGTAGCCCTCGGTGAGGATGTCGCCAGCCTTTACGCGCTGTCCCTTCTCGCAGATAGGACGGAGGTCAACAACCATATTCTGGTTTGTACGACGGAACTTAGGAATGCGGTACTCCTTAAGTGCCGGTTCGAAGCTTACAAACTCCTCGTCCTCAGTACGATCGTAGAGGATACGTATTGTTGTAGCGTCAACATATTCTATAACACCGTCACCCTCGGCAGTAATCATAGTACGAGAATCCTCGCAAACCTGCTTCTCGATACCTGTTCCTACGATAGGAGCCTCGTTGTGAAGCAGAGGTACTGCCTGGCGCATCATGTTTGAGCCCATCAGCGCACGGTGAGCATCGTCGTGCTCAAGGAATGGGATGAGTCCTGCTGCGATAGATGCTATCTGCTGTGGTGCAACGTCCATAAGATCTACCTGGTCTGGTGCCACAACGGGGAAGTCGGCATCCTGACGACACTTAACGTAGGTACGGATGAACGAACCGTCGTCCTTCAGAGGAGCATTACCCTGACCAATGATGTGGTCTTCTTCCTCTTCGGCTGTCAGATATACTACATCTTCATTATTCAGGTCAACCACACCGTCCTTAACCTTACGGTATGGAGTCTCGATAAATCCGAGGTCGTTGATCTTCGCATATACACAGAGTGAAGAAATAAGACCGATGTTAGGACCTTCAGGACTCTCAATAGGACAGAGACGACCATAGTGAGTATAGTGAACGTCACGAACCTCGAAACCTGCACGCTCACGAGACAGACCGCCAGGACCCAGTGC
Source organism: uncultured Prevotella sp. (assembly GCA_900315775.1). GTDB lineage: Bacteria > Bacteroidota > Bacteroidia > Bacteroidales > Bacteroidaceae > Prevotella. The sequence goes on from ONAJ01000003.1 coordinate 48,203, forward strand.
TGACAGACGACGCTTGTGTGTCACCTCTGCCAGAGGGTTTGTCTGGTCCATAAACTGGCTCAGTGGGTTTGTTCCGAAGAACGAGTTGATGACGCTTGATATTGTCTTTGCATTGATAAGGTCTGTTGGAGTGAAGATCTCATTATCGCGAACGTTCATACGCTCACGGATAGTGCGACTCATACGAGCCAGACCTATAGAGAACTGGTTGCTCAGCTGCTCACCAACGGTACGTACACGACGGTTTGAGAGGTGGTCGATATCATCGACGGTAGCATTTGAGTTAACCAACTGAATGAGATACTTGATAATCTCAATAATGTCTTCCTTAGTCAGGATACGTACATCCATCTCTGTATCGAGACCAAGTTTCTTGTTGATACGGTAACGACCTACATCGCCCAAGTCGTAACGCTTATCCGAGAAGAACAGGTTCTGAATAACCTCGCGTGCGCTGGCATCATCGGCAGGGTCTGCATTACGCAGCTGACGATAGATGTAAAGGACGGCTTCTTTCTCCGAGTTACTCGGATCCTTTGCCAACGTGTTGAAGATTATAGAGTACTTGCTTGCTGCTTCTGCATCCTTGTGAACAAGAATTGTTGATGTGCCGCTGTCGATGATGTCAGCAACGTTGTCGGCAGTAATCTCTGTCTCGCGCTCCATGATTACCTCATTACGCTCGATAGAAACAACCTCACCGGTATCCTCATCAACGAAGTCTTCGTTCCAACTCTTCAGAACACGTGCTGCAAGACGCTTGCCGACAAGCTCCTTCATGCTCTTCTTTGTTACCTTAACCTCCTCGGCAAGGTCGAATATCTGCAGAATGTCCTTATCAGCCTCGAATCCGATGGCACGCAACAGTGTTGTTACAGGAAGCTTCTTCTTTCTGTCGATGTAAGCATACATCACATTGTTGATATCAGTAGCAAACTCAATCCACGAACCTTTGAAAGGAATGATACGTGCAGAGTACAGAACAGTACCGTTAGCATGAACACCCTGACCAAAGAACACGCCAGGAGAACGGTGCAACTGAGAAACTACGACACGCTCAGCACCATTAATAATAAAGGTACCGTTGTCTGTCATATAAGGGATAGTTCCCAGGAATACGTCCTGTATCACTGTACCGAAGTCCTCATGATCTGGGTCAGTACAGTACAGTTTCATCTTTGCTTTCAAAGGAACACTGTATGTTAAACCACGCTCTAAGCACTCGTCGATGGTGTAACGAGGAGGATCAATATAATAATCCAGGAACTCTAACACGAAGTTATTACGAGTGTCAGTAATAGGGAAGTTCTCAGCGAACACCTTGTAGAGACCGTCATTCTTACGATCTTCGGGCGGAGTGTCCAACTGAAGGAAGTCTCTGAAAGACTTTAATTGCACATCGAGAAAATCCGGATATGGCATCGGATTCTTCACGCTGGCAAAATTTACTCTGTTATCAACAATTTTTGAAGCCATAAATAATGTATAAAAGACACAAAAAGGCTAGGACTCCCCTACTTGGGAAATCCTAACCCGAATTATTCTGTAATTACTTAGATTACTTGAGTTCTACCTTAGCACCAGCCTCTTCGATAGCCTTCTTAAGGTTCTCAGCCTCTTCCTTAGCGAGACCTTCCTTAACTGTTGCAGGAGCACCGTCAACGAGATCCTTAGCCTCTTTCAGACCAAGACCACAAGCCTCCTTAACAGCCTTAACTACCTGGAGCTTATTAGCGCCAACCTCAGCGAGGACTACGTCGAAAGAAGACTTCTCCTCAGCTGCCTCAGCAGCACCTGCTGCTGCAGGACCAGCAGCTACAGCAACAGCTGCAGCAGCGGGCTCGATTCCATACTCGTCCTTCAGGACTGTTGCCAACTCATTAACTTCTTTTACTGTAAGGTTTACCAACTCTTCAGCAATAGCTTTGATATCTGCCATTTTATTTAAGATTTTAATTGTTTTTTAATGTTTATAATTCTCTTTCGCTTATTTGTTACGCTCAGCGATAGCGTCAAGCAGCCCGTGAACCTTGCCTCCGGCGTTGAGACCAGAAACAACATTCTTGATAGGCGACTGGAGCAGAGCAACGATCTCGGCGATAACCTCGTTCTTGCTCTTGATAGAAGAAAGCTCTTCCAGTTTGTCAGCACCGACATAGATGCCTTCCTCTGCGTAAGCCGCCTTAAGAGCTGGCATGCCTTCCTTCTTGTATTCCTTAAGCAACTTTGCAGGTGCGTTCGCAACGTTAGCGAACATGATTGCTGTGTTGCCCTTCAGTACGTCATATAAGGGTTCGAAATCAACGTCAGAGTTCTCAAGTGCTTTCTGAAGAAGAGTATTCTTTACAACGAGCAACTTAATGTCGTTCTTGAAGCACTTGCGACGGAGGTCGCTTGTCTGCCCAGCATTCAGTCCGGCAAGTTCTACCAGATAGAAGTGAGCATATTCCTGCAACTTCTGACCAAGTTCCGCAATTATAGTATCTTTTACTTCCTTTTTCATTTTACTAAGATTTAATAGAGTTATTCAACTGATTTTGGATCAACTTTGATACCCTTACTCATAGTGCTGGAAAGATAGATACTCTTAATATATGTACCCTTAGCGGCAGCAGGCTTCAGCTTGATAACTGTAGCAATGAACTCCTTAGCGTTTCCGAAGATCTGCTCTGAAGTCATAGCAATCTTACCGATTGATGTGTGGATAATACCAGCCTTGTCAACCTTGAAGTCAATCTTACCCTGCTTAACTTCCTTAACTGCCTTAGCAACGTCCATAGTAACTGTACCACTCTTTGGGTTAGGCATAAGACCACGAGGACCGAGAACACGACCCAAAGGACCTAACTTACCCATACAAGAGGGCATGGTGATGATGACATCAATGTCAGTCCAACCACCCTTTATCTTCTCGATGTACTCATCGAGACCAACGTAGTCAGCACCTGCCTCTTTAGCAGCTGCTTCCTGATCTGGTGTACAGAGAGCGAGAACTCGTGTAACCTTACCAGTACCGTTCGGCAGTGATACGACACCACGAACCATCTGGTTGGCCTTACGAGGATCAACGCCTAAGCGTACGTCAATATCAACAGACGCGTCGAACTTGGTAGTAGTAATTTCCTTTACCAGTTCGGCTGCCTCCTGCAAAGTGTATGCCTTCCCTGTTTCAACCTTATCAGCTACTGATTTTTGATTTTTTGTCAACTTACTCATTTTAACTGAAGATTTTATTATTTACCAGGGAAGTCCCCTTTAACAGTGATACCCATACTTCTTGCTGTACCGGCAATGAGCTTCATAGCAGACTCTACTGTGAAACAGTTCAAGTCCTTCATCTTGTCCTCAGCGATGGCCTTAACCTGATCCCAAGTAACAGATGCTACCTTCTTACGGTTAGGCTCAGAGCTACCGCCCTTAACCTTAGCCGCCTCCATCAGCTGAACAGCTGCAGGAGAGGTCTTAATCTCAAAGCTGAATGACTTGTCGGTATAGTAGGTGATAACAACTGGCAATACCTTACCAGCCTTATCCTGGGTTCTGGCGTTGAACTCTTTGCAGAATCCCATGATGTTAATACCCTTAGATCCCAGTGCAGGACCTACTGGAGGAGAGGGATTCGCTGCGCCACCTTTAATCTGTAATTTGATTAATCCAGCAACTTCTTTAGCCATTTCTTTGTTTATTAAAATTGATAATATAAAAGAATATGCACACCCGTAACAATGTGGCTATTCTTTTTCAACCTGCATAAAACCTAACTCCAGAGGAGTTTTCCTTCCGAAGATCTTAACCATAACCTTCAGTTTACGCTTCTCGGTGTTAACCTCTTCGATTATACCGCTGAAGCCGCTGAAAGGACCATCAGTTACCTTCACAGTCTCGTCAACCATATACGGGATGTTAACCTCATCCTGTATCTCAGTCTCTTCAACTGTTCCGAGTATCCTGTTGATATCAGATTGTTTTACGGGAGTAGGATTATCCAGACCACCGAGGAAACCTAAAACATTAGGAATAAAGCGTAGCGTGTGAGCTACGTCACCCACCAACTCCGCCTCAACAAGCACATATCCTGGGAGACTTATCTTCTCCTTGATAACGCGCTTGCCGTTGCGCATTGACGCATGCTTCTCCATAGGTATAAGAACCTGAGACACATGCGAAGAGAGCAACGCATTATGCTTCATTTCAGCTTCAAGATACTCTTTTACTTTAGCCTCTTTTCCGCTGACAGCACGTAGCACATACCATTTCATTGTTCCTGCCATTTCCTTAGTAATCAGCTTGGATAAACACCACTCATAATCCACTTAAACGCACTGTCCATTGCGAATACAACCAATGCAATGATAAGGGAAGCAGATAATACTACCACTGCACTGTGTGACAATTCGGCTCTTGTAGGCCAAGTGGTTTTATGCGCAAGTTCGCTATAACAAGCTTTGCAATAATTGATAAATTTCTTAACCATATTATTTCACTCTTAGCACGGGAAGGAGGACTCGAACCCACGACCCTCGGTTTTGGAGACCGATGCTCTACCAACTGAGCTATTCCCGTAAGTAAGCCCCCGCCCAACGCGGGGGCTTTAGTTTTATTCTAGGGGTTCTAGGATTTCCTAGGCGGTCCTAGGGTTTCCTAGGATTAGTCCTCGAATACCTCTGTAATCTGACCAGAACCTACTGTACGACCACCCTCGCGGATAGCGAAACGCAGACCCTTGTTCAGTGCAACAGCGTAGATCAGCTCTACAGTGATCTCAACGTTGTCACCAGGCATTACCATCTCAACGCCAGCTGGCAGAGAGATCTCACCTGTACAGTCCATAGTACGGAGATAGAACTGAGGACGATACTTGTTACCGAATGGAGTGTGACGACCACCCTCTTCCTTCTTCAGAACGTAGATAGAAGCCTTGAACTTCTTGAAAGGCTTGATCTGTCCTGGGTGGCAGAGTACCATACCACGCTTGATCTCGTTCTTGTCGATACCACGGAGAAGCAGACCAACGTTATCACCAGCCTGACCCTCATCGAGGAGCTTGCGGAACATCTCAACGCCAGTAACAACTGACTTCTTGTCCTCACCAAGACCGAGGAGCTCAACCTCATCACCTACGTGGATAACACCAGTCTCGATACGACCAGTAGCAACAGTACCACGACCTGTGATTGAGAATACGTCCTCAACAGGCATAAGGAATGGTTTGTCTGTAGCGCGTGGAGGCTCCTGAATCCACTCATCACAAGTGTTCATCAGCTCCATAACCTTCTCTTCCCACTTAGCAACACCGTTAAGTGCACCAAGAGCAGAACCGCGGATGATAGGAGTATCCTCTTCAAACTCATACTGAGCGAGGATTTCCTGAACCTCCATCTCAACGAGCTCGAGCATTTCCTCATCCTCAACCATATCACACTTGTTCAGGAATACAACCAGACGAGGAACGTTTACCTGACGAGCGAGCAGTACGTGCTCACGAGTCTGAGGCATAGGACCGTCAGTTGCAGCAACAACGAGGATAGCACCATCCATCTGAGCAGCACCAGTAACCATGTTCTTCACATAGTCGGCGTGTCCCGGACAGTCAACGTGAGCGTAGTGACGCTTAGCTGTCTCGTACTCTACGTGAGCTGTGTTAATAGTAATACCACGCTCCTTCTCCTCAGGAGCATTGTCAATCTGGTCGAAAGACTTAACCTCAGAGAGACCCTGCTTTGCCAACACTGTGGTAATAGCAGCTGTCAGAGTAGTCTTACCGTGGTCAACGTGACCGATAGTACCAATGTTTACGTGCGGTTTGGTACGCACAAATTGTTCTTTAGCCATAGCTTTTTTAACTTATTTATTAATAAATGAATAATCGTGTATTTTCTGCTTCACACAAATAATTCTCTCCTTTGTAGAGCTGTAACCGAGATTTGAACTCGGGACCTCTTCCTTACCAAGGAAGTGCTCTACCACTGAGCTATTACAGCGAGTTAGAGCGGAAAACGGGGCTCAAACCCGCGACCCCCAGCTTGGAAGGCTAGTGCTCTATCAACTGAGCTATTTCCGCAATTTTACATTCCTCAGTGGTTAACCGATTCTGTAAAGTCTCAACTGAAGTGGGTGCTGATGGATTCGAACCACCGAAGTCGAAAGACAGCAGATTTACAGTCTGCCCCATTTGGCCACTCTGGAAAACACCCAACTTTTTCTCGTCCTTGAACATCCTCCGGGACTGTTACGGAATCCCTTCTGGTGAGCCTCTTGTCGGATTCGAACCAACGACCCCGAGATTACAAATCACGTGCTCTGGCCAACTGAGCTAAAGAGGCAAATCCTTACAGCCGTTTAAGGCTTTCCGTAAAGGATATGTTCTAAAACGGCTGCAAAGATACGACGATTTTTTTAATCAGCAAAATTTTTTCGTCTTTTTTTTATCTGTCACGCAGTTTTTCTTTGAATTTCGTTAGTTGAACCTTCATAGAATCCACACATTCGTCGATACTTTCCTCAAAAGTGTCGCATACTTTCTCCACGAAAAGTTTCTGTCCCGGCACCCCTACGGTAAGACTTGCTTCCTTGTTCATCGCCGTTGCTGGCTTAACAACTTTCAGCTGTACGTCAACTTTCTGGATATCCTCGAAGGTCTTCTCCAACTTTGTTACTTTCTTCTCAATAAAAGTTCTCAACTGCTCTGTAGCGTCGAAATGAATAGCCTGAATTTTAATCTCCATAGTAACTTTTATTTAATGGTTAATAAATATGTTTCTTCATCCTCTTGGATGTGTTTTCTCATATACTGCTTTTAGCTGCTCGAAGGTGGTGTGCGTGTAGATTTCTGTCGTTGCCAGACTTTCGTGCCCCAAGAGTTTCTTCACGCTTTCCAGTCCCGCCTCGTGATTTAGCATTGCTGTAGCAAAGCTGTGTCGCAACACGTGGGGCGAACGTTTCTTCTGTGTCGTCACCAGTCCCAACTTGTTAATCACTATATCTCTGACCTTGAGGGGCGATATTCTCTTGCCCTTTTCCGTCAGCAACAGTCCGGGGGTTACCTTTACCACCTTTTCGTCTCTTGCTGCTATGTATTTCCGCAACTCCTCCGCCAATTCATTGCCAAAAGGAATTATGCGTTGTTTGTTTCTCTTTCCCGTCACCTTCAGCTGACTGTTCACGAAGTCAACCATCTCGTCGTCCAGTCCCACCAGTTCCGACAGTCGCAGTCCGGTTGTATATAATATTAATATTATGGTACGCGCGAGGAGGTCGTCGTATGTGTCTTTCCACATCTCGGGTTCCAGGAGTCTGTCTATATCCGCCTCCCTGATGAATTTCGGCAGCGGCTTTTCCTTCTTCGGACCTTTTATCATGTGCGACGGGTCTCGCTTTACGAGGTTTCTTGACAGGGCAAAACGATAAAAGGAACGCAACGCACTCAATCTTCTGTTGATTGATGTGGCATTGTTTCCTTTATCCATCATCTCTTCCATCCATCCTCGGATGACATCGGAGTCCACAGACTCCCATGTGAGTTCAGCACTAAGATTCTTGAAGTACGACTCGAATGCTGTCAGATCCTCGCCATAGCTTTCCACAGTCCTCTGCGAATAGTTTCGCTCTAACTGTAAGTAATTCAAGAATTTATTTATCATGCTATCGTTGCCTTTTCTACATTCACATGTTTTTCGGCAACGAATTTATGCAAAATTCTTGAAACGACCAAATTTTTGGCCGAATTTTTACTCTTCAGCGTCGCGCAGCTTCTGAACGTAGATAGCGTGCTCCATCTTCAAGCGCTTCAAAACAGAGGGCTTGTCGAACTGCTGGCGTGAACGGAGTTCCTTAACTACGCCTGTCTTTTCGAACTTTCTCTTGAACTTTTTCAGTGCTCTTTCGATGTTCTCACCATCTTTTACTGGTACGATAATCATTGCTTTTAATCTTAATTTTTATATGTTTAACTTCTTATTATTTTCGCTATTTTTCTCGTGCGGACACGATTTGCGGCTGCAAAATTACATCAAATTTAGCAAACTGCCAAACTTTTCTGCTTTTTTTCTTCTTTAAGACCCAAAATTGTGGTGTTTTTAACTACTCACATCCCTCATTGTTGCTATTGGCGACTCTCCAAACACCACAATTCGTGTTATTTTTTTGTACAGCGTATAGCACACCTCATCGGGGTCCACGAGTATGTTATATTCAAAGTAATCCTTCAGTCCTTTCGATATTTCTTTTTGTTCCTTCACCTCTACTCCTTGTGTTGCGAGGTAAGCACGCACCTCGTTGCTCGCCCTCCTGCTATCCACGAACAGCGTTGCCTTGTTCGACGCTATCAGCAGATAACTCTCCGCTGCCTTTCCGCCGGTTTCGTCGGGAGTTTGCAGGTTCAGCGTCCACGCTACGTCCTCACGTCTTGTCGCCAGCATACCGTCAGCGTGTTGTTTTCTCAGTTCCTGGCGGATTCTTGCCAACTTTTGCGTTGTCGGTTCGGTGGGGTTAATGGGAGTTATGGGGATTACGGGAGGGTTGGGATTATTCTTCCCCACCCTTTCTATTGGGTCGAAGTTGGTTCGTATGGTGATGCCCCCTCTATGTTTCATCTGTTCCTTCAGCGCCTCGACGTCTGCCGTCGATGTCTGCATGCCGTCGATGCCTATCTCTGGCGACTGGAATTTCTTTTTCTCGAACTGTTCCTGCAGCCACTCTGCTATCGCAGGTATTGCTGCTATCAGCGTCGGGTACTCCTCCTTCTTCCACAACTCTACGTCCTCCTGCGTCACCACAGCGATGCCCTCCGCCTTGTCGTTGCCACTTATCCAGCAGCTACCCTCCGCGGAAAGCACGAAGGCACTAAGGTGCTCTCTTCTCAGCTCCGTCCTTAGTGCCTCCAGTCTCTCTGTTATGACGTTTTCCATAAATATCTCCTATAGTTCCAACGGAGTGTATGGAAGGTTAAATACCTTCGCCACAGCCTCGTAAGTAATCTTTCCGTCGGTGATGTTTACACCGCGACGTAGCGCCACATCATCACGACAAGCCTGTTGCCAGCCCTTGTCGGCGAGAGCTACAGCATAACGCAACGTAGCATTTGTCAGCGCCATAGTTGAGGTGTTAGGTACAGCACCAGGAATGTTTGCTACAGCGTAGTGTACTATGCCGTCGATGGTATATACCGGGTCGCTATGTTTTGTGGGGTGCGACGTCTCGAAGCATCCACCCTGATCTATAGCCACATCGACGAGTACCGTTCCCGGCTCCATTAGCTTCAGCATATCGCGGGTTATTAGTCTTGGTGCAGCATCGCCAGGAACCAGCACAGAGCCAATAACGATATCTACCGTTGGCAGTTCCATACGGATATTATGTTCCGACGAGTATAGCGTGTGTACCGTCGGCATGTCGGCAGCAAGACGTTTCAGTCGCGGCAGCGAGATATCAGTTATCGTCACGTCGGCACCCATACCCACAGCAATTCGTGCTGCAGCCTCACCAACGGTTCCTGCTCCCAGCACCAGCACACGTGCCGGTTTCACACCAGGAACACCAGCCATCAGTTTGCCTTTGCCGCCCTGTGTCTTCTGCAGATAGTACGCACCGTTCTGTGTTGCCATACGTCCTGCAACCTCACTCATAGGTATCAACAGCGGCAGCGAGTGGTCGTCCTTCTCCACCGTCTCGTAGGCAATACACGTAGCGCCGCTCTTCAGCATAGCGTCGGTAAGTTCCCTTTCGCAGGCAAAGTGGAAGTATGTAAAGACCACCTGTCCCTTCCTCACCAGAGGATATTCCGGAGCTATAGGTTCCTTAACCTTCACAATCATTTCAGCCTCAGCATATACGTCCTCTATCGTAGGGAGAATCTTTGCCCCCACCTTCTCGTAATCAGCATCGCTGAAGCCACTACCCTCGCCTGCCGTATGTTGTACGACTACGTTATGTCCGTGTTTCACAAGCTCTGCAACTCCCGCAGGTGTCATTCCCACTCTGTTCTCGTTGTCTTTAATCTCTTTTGGTACTCCAATTTTCATAGTTTTAGGATTTTTAGTTAGTATTTTTTCTAGGATTGCCTAGGACCCCCTAGGATTTCCTAGGATTGCCTAGGAGCGCCTAGTACCGCCTAGCCTTTCCTAGTTCTCCTAGTTCCTCTTCTAGTTCTTTTATTCTCTTTTTCAGCATTTGGTTTTCCGTTTCCAGCGCTTTCATGTATGCGTCCTGCTCTTTACGGTAGCCTGTGCGTGCTGCGTGCATACGTTCCTTTATTCCACCTTCGGTGACAAAGCGTTCCTCCAGGCGCTCTATGTATGAGCACATCATCTTGTCTGTCTGGTGGCATAGCGTGAGGGCTAAGTTAGCCATTTTCTCGTCACTCATACCTTCCAACATAGGAACATAGTCACTATAGTCATTATGTGTACTGCAGAAGTCGCGAAGTTTCTGCAGCTCCGGATTGTCGATACCCCATTGTTTAAGGTGGCGAGTATTTAAGTAGTCCAAATAATCAGAGCGAAGTTCCTGAAGACTTCCACGAGCAACGTTCAACAGCTTTATCTCCATTTCAGAGCTTGTCTGACCATCCTCGCTACCTTCCACTATATTCTGCTTGCCAGAGCGTGCAGCCTGTATCATCTGATCTACAGTACGGTCACCACGGGGAGGTAGAAAACGACTACAGAACTCCGACGTCAGTTGGAAGAGAACATCGCTCTTTCTGTAGAAGAACAGGTCTTTCCAGACAACCGCCTTCTTCAGTACCTTTCCCTTGGTGTTATATTCCATACTACTTCGTTTTTAAAGTTAACTAGGATTACCTAGAATCCACTGCAAAAATAAATTGTTTTTTACAAAGTTCCAAAAAAATGAAGAAAAAAATCACCACTACTCGTTGATGGGTAGTGGTGACACTAAAATTACTTATACAATGATTCACGTGTAAATTTCCTTACTCCTCCTCTTCGTCCCAAAGAGAGTTAGAAGAGATATTTGTTTGTTTTGCATCGTCATATTCACCAGTAATAGCATTCTTTCCTGCTGTTTTGCCTGTAAGTTGTGGTGTAGTAGCAGGATTCATTAACTGCAACTCTATCTTGTGCAAATCTGTATTTGGCTTAATATATCTTTTCATCTTCTTGTTTTTTTATTTGTAATTAGCTTTCCGTTGAACCCCCTCCCTTTTGAAGGGGGTTGGGGGAGGCTTTTATTTTCTCAGGTACTTTTTTCCATTCACTATTACGATGCCCTTATAGTCTGAACCTACCTTCTGACCACTGAGGTTATAACGAACAACATCTTCTGTTGTATTTCCAACAGAGCGGATGCCGTCGGTTTCTTCTTCGGCAAAGATAATTGTCAGAGGCTTAGCGCCAGCACCTTCAACGTTGTAGCTTGTACTCAGGTATGCGCGATTTGGTTTCAGATAGCCGTCAGTAGCCATGTTGAACTTACCCTGCTGCAAGATATAGTTATAAACGTTAGCTTCAGGATTCCATACCACCTGAGTACGCACTAGCACACCTACCATCTGGTTGCCAGTAACGTCAGAAGCGTCCTTCGTCGTAACAGGAATGCTATAAGTATCAGGAGTCTCACAGTAAAGGACAACGCCCTCACCAGCAGGCACAACGTCAACCTTAGTCAGAGTTACCTTACCTTTTCCATCCACGCTTGCCTTATAAGCCTTCACATCAGTTTCACTGAAGTCGAGTTTATTCATAAAGCAGTATGAGAGGTAATGAGACTCACCTATAGTGACGCTGGTTGATAATGATGTGGTATAGTTACTATAGCCATATACAGGAGCACTCTTATAAATCTTAAAGCCAGAAACGCGAACACCATTTGATGTACCACCACAAGTTGAGGTAATGCGCAGTTTACCAGTACCAGACAAAGCTGTGCCGCCGGTATAAGTATTAGTTCCTGTTTGAGAACTGCCTGAAACTGTTACTTCCTTCCATGTATTTGTACCATCTCCGATAGTTAATCTATTGTAAGATGGACCGCCATAAGTTCCGCCATATACAACAACCTTCGTAATGATACTTAAGTCAAACTCCGCAGACTCAACATATCCTCCTTCATGCAACAAATAATATGTGTTATTATCTGTGTATTCTCCATCTACTGTCAAGGTACCCGCACTATACGAATACTCTTGGTCAACAACATCAGTCGTTCCTGTCTGTGTCTGATTTGCAAATACCGCATAAATAGTCTTTGTTGATGTCGGAGTAATTGAGTTTCCAGTAGTCATAGTAGGAGCAACGTCTGTGGTTGCTACTTCTGTATCTGACCAGCCCAGGAATACATAATCTCCTATAGCAGCTACATCAGGAACTGTGATGGCTGCTCCATAAGACTCTTGACGACGTACCTCATCAGTATTACCATTGATTGAGAACGTTACTGTATAGCGAGGACGAACAGTAACGGAGTACTCTTTTGTCAATTCCTTATATGGAGTATAATAACCCGTTCCCTCATCATACTCGTCATAAGCTGCCGCTGTGGCTACAATTGTAGCAGTACCACAATCACCATTAAGTACAACAGCACCTGTACTTGAGTTAAGAGAAGTTATAATATCGTCACTACCATCTTTGATGCTATATGTTACAGCGCCCTTGACTGTTGTCTTGGTAACTTCCTGACCAGCGAAACTGGTCACAGCATCCGTTTCTTCGTCTAAGTTATAAGAATTATTGGTAAATGACATCACCTGATTTTGAGGTGCATTGTGAGTCTTTGTAAACTGGCTCTGCTCATACATATAGTAACGAATATTATCATTGTAACGACCAATATAACCCACGAAGTTACCCTTCTCGTCTTTGGTCAAAGTAATACCTGTCAGTCGAGCATATATGCTAATAGTATTAGTTCCGTCTGTAGTGATTTTTCCGCCAGAGGTTTGAGAACTTGTCATTGCTGTGTTAATAGACGCCCCATTGATGGCGATTTTACGTCCCTCATAAGTGGCATAGTTCTCTTTTGTCAAATCAGTAATAGCAACCTCGACAGCATCAGGAACAATACCGCCTGCAACAGGAGTTTGGTCAATTGCTGTAATCTGATATTCGTTGTTGAGTCTTTTAATCTGACCTGTGATAGCACCAGTAAACTTCTTACCAGCCTCCCAGTCGCCAGTAGCACAACTTGCATATACTGCTACATCACCACTCTGCAGATAAGCATGAGAGCCACTTACATAAGTAATAACCAAATCACTTGCTAAGTCAGCAGTAAAGTCAACAGCAGTAGAACTTGTTGCTTGAGCTTTGATACCCGCAAGGGTTGTCGCACTCTTGACAGTTACTTCGTATGTGTCATATGCTGCTGCACTAACCCCCAGTTCTGCATCAACGCTGGCAGTAATGGTGGTAGTACCAATACCAACAGCAGTAACAACACCCTCACTATTGACAGTTGCTACACCTGTATTGCTTGATGTATAGTTGATAGTCTTGCTAACTTCTGTTACCGTAGCAGTGTTTGTATTTGTCGTTGTTCCATCCAGATAGAGGATTACTGGATCCGCGCTATCAAAGGCTACGGTAGGAGTAATAATGGCAGAGGGATTAGAATTGTAAGCAGTCTTTGGGATATATAATTTCATTGCAGTATATTGCCTGCTAGAGTAGTCGTTATGATATTCTGTTTTCCACCCATTATATTGTTCCAACGCAGCTTTATCACTTGCAGCATTGCGAAGCGCAAACAGATTATCAGCATAAGTATTCAACTCGATTATCCATTTATTGTTTGTGCCTGACCAATCAATAGGTTTATCATTATCACCGCTGGTTGATAAAGTCTCCTGACTTAACGTACCACTTGCACCAGTAAGCACATAACCTGTAGTGTTATCACCACTTAAAACAAACATCTGATCTGAAGCAACTGTTATTTCGTTATTTGTTTCAGTTGGAGCATTAACGATAGAAGCGTCGTGAGTTAAAATTTTTGTGCCATACTGAGATATAACTGCAATTTTCTTTGAAGCATTAATCTGATTCAAAGATGTTACACGAGTATAAGCATAACCAGTTTCTGAAAGTGTATATACTGCATGAAGTACTGTTGCACTTGTAGGATAATATGTAGAACCTGCTTTATAAAGAGTTGGTTGTGTTGTCGTATTATCAACTGCATCCGCAGCCCAGCCAGCGAACTCCCATCCTGCAACTCCTGTTGTTGCTGTAGGAAGTGTTACACCTGCTCCACCAATTTCTTCAGTAGCACTTGGTGTATCACAAGAACCACCTTCTTCATTGAAAGTTACAGTATAAATAGGTATAGCTTCGAAGTTAATTGTCACAGTTGTATTAGCAGAAGGAGTAACTGTAAATGCATTTCCATTCTGAGATACCGTAGCAGAATTTTCAGGACTGACAGTGTAAGGAGTGGAAGTACTTACACGATAGCCGTCAGCAGGATTTGCGGTAATTACACTACCACTCAAAGATACTGTACCATAACTATTGTTATTAGATTGTGCAGTAATTGTATAGGCAGGAGCTGCAGGGGTATAGGTAACAACTATATCTGTTATTCTTGCCTGTGCACTTGCATTATTGGTAAGAGTAATAGCTGATGTAGAAGATCCTGACCAAGTTGCCGTGCTGCTACTAACACTAACACTAGACTTATCAGAAGCTGTCCATGTCTTTATATATCCTGATGATGTTGCCGTAAGTACTATGCTAGTAATAGTAACACCATTATTTGGCGTTATGACCAAATAATTGTTTGCATACACTTGGAGATAACTGGTATTTCCATTGCCCTTTCCTGTTATGGTAATATCTCCCTTTGTAGCTCCTGTCAAGTCTCCACCTGAACCAGAACTACCTTGTCCTGAGAAGTCTGTGTAAGAAAAATTTGCTTCCGCCGCCCACACACTCGAACTTCCGACTATCAGGGCGAATAGAAGGAAGAAACTCTTTAAAAAGTTTGTTTGTTTCATTTTGTTTAAAAATTAATTATTAAGTTATTATAATTATATGTGTATCTTCTTTGTCCAGAGGGGGGTCGGCACTAAGTTGTGCAAATCCCGTGGGTTTGCCTATTATAGGCACTTTCTTCATCGTCGCTACGATTTATCTCATCAAAATCGGTGACAAAGGTACGCATAAGCGAGCGAAATACCAAAGGAAAACTTGTTTTTCTTTGTATTTCCGAGCGAGAGTACCTTATTTAAAGGTACGCATAAGCGAGGACATAACCAAATAAATTTATTTATTTTTATTCTTGAGCGGGAGAACCTTAGACGAAGTCAGAGGTACGCATAAATGAGCAAAAAAACAAAAGAAATAATTGTTTTTCTTTGCATTTTTAGCCCATAATCAATAAAAAATTAGGGGTTTTGAAGGCTATTTTTAGCGATTTTTGGGGTAAAAAGCCGTATTCGTGTCAAAGTCAAAAGGAGACGAGATTTTGTAAGTGTTTAAAAATCAGCGGTTTAAAAGAAAAATAACTAAAAAGCTGGTCAAAGTCAAAGTGGTCAAAGTCGATTTTGAAGTAGAAAAATAGTTCAAAGTATATAATAATATATATATTATTATAATACTTTGCGGAATTTGGCGAATCCGATTTCGAGTTTGACCACTTTGACCTTGACCAGTTTGACCACGCCTCGTTGGCAACGAAACTGGTGAAAATGTGGTAAAAGTAGGCTTGTTACGACTTCAGCATCAAAGAAGTTTATACCAAAAGTAGGCTACTTTTACCCCAAAAGTGGCGTACTTTTAGGTGCGAGTACATATGTCTTATTGGGGGTACGGGGTACGAGGTGCGAGAATACATGGCGGAAAAATGAGGAATTTTGCAAAGTCCACGTTGCAAAGCAAAATGGTTTTAGAATAAATAACACTTTTATACCTAAATAATAATGCATAATTCATAAATATTTCCTACCTTTGTGCCCAGAAATTTCTAAAAGACATAATATTATGGCATTTTTAACAAACGACAAACTTACAATTGTTGGAGCTGCTGGAATGATTGGCTCTAACATGGCACAGAGTGCCCTCATGATGGGTTTAACAAAGAACATCTGTCTCTACGACGTATTCTCTCCGGAAGGCGTTGCTGAGGAGATGCGCCAGAGTGGTTTCGACGAGGCAAACATCGTTGCTACAACAGATGCTCGCGAGGCTTTCACTGATGCGAAATACATCATTTCGAGTGGTGGTGCTCCACGTAAGGCTGGTATGACACGCGAGGACCTTCTTGCTGGCAACTGTAAGATTGCTGAGGAGTTGGGTCTTAACATCAAGAAGTACTGCCCCGACGTAAAGCACGTAGTTATCATCTTCAACCCTGCTGACCTTACCGGTCTGGTAACTCTTCTGTATTCAGGACTGAAACCAGGTCAGGTAACAACACTTGCAGGTCTTGACACTACACGTCTGCAGAGCGCGCTGGCTAAGAAGTTTGGTGTTATGCAGAGCGAAATCACAGGTTGCGCTACATACGGTGGTCACGGAGAGCAGATGGCTGTATTCGGAAGCCACGTTGTAGTAGCAGGTCGCAAACTGACAGACATCATCGGCACAGCAGAGTTCCCCGCTGAGGAGTGGGAGCAGATGAAGGTTGACGTTACCAAGGGTGGTGCAAAGATTATCGAGCTCCGCGGACGTTCAAGTTTCCAGAGTCCTGCATACCTCTCTGTAGAGATGATTCGTGCCGCTATGGGTGGTGAGGCTTTCCGTTTCCCAGTAGGAACATACGTAAAGACCGACAAGTACGACCACATCATGATGGCTATGAAGACCACTATGACAGCAGAGGGAGCTAAGTTCGAGGTTCCACAGGGTACTCCTGAGGAGAACGCTAAGCTGGACCAGAGCTACGAGCACCTGTGCAAGATGCGCGACGAGTTGGTAACACTGAATATTGTTCCTCCAATCTCTGAGTGGAACAAACTCAATCCAAATCTCTAATGGCGTTAATAAAAACGGTTAACGGACTTCGCCCACGATGGGGTAAAAATTGCTACTTCAGCGAGAATGCCACCATCGTGGGCGAAGTAACTATGGGAGACGAGTGCTCCGTATGGTTCAACGCTGTTGTACGCGGCGACGTCGCATATATTAAAATAGGTGACAGGACAAACGTACAGGACGGAGCCGTTCTGCACACCACATTCGAGACAGGTCCTCTGAACATCGGCAGCAACGTGACAATAGGTCACAACGCTACCGTCCACGCATGTACGATACACGACGGGGCGCTCATAGGTATGGGCTCTACCCTACTGGACCACTGTGAGGTTGGCGAAGGAGCTATCGTAGCTGCCGGCGCACTCGTGGTGGGAGGTACAAAGATTGGTCCTCACGAGATATGGGGAGGAGTGCCTGCCAAGTTCATTAAGAACACACGACCCGGGCAGACCGACAATGCAGCCCACTACGTGAAATACATGGACTGGTATCGTCCAAGAAAAGACTAAGCTATTTTACGTAGTACTGAACAGCGAGCATCGTTAAGTCGTCGTTCTGCTCTGCATCGCCAGTAAACTCGCGTACAGAAGACTTCATCCGACTAACAATCCTCTCAGGCGTCTGACCTATCGTCTCCTTGAGAGTTTCCATAATACGACCATCTCCATAGAGGTCGTATTTTTCATTCTCCGCCTCAGACAATCCGTCAGTATAAAGGAATATCGTAGTGCCCGGCTTTACGTCCGCTACCTGCAGGGTGTATTCCACTCCAGGCATAATGCCGATAGGCACATTAGCGTCGCAAGGCAGATAGCCCGTACCCAGGTTCGAAGAAAGAGCAGGAGGAGTATGTCCCGCATTGCAATACTGCATAGTACCTGTGCGAAGGTCCAGATTGCCCACGAAGAGAGTTACAAACATCAGCGACTCGTTGCGTGTGGAAATAGCCTTGTTGAGCGCCTTCATGATGCGTGCCGGGTTGTCCTCCTTTTCCGACAGAGAACGGAACAGAGCGCTGGTGACAGCCATAACCAAAGCCGCAGGAACACCCTTGCCGCTGACGTCGCCCACGCAGAAGAATAGGTGCTCGTCGCGAATCTTGAAGTCGTAGAGGTCGCCACCAACCGCCTTTGCAGGAAGGACCTGTGCGTAGAGGTCCACATCCTTCCGTTCCGGATATGGCGGGAAAATCTTTGGAAGCATAGACATCTGGATGTCGCGTGCAATATTCAGCTCACTCTCGTAGGAAGCCTTCTGTGCTGCCGACTCCTTCAGTTTCTCGATATAGTCGGCAAGTGACGTCTGCATCTTCTCGAAGGAGTCGCGCAGATGACTTATCTCGTCGTCGTGCTCCAAGACGGGCAGCGGAGTATCGAAATGTCCCTTTGCCACCTCGTCGGCAGAAGCGGCAAGTATGCCAAGAGGCTTGGCAATGCGACGTACCGCCACACGAGATACGAAGAACACTATAATAAGCCCTATAAGCATCAGCACAAGCACCATAGTAGAAAGGAAGTATGCCGGCATAAGTATCAACACACGAGGAACGACGATAGCCATAGACCACTCCGTTCGCTTCAGCGGAGAGTAGAAGACGATACACTCCCTACCGTCAATATCAAGCGTCATATAGCCCGTCTCGCCGTGAATCATCTTATGTGCCAGTTTGTCGTCAATATCTGTATCAGTATGCTTTGCCTCATTGACCATATTTCCTGCAAGCACACGGAATGTCTCGGGGTGAACAACATACTCACCCGTACGGCTAATAATGAAACTGTAAGGACGCACCTCTTCGTTGATTCTATTTACTTTCAACCAACCGTAGGTCTCTGACTTCTTTTCTATCTCGACCAACTGCTTCGTGAGCCATTCCAGCGAGATATCGGAACCGAAGGCTCCCACCAGAACACCATCCTCAGTGTAAACAGGATGGGCATAGGTACACATCATGGTGCATCCGCCCTCAGAATCGTAATAAGGATCGGACCAGTAGCCCTGATTCCTCTTCATGGCATTTATATACCAGTCGCTCTTCAGATAGTCGTGATACTCAGAACCTATCTGTGATACCTCTATATTGCCGTTTCCACGACGTACCGCATAAGGCTCGTACCAGCGTCCCTCCTCAGGAAAATAATTAGGAATGAAACCCACTCCACAGCCTACCACATGCGGGTTAAGCTTCAACTCCTCAGCCAGCACTATCTGGATGTCATCACCGCGAGAGAGAGCTTTCTCTATGGCGTTAACATTATTGCCGGCAGCAACCTCAACAGAGGAAAGCACACCCTCCACCTTGCTATCTACAATATTTATGATGCCGTGAAACCTTGCCTGTGTCTCGTCCATCATAGCCTCGGTAACGAGGTGCAGAATAAGCAGAGATACCGCCGTCATTGTCAGCAGTACAGTAAGTGTAATCCAACGTGTGAGACGTGAAGCGAAAGAATGTGGTTTGAGCGTCATTGTTCCTTGATTTACTTTAGTGGGACAGCATAGAGAATCCTGTCAGTAGCGCCAGCCTGTCCTTTTACGAACTGACCCGCTTTCTCACTACTATCCTTGAGGAATGCCTTATCCGTATCGAAACGGTTCATCAGCGTCTCGAACTCGGCAGCGTCGTGAATCTCGAAACATCCGCCTGCCTGCATGAGTCCTTGAGCCTCGTCGAACTTCTTGTTGTTTGGTCCTATTATTACCGGCATATTCCACACGGCAGCCTCGAGAGTATTGTGAATACCTACGCCGAAGCCTCCACCGATGTATGCCACCGTTCCGTAGTTATATATGCTCGAGAGCAGTCCGAAGCAGTCTATCAGCAGACAGTCGGCTGTGGCAGCCTCCTCGGGTGTTGTCTGGGTGAAGCGTACGGTATTGCGCTGGAGCTTTGAAAGTATCTGTTTCAGGTGCACCTCGCCGATAACGTGAGGAGCAATGATAAGTTTCCAGTCCTTATGCTTATTAAAATAAGGTATAAAGACGTCCTCGTCGGGTCCCCAGCTGCTGCCAGCGACGAACACCTTCTCGGAACCTTTCACGAACGACTCCACGATAGGCAGTTCCTTAGCAAGACTCTTTATCGTCATAACTCTGTCGAAACGTGTGTCGCCGGTTATCTCCACCTCGTGGATGCCAATCTTCTCAAGGAGCATACGACTCTCCTCGTTCTGTACGAAGAAGCGTGTGAAACACTTCAGCACGTGAGCATACTGACGTCCGTACCAACGGAAGAATACCTGGTCGGGACGGAATATGGAGCTTACGCTATATACGGGAACCTTCCTGTGACGCAGAACGTGCAGGTAGTTATACCAGAACTCGTACTTTATGAAAAACGCCGCAACGGGACGCACCGTACGAAGGAAACGACGTGCGTTGGTAACGGTGTCGATAGGCAGATATGTTATGATGTCGGCACCAGGATAGTTCTTCCTTACCTCGTAGCCCGAAGGCGAGAAGAAGGTGAGGAGGATTTTGTAGTCGGGATGTTCCAGACGAATGCGTTCTATGATGGGACGTCCCTGTTCGAACTCACCGAGTGAGGCAGCATGTACCCAAACATATTTCGCATTAGGATCAACCTTACGTTTCAGTATTCTGAATGCACGACGCTGTCCACGCCACATAAGACGTATCTTATGGTCGAAGATGGCAGCAATGCTGACACCGAACCATACGAAGTACATTAATATGTTATACATCTCTCTGCAAAGACTTTTTGTTATTCGTTGTTGCTTTCGCCACCTTTTGGCAGCTCGTCGATAGCTCTTCTGAGGCGACGGAGTGTTTCGCTCTTTCCGAGGAAGGCAGAGATGTCGAACATTCCAGGTCCCTTGCCTATACCCACGAGGGCGAGACGGAATGCATTCATTACGTCGCCGAGCTTATAGCCTTTCTGCTCTACCCACGCCATAACGACCTTCTCCTGATTCTCGAGAGAGAAGTCGTCGAGACCTTCGAGAAGCTCTGCCAACTCGGTCATCACCTCGGGAGAGTCTTCCTTCCAGCGCTTGCGGACAGTCTTCTCGTCGTATTCTGTCGGTGGGATGAAGAAGAACGAACACAGACTCCACAGCTCGCTGACGAAGTTTACTCTGTCCTTCATCATGTGAACCACCTGAGTGATGCGCTCCATAGACTCCTCGACACCATAATTAAATACTATAGGTGCGAAGAGGTTGGCTATCTCTTCGTCGCTCTTCTTGAGCATATATTCGTGGTTGAACCATATTCCTTTCTGGAAGTCGAAACGGGCACCAGCCTTTGAACACTTAGAGATGTCGAAAGCCTCAACGAGCTCATCGAGTGAGAACATCTCCTGCTCTGTTCCCGGGTTCCATCCCAGGAGTGCGAGGAAGTTGATTACTGCCTCGGGGAAATAGCCCTGCTCGCGGAAACCGTTAGACACCTCGCCAGTCTTGGGGTCGTGCCACTCAAGAGGGAATACGGGGAATCCGAGACGATCGCCGTCGCGCTTTGACAGTTTGCCTTTTCCGTCAGGCTTAAGAAGCAGAGGGAGGTGGGCAAAACGAGGCATCGTATCTTCCCATCCGAAGGCTCTGTACAGGAGCACGTGGAGCGGAGCACTTGGCAACCACTCCTCGCCACGAATGACGTGAGAAATCTCCATGAGGTGGTCATCGACGATATTTGCAAGATGATAGGTAGGCAACTCGTCGGCACTCTTGTAAAGCACCTTGTCGTCGAGGATGTCGCTCTTGATGACAACATCACCGCGAATCATATCGTTAACATGTACCTCCTCGCCTGGTTCTATCTTGAAACGCACTACATACTGACGTCCTTCGGCAATGAGTTCATCAACCTCTTCCTTGCTAAGTGTCAGCGAGTTGCGCATCATACCGCGGGTCTTGGCGTCGTACTGGAAGTTCTGTACCTTCTGACGTACCTGCTCCAACTCCTCAGGGGTATCGAAAGCTATGTATGCCTTACCCTCGTTGAGCAGCTGGTCAACGTACTTCTTGTATATCTTCCTACGCTCACTCTGACGATAAGGACCATACTCGCCGCCGAAGGAAACGCCTTCGTCGAACTTAATACCTAACCAACGGAAAGACTCAATGATGTAATCCTCAGCACCAGGAACGAAACGGCTGCTGTCGGTATCTTCAATACGGAACACTAAATCGCCACCATTCTGGCGCGCGAACAAATAATTATATAATGCCGTACGCACACCACCAATGTGCAGAGCACCTGTTGGACTGGGTGCAAAACGAACTCTTACTCTTCTCATATTCTTAAATTTTTGTGCAAAATTAAAAAAACTTTATCAATTATGCGGCATAAATTACAAATATTTCGTATTTTCGCACACAAAATAGATGCATAATGAGAAAGATTAAGAATATAAACACCTACGACAACCACAGTCTGCGCAACAATGCGAGTCGTGCTGTGCTTGTCATAATAACTATGGCTATCATCGTTTGGTTCATGCCACGAACCAGCGGAATGAGCTATCATTACGACGTCGGAAAACCGTGGAGCTATAAGTCGCTTATTGCCGACTTCGACTTCCCCGTTTACAAGTCTGAGGAGCTGCTGCAGTACGAGCAGGACAGTATTCTGGCAAACTACGAACCATATTACGAATATAACAGTAATGTGGAGAAGACGCAGATAGCTAAGTTCATTGATGCCTATAAGGACGGAATACCCGGACTGGGACAGGAATATGTGAGAATTATCTGCACACAGCTGCACAAGATTTATCAGGCGGGTGTCATCGCCGCCAACGACTACTCTCGGGTGCACAAGGACTCTACCAGCATGATAAGGGTAATCAACGGAAAGATAGCCACAAACATAAGCACCAGCGGCATATACACCCCGCTGAGCGGCTACGAACAGATATTCTCGGACCCACGACTTGAGGCGCAACGACAGGCATTGCAGAAGTGCAACCTCAACGAGTTCATACACTCTAACCTGAAGTACGACAAGGAACGCAACAAGACGGAACAGGAGGACCTGCTAAGCTCTATACCTATAGCTAACGGTATGGTGCTCTCGGGACAGAAAATCATAGACAGAGGAGACATCGTTGACGAGCAACTGTACCGCGTACTCAGCAGCTTCGAGAAGGAGTCGCAGCGACGCAAGAGCAACACTGAGGAGATAAGCAGTATCCTCATAGGACAGATATTCTACGTAACACTGCTCATCCTCGTATTCACTACTTTTATAGCCCTCTTCCGCAGAGACTATTTCGGAAAGCCGCGTGCTCTGATGATGGTTTACGTAATGCTGACGATATTCCCCATCATCGTGTCGCTGATGGTTGAGAACCAGTTCCTCAGCGTGTATATGATACCTTTCGCCATAACACCTATCTTCATCCGTGTGTTTATGGACTCACGTACCGCCTTCGTTACACATCTTATAATGATACTTATATGTGCTGCGATAGTGAAGTACCAGTATGAGTTTATCATCATACAGCTTGTGGCAGGTCTGACAGCTATCTACTCGCTGCGCGAACTGACACAACGTGCACAGATGTTCCGTACAGCACTCTTCGTAACGCTGGCAAGCAGTTTCGTTTGTCTGGCGCTGCAGCTAATACAGAACAACACTATTTACGACATCGACACAAGTATCTATAAGTTCCTTATAATAAACGGTATCTTGCTGCTCTTCGCTTATCCTCTGATGGTGGTTGTGGAGAAGATGTTCGGATTTGTCAGCTACGTTACTCTCATAGAACTTTCAAACACTAACAAAGACTTACTGCAGCAGCTTAGCGAGGTGGCTCCAGGAACCTTCCAGCACTCTATAATGGTAAGTAACCTGGCGGCAGAGATTGCCAGCAAGATTGGTGCGAAGGCGCTGCTGGTACGCACAGGAGCACTCTATCACGACATAGGAAAGATGTATGACCCCGTGCTGTTTACCGAAAACCAGGCTGGCGTGAACCCGCTTGACAAGATGCCGCGCCAGGAGGCTGCACAGGCTATAATAAAACATATCAGCGAAGGACTGAAACTGGCGGAGAAACACAACCTGCCGAATATCATCAAGGACTTCATAAAGACTCATCACGGTGAAGGCAAGGCGAAGTTCTTCTACATAGAATACCAGAATGAACACCCCAACGAGAAAATTGACGAGGCTCCATTCACCTATCCTGGTCCGAATCCTATGACCAGCGAACAGGCTATACTGATGATGGCTGACGGTGTGGAGGCGGCATCGCGCTCTATAAAGGAATATACCGAGGAGAGCATCAGTCAACTGGTGAACAGAATCATCGACACACAGATTACTGAGGGCTACTTCCGCAACAGTCCTATAACGTTCAAGGATATCAGCATAGCAAAACAGGTTCTCATAGAACGACTGAAAACGGTGTATCATACAAGAACAAGCTATCCAGAACTGAAGAAATAACAGCAGCATTTACATACTAAAGGTTAATAAATATTAAATATTTTGCACATTTATAGGAAGTTTTGTGCAATAATTATACCTTTGCAGCCGATTTTTTAAAGAATTGTTAAGATGGATAAAAGAAAATTAAGCTGCATCCTTGTTGCTGCTATGGCATCTGTAAACGTATTTGCAGGTGGTATCCTTACCAACACTAACCAAAGTGCAATGTTCTTGAAGAACCCTGCACGTGACGCAGCCATCGGTCTTGATGGTGTTTACTCTAATCCTGCAG
Source organism: uncultured Prevotella sp. (assembly GCA_900315775.1). GTDB lineage: Bacteria > Bacteroidota > Bacteroidia > Bacteroidales > Bacteroidaceae > Prevotella. The sequence goes on from ONAJ01000003.1 coordinate 72,824, forward strand.
GTGTAGTATTTATGAAGGAAGGCTTCCATATTGCCGTAAACTGGCAGATGGCGCGCCAGACACGTACTATCACCTCTACGAATCCTCTCTTTGCACTTGGCAAAAAGAACGACGGTAAGACAACAAAGACTTTCGAAGGTATTGCCAACGCGTACATGATTCCTTCTCTTCAGGCTGCCTACAACAAGGGCGACTGGAGTATTCAGTTTAACTTCTCGATGCCTGGTGGCGGCGGTGTCTGCGAATATGGCTCTGGTCTGGGTTCATTCGAATCTGCCGTAGCTGCTATTGCTAATCAGCTGAACGGACTTGGTGTTGAGGGTTACGACGTGGACGCATATATGCGCGGACGCCAGTACTACTTCGGTTTCCAGCTGGGTGCTGCATATAAGATTAATGATAACTGGTCTATTTACGGAGGTCTCCGCATGCTCTACGGCGATGCTTCTTACAAAGCACGTCTTTCAAACATCATGGTGAAGCAGGCTGGCGAATATATCTCTTTCGACGACTTCATCTCTAACTCTGTTGCTGGCGTAAACCAGTTGAAGGGTGCTGCAGCACTTGCAGAGAGCATGGGTTACCAGCTTCCCGCTGAACAGATGGAACAGCTGAGAAGAGGTGAGGCAGCACTGCCTGAACTGCGTGCGCTGGAGAAGTACTCTCAGGGTGTGAACCTTATGAGTATCCAGACTGGTTTCGGTTTCGCTCCTATCATCGGTGTCGATTTCAAAATAGCAAACTTCAACTTCGCCGCTAAGTATGAGTTTAATACTGAGATGAAAATGAAGAACCACTCTACACTCGACAAGGCTATGGAAATTGAGGCTATCAACAAGTATCAGGACGGAACAGACGTTGACGAGGATGCTCCGGCACTCCTTACCGTAGGTGCTCAGTGGAGCGTTATCCCAGAAGTTCGTCTGAACCTCGGATATCACCACTACTACGACAAGAATGCTCACTGGTATAACAACGCACAGAGCAAGCTGAAGCACGGCACTAACGAGTACCTCGCTGGTGTAGAATGGGACATCTCACCACGTGTGAACATCTCTTGCGGTGGACAGATAACACGCTACGGACTGTCTGACGACTATATGAACGATATGTCGTTCGTCGTTAACAGCTACTCTGCTGGTTTCGGTCTTAGCTACAAGGCAACAGAGAATATCACTCTCACTGCTGCTTACTTCCAGACAAACTATAGTGACTACGAGAAGACTACGATTGCTAACCAACAGACTGGAGCAAGAATCTTAGGCGACTCTTTCACAAGAACAAACAGAGTAATAGGTTTAGGATGTCAGGTAGATTTCTAATAGACTAAAGACTACAGCGGATCTACATCGAAATAAACTTGTATAGAACTATTGCGTGGGTTGTCAAGTAGCGCCGAACGTACGGCACGAAGACACTCACGCACTTTTTTTATGTCTATCCCAAGCTCTAGCTTGAGGACTATCTTGCGGATATTCATTGTCTTTATCATAGAAACGGAAGGACGGTCCGGACCGAGAACCCTGCTTCCGAAATACTGCTGAAGACGCACCACCATATCTTTTGCGGCAGCATCTACCAACTTCGCATCCTTATGTTTCAGGTATATATCAATGAGTCTCTGATAAGGAGGATAGCAGAAGTCGTGACGCTCTTCTAACTGTTGGTTGAAGAACTGTTCGTAGTCGTTGCTGACCACCTGACGGATTACAGGGAGCTGAGGACTCTTCGTCTGAAGGATAACACGTCCTCGTTTTCCGCGTCGTCCTGCCCTACCACTAACCTGCGACATCATCATAAAGGCATGCTCGTAGGCCCTGAAGTCGGGATAGTTAAGCATGCTGTCGGCATTAAGAATACCTACAACAGACACGTTGTCGAAGTCGAGACCTTTTGTTACCATCTGGGTGCCTATAAGCAGCTGCGTACGACCAGCGGAGAAGTCGGTGATGATGCGTTCATAGGCGTGACGACTTCTGGTAGTGTCGAGGTCCATACGAGCCACCTTGATGTCCGGGAATATCTCAAGTACTTTGTCTTCTATCTTCTCTGTTCCGTAGCCTCTGCTTATGAGACTCTCGCTGCCGCAGTTGGGACAGGTGGAAGGAACGGGATACACGCTGCCGCAGTAGTGACACGACAGGACGCCTTGGGTCCTGTGGTATGTCAACGAGACATCACAACGACTGCAGTGAGGCACCCAGCCGCACTCTTTGCACTCTATCATAGGTGCAAAGCCTCTTCTGTTCTGGAAGAGTATTACCTGTTCACCGGAGTTTATGGCGCTGCGGATAGCAGAGATAAGGTCGGGAGAGAAGGGACCGTTCATCATTTTACGATGTTGCAGGTCTTTGATATCTACAACTTGTATCTCAGGGAGCTCTACGCCCTTGTATCTCGTGGAGAGGGTGACGTGTCCGAACTTCTTGGACTGTGCATTATAATAGCTCTCGAAGGAGGGCGTCGCCGTTCCGAGAAGTGTCTTGGCGCCGTACATCTGGGCTAACATGATAGCAACGGAGCGGGCATGATAGCGGGGTGCGGGGTCTTGTTGTTTGAAGGAGGTTTCATGTTCCTCGTCGATAATCACCAATCCAAGGTTCTGAAATGGTAACAGGACGGCGGAACGGGCTCCCAGGATAACGTCATAGGGATGTGACGACAACTGTTTCTGCCATATCTCTACACGCTCTGCATCGCTGTACTTCGAATGGTATATACCCAAACGGTCTCCGAAGATACGCTGCAGACGTTCTCTTATCTGTACCGTCAGAGCTATCTCGGGCAAGAGGTAAATGACTTGTTGTTTCCTCTCTAATGCCTGCTTTATAAGATGAATGTATATCTCGGTCTTACCACTCGAGGTAACACCATGAAGCAAGGTGACATTATGCTTCAGGAACGACATAAGTATCTGGTTGTAGGCTGTCTGCTGCGCATCGGAAAGCTTTTGTATGCGTTCCAGATGGGGCTCGCCGATACTGTTAAGACGACCTACCTCTCGTTCGTAGGTATTGAGGAAACCGTTGGTGACAAGGGTCTTTATCACCTGTGCACTACAACGACTGGCATTCATCAGCTCGTCACGGGTTATCTCGCTGATACCGTCGAGGATATTCTCTTGGGGCACTTCGTCGGAGACCTCGTCCCAATGCGATAATGCGAGGAAGGCTATGAAGACTTCCAACTGCTTCGGAGCACGTTTTAACTGGTCAAGGGCGATATGAAGGGAACGCTCCGAACGGTACTTCTCACCAAGACCGACATACTGCTCCATCTTGGGACGGAAGGCATCGACTTCCTTCAGTCCTGCTGGCAGGGCTGCCACCATAACGTCGCCTACCGACGACATGTAGTAGTCGGAAATCCATGACCACAGCTTCAACTGCTGTTCTAAAAGGATGGGCTTTGCATCGAGAACACGTAGGATGTCACGACACTTAAAGTCGGGCTTCACATTGTGAATCCCGACTATTATTGCAACGTAAGTCTTATTACGTCCTAAAGGTACAAGCACACGTCGTCCTCGTTCCACTTCCGCATCCAAAGACGTGGGTACGGAATAGGTAAAGAAACCTTCCAAAGGTAAAGGCAGGATGACGTCAACATATTTCATTGTCGCTGCCGCTGTACCTAAACGATTTTAGAAATAGTATGTAGCAGCAATCTGCCAAGCATGATCACGACCACGAATGGTCTTTACGCCATTATTGACAGATATCTCTCCGGTCTTTCCACAAACCATATTATAGCCTGCGGTTACCTGCAGATGGTTCAACGCCATTACACCGATACCCATGTTGATGCTGAAGTTTGAGCTTGCAAGTTTCCAGTCAACACCGGTGGCAAGATTCTTCTCTTTGCTACCTACGTTAAAGCCGAACTGAGGACCAGCATAAGCAAAGATACTTGCCATAGTTCCAAGACCAACACCGTAGCGCACGTTGATAGGAATAGCTATCTGCTGAGCCTTGATTGTCTGACCCTGTCCCTTTGCCTCACGCTGATCGTAGAGAGCAGAAGCATCAATGCCCAGTCCTACGATAGGAAGGTTTATAAGCACTGTAGGACCAACGAAGAAACCTGCACGGTTTGACTTGTCACCTACACTCTCACTAAATGACATGTTAGTGAGGTTCACACCAGCCTTAGCACCAAACTTAATCTGTGCCTGTGACGGCAGACTGATAGCTGCAGTCAGGAGAATGATAGATAAAAACTTTTTCATAATTAAGATAATAACTATAGTTAGATTAATGTCTTTGTCTTCTTACAGTAACACGTGCTGAGGAGCCGCTGCCTGACGAAGAACTTGAAGAATGACTCTTCTTTGTCTTCACCTCTGAAGAACTGCCGCCAGAACGACGGTTCTTCTTGCGTGCCTTCTTTGCCTTCTTGGTATCACCAGCTTTGGCAATGCTGTCCAGAGAGTCCTTACGTTCCTGATCTCCCCAGATATGCTTCTCGAATGTCGCAAGCTCCATCTCTATTCGCTTCTGCTCCGCTGTAAGGGCTGAGTCGGTATTGCAATACTGTGCCAACGTCCTTCCAAGCATATTAGTGGTCTTGTAGATATTACCACAATACATATTCTTCGTGAAGTAGTCGTCAATACTCATCGTCGCAGCATTGTTGAGGTTTGACGTCATTATCATCTGCTTGCTGAGGAAAGGAGCAATATCGTCGTACTTCACCCAGAAGAGAGGATACTTTGCTGTGCCGTCACCGAAATCGTCCTCACGACTCATAATAGGACAAATAGCTATTACCTTAGTATGGAACGTTGCTGATGACTGATCGTAGTATGCACTCTCCTTAACATAATATGACTTCACCTCTCGTGAAGGGATGTCGCTGTCGTCGAGACGTACCTTGCCGTTGTTCTTCTCGTAATAGATGTGATAGTTGTCAAGGAATGCCAAAGGCTTCACACGTGCTGAGTCGGTGAACACCTCGTTACCGTCAAGACGATACTCGTATGCCTTTACCTGACCACGCATCATCAACTTGAACATGTAGCAGAACAGGTTCATCTGACTACCCATAGGCTCTACCGGATAGTAAAGACCGGCATTGGCATCCTTTGTAAGGTCTATCTCACGATATATATCACGACGCCATACTACATCTTCCGACATTACCGGTGCTGTTGGGAATGAGATTTGTGCACGATTAGTAATGTTCTGTGTGCCAGACTTCTGTTGCTGCTGCTTCTGCTGCTGTCTCGATTGTTGCTGTTTCGGTTGCTGCTGTTGCTGCTGAGCACGACGTGCTGCTGGCTGAGCTGAAATAGCTACTGACACACTTACTAACAGTCCTATCAAAAATAGTCTTTTCATATCTTTTTTCTTTCTTCTTATTTCACAATTACTTCCATAGAACTTGGGAGTGTACGCGTAATACCATCAGGACCTATCGCTGTTACACGAGAGATGTAGAAACGACGGCTACGTGAGAGTTTGCGGAACGCATCACGCTGACGTTCTGAGAACGTGGAACCGTTGCTTACCATTGGTACTGCATTACCCATATTATCAAAGAATACAGTCTCGAAACTCTGTACCTTGAACTCTATATCCAGAAGTCCGTCGTCAATGGCTGCCTTCAAAGTGTTTGCATCCATAAGTGCTGACTTAGCAAGGCCACCACCCTTGAAACGGTTGTCGCCGACAACGATGTAAGGTGTTGGGTCGGGCAACTTACGAACGTGGAAGGTGAACTGCCCCATCTGCTTTGGAGAGCCGCTCTGCAGTGATGACACCGTGATGGTTACATCCTTGCCGACAGCTGCAGGACGGGCAATATACTTTCCTGGTCCTACGGGTTGTAGTGTTCCTCCCGCCATAGTTGCCGATACCTTGTTGAGTGGTACTCCCGGCACACTGACGCTGATGGGGTTACTGTAACCTGCATAGAGCATATTCATAAGGTCGGCACTGACGGTAGCACTTGGGTCAACAACAGTATATTTCTGATTGAAGTCACGACGAACGAGTTCTCCGTTACCATTCTGCATAGTGATGTAACCTGTGAGGTTAAAGTCACCCGTCTTGCCTGCTATGAATTCATAGGTGTTATGAGGCAGATTAACCTCGCGACCACCTATATATATCTGCGGGCGCTGGGTGGTATCTATTGCCGCCATAACTATCTGTGCAGAGAACTTATCACCTCTTACCACAGTCTGTGCATTAGGTATCACGAAAGCATCGAGCTTATTAACGCGGATATCTCGTACGTCGATATTTGACACCAGCGTATGGAGTACCTCTCCCTCAGCATAACGTATGTCGCTCTGCAACTTTGACAACAGGGTGACAGCGGCTGCTGTAGGCATTCCCTCGAACATATACTCCTGCCAGTTCTTTCCCATAGCATGTGCATGTTTGGGAAGTTCTGTCGTGAGGTTGCTCTTTATGATGTTACGCTGACGTTCGTCATTAACCATCTTCAACATCTGCTCGCGATAGTTATTGATAGCGTCGTGCAACTGCTTTCCTTTTCCTGTTCCAGGAGCGAGCATTATCTGTGTTGCTGCCTCAAGGTCTTCCTTGTTGCGTATATCGTGAACATCGCCGTTCTTGCCGTCAGCCTCACGAACAATAGCCTCCTTTAATTCCTGTGCGAAATTAAACAGGGAGTCACTCATCCGCTTTACTGATGTAGCCTTGTCGAACCAAGCCTTCACCTTCTCCGGATTAGCCTTCATCTGTGCTTCAAAGTCGCTGTAGATAGAAGCATTCTCCTTCGACGAGTTTGACGTAGTGCGACTGAGGCTTTCCTCAACGAGTGAAAAGCCTTCCAACACTTCCGTAGAAACATTCAACGCAAGCATTGCCATGAGGACCACATACATCAGATTAATCATTTTCTGACGTGGCGATACTGGTCGTTTCTTTATTGCCATGTTCTATTTGTCGTTGGACGTTTAACGTATATCGTTTGCAGCGGGGGCAGCAGGGGCGGCAGCACGCATATTTACTGTCATCGCCTCTATCATACGAGCATAAATCTTGTTGAGCTGGTCTATCTGCTCTGCCATCTTACGTGTCTGCTCGTTGATTTCGTCAATTGTGCCTATCTGCTTGCTTGCACTCTTAAGCTGCATCTCGTACACCTTGCATATTCCTGTGAGTGTTCGGTTGAGATTCTCCATCTCCTCGGAGTCGGTAGTAAGACGCTGACTCTGCTCGGAAACTTTCTCCAATACCTCTGTGAGTTTCTTAAGCTCCTCAACGTAATTGGTTGTAGCCTCTGCCATATCGGGAGCTACAGGCTGTGGAAGCTCGCCTACTCCGCCACCGATTATCACAGTGCCGCCACCACCGGCAACGCCACCTTCAACAGCAGCACCTTCGGCAACAGCACCACCAGCGACAGTACCTCCACCAACAACGCCACCGCCAACAACGCCACCGCCGACAACGCCACCACCAACGACACCTCCGCCGCCGATAATTGTTGCGCCACCGACAATAGTCTGCTGACCTTCAACAGCTGCGCCCTCTGCTTCAACACCCTCTTCCTGAGGATGAATATCAAGATTCATGCCGTCGGTAGTCTTGTCGAATGGACGGTCGAACGCTGAAATAAAGAACACGAACACCTCTGTTCCCATTCCGAGGAAGAGGAAGAAGTTTGCTCCCGGGAGGTGAGTAAGTTTAAACAGCGTACCTAAAATAACGATAGATGCACCCCAACTGTAGGCATAGTTCAGGAACGTCTGTCCCGGTACACTATCCATCCATTTCTGTAGTCGATAGACTACGTTGAATTTACTATATACTGTCATATCTTTTTTCTATTTACGTTTCTTACTACCCTTTTGTTTTACGCTTGCTGTTGTCGCCAATGAGCGTACGCAGCGGAAGCCGATGTATGAACGCGGCTGATTCTGATATTCCCAAGAACGCCATGCTGAACGCATATAGCTCTCTGGGTCCTTCCAGGAACCACCACGAACACTCTTCTTCTTTAACTTATATGGGTCTTCCTTTGCTGCATTGTATGAGAGCTGAGGGTTGAGGTCGTTCATCGCCTCTACACCTGCTTCAGTATATATCGTACTTGTCCACTCTGCCACATTACCTGCCATATCGAACAGTCCGTTGGTATTTGAAGAGTATATTCCGACCTTACTTGTGATGAGGTTACCATCCTTGGTATAGTTACCGCGGTCGGGCTTGAAGTTAGCAAAGTAACAGCCTCTGTCGCTCTTCATGTCCTCGTTCTCCCAAGGGAATTCATTGCCGTCAACACCACGGGCTGCATACTCCCACTCTGCCTCTGTCGGCAGACGGTAGCGCTGTACGTAACGTGCCTCAGGACCGAGACCTTTGAGAAGATATTCTGTTCTCCAGGCACAGAATGCATTTGCCTGCTCCCATGTAACACCTACTACAGGATATTCGTTATAAGCGGGATTGCTGAAGTAGTAACGCATATATCCTTCGTTCTCCGAATTCTGGAAGTCGTTAACCCAACAGGTGGTGTCTGGATATATGTTTACAATGTAAGTATTCAGGAAGTCCCAAGGTCCGCTCAAAGGACGGTCTATCGTCTCGCGTACTATACGTCCCTCGTCGTCAATATACGCTGTGTCCTTGGAGATCATAACCACATCATTGGGATTTATTACCACGTCGGTATTCAGGTTACGATCTTGTGGATTAAGACGGTTACGACGAAGTGCTGCCGTAGTATAGTCATACACCTCGTAACGATAATTCATCTGACTCCAGTCGAGCATCTTCTCGCCAGTAACGGGATTTGTCACGTAGAGACTTTCTATGGCACGCTGCTCGTCCTCGTTAGGCTTACGTGGGAGATTCTTCTTCCAGTTAAGATGAGGAGTAACAGGATCACCGTTCTTGTCCTCGGTAATCATATAGGATTCATCACCACCGTATGCTGGGTCTGCAAGTCTGGTGCGGAGTATAGAGTCACGAACCCATAATACAAACTGCTTGTACTTTGAATTGGTAACCTCCGTCTCGTCCATCCAGAAACCGTCAACAGAGATATCCTTCACTGGAGTTTTCTTTCCCCACAGCGAATCTTCCTTTTCCATACCCATACGTAGGAAGCCGCGCTTCACAAGAGTCATGCCGTAAGGTGTTGGCTCGGAGAAATTCTTTCCTCCGCCTACGCCAACGACTTCACCGCCTCCCTTCAGCGAAGACTTGCTTCCGAAACATCCTGTTAAGCATAGTGCAATAATAAAAACACCAAATACTTTTTTCATCATATATCTATTATTATTCATTCTTTTTCTTCTCACTACAGTATTCTCACACTCTTATGTTTGTTCTTTCCCTTCTTGTAAAGGTTCAGATTAGTCTTGTATCCTACGAACAGCTCATGACTGCCGTTACGCATATTTATTCCCGAGGTATATGCCTCATAGCTGTATCCGACGTTCACACCGTGAAAACTTCCTCCGATGAGCACTGTCACCGATGTCTTGGGACTGTACGATGCACCAGCATAAAGAATTCTCTTTTCGTTGGTATATACCATTCGCGCTGTCACATCACCTCGATAAACAGTACCATCGGTCTTCACTAAGAATGACGTTGGTATTGATAAAAACGGATTTCTCAGTTTAATATTGTATCCACCAGTCAAATAATATGTTCTATCTATCTTTAATTCGTTAACATCGCCCAACTCTACCACCGGTGACGTAACGTGTTGTGAAGATACTCCGACATACCACTGATTGTGCGTATAATACAGTCCGGCAGCAAGGTCAAAGGCATTACCGTTTATCGAGGACTTACTCAAAGCGGGGTCGTCCGGGTCAATATAATCCACCTTACTTCCGTCGAACTGCTCATTGATAAAACCTCCTTGTACACCTATTCCTAACTGTCCTCCGAAGATTCGTAACTTATAAGAATATTGTGCCGCTACTTTCTGGTGTGTAAAAAGACCTATCTGGTCGTTAAACAGCTGAAGACCAACACCATGATAGGCATTCAACAGGTACAAAGGCATGTCGGCAGCAATATACATAGTGCGGGGATTGTTCTCAAAGCCTACAAGACTCATTGCGTAGGCACCAACTATGTTCAGCTTCGACTCCTTTCCTGCCGACGCAGGGTTATACGACGGTTCCATGTCAAAATAATGGCTGAATGAAGGGTCGTACTGAGCCTTCATACCTACTGTTGCAACAACAGAAACAATTATTATGGACAGATAACGTCTAAACACGAATATATAACGCAGACACCTGCTTTTTATTGTTTTTTAATACTAAAGATAAAATAAGAACGCCCCTGAGGGGGTTGGTCCTCAAGGGCGTTCAGTAATAAAAGAAGGCGGCCTCCTACTCTCCCGCATTGCATTGCAGTACCATCGGCGCAAGCGGGCT
>ONAJ01000007.1 GCA_900315775.1 uncultured Prevotella sp.
TGACGTAGCTTCATATATTCCTCTCTGCTCTGTATGGGGCGCATTTTCTTCTTTGCGCCCTCATAATATATTAAATGTACACTCATTCGTTCCCTCCTTTCTTTTTAGTGTTTACAAAACCACGCTTTACTACTTTCTGCGCTATGGCGCTTGCTTGGCGGATTAGTTCCGAGGGCAGTTCTCCGAGTCGTTCCTCCTCCATCGTGAATACGAAGTAGTACCTGCCGTTCTTTCCAAGCGACAGCGAAGAGTTGTCCTCACGAAATATAGACTTGTTCCTCACCCTCTTTGGCAGCTCCATCATATACACGTTGCCGTCACGCATTATCTGCACCTTGAACTGTGCAACTAAGGGATCTAACTCGGCATCGTCGCAGCACATAAAATCAGCTGCGTGAAGACCATTTTCTAACACACCGATAGTCATAAGACCATCCAAAGTAACCTTCTCTTTTAAAGGCTCCTTAACAAAATTCTTTTTCTTCATAATCTAGCGATTTTGTGAGTGAAGGTTTGTGTAGGAATATGTTCTGGCCAGAATTATTTTCACATCGATGACTTCCTTCACTACACCTTCGCCCGATTACTTTTTAAGTGATAATTTAGAATTGATAATCAAATCATCTTCGTGATGTAAATCTGATTCTCGTAGCGGATATTTCCGTTCTTATCCTGGAATGAACGCTGCTTGATGTATCCCTGCATCACGTGAACGACATCCTTGTTGTAAGGCTGGCAGTCTCGTGCCATATCACCCGTCATCTCTGCGTAGAACTCATCGAGTCCGTCGGTGAGTATAAATCCCATACTGTGGAACGTCTTCTGCGTTCCGTCCTGTGCTGTGTAGTTTCTTGCTACGTGAGCTTTCTGCTCCACAATTCTTACTAACTTTTCCATAATTGTTTTTAATTTTTAGTTATAAATCATTTTGTTAATCATTTTCGCACCTTTTGTAGTCCAGACGAGATAGGTGCGTTCCTTTTGTTTTCCGTCCTTCGAGTAGTAGATAAAGAGTCGGTCCTGAGCCAATCCCAGCCCTTCGTATTCAGGAGTAAGATGATACTTGCCTCGCGACCATCGCTGAATCTTCTTGTCCGTCAGGAAAGAGTTCAAATCCTTCACCTCCATTCCTATCGCCTTAGCAATATCGCTGGCGGTAATACAGCCGTCGGCATGTCGGTTAAATGATACCAGCGTGCGTCCGATGATGATTTCAGCCTCATGTATTACATCTTGATCGGTTACGAGCAGCTTTCTGACACCCTGATGCATCAATCGCTCCTGCTCCAACTGTTGCCATCGAATCACCAACTTGGCGCGAGCCTCGTCGTTGAACTTCGTGGCGATGTAAAGACATTCGGTTTTCGAGAGAGAGTAACAAGGTACTTCACGAGTACCACCATTAGGCTGAATAAGGGTTCGCGATGTGAGGGAAAATTTTCCCTGACATACTTTTTCCCATGCAGGCTCCATCTTTCTGATGGCTTTCAACACGTCATTGTGAGGCTTGCCGGTCACTTCGGCAATCTCTAGCGATGTCATGCGCTGCGCATTCATCGCCGATAAAGTTTGAATCTTCTTCATAAGCGTAATTCTTTATATTTAAATATGTATAAATGTGTAACTAAAAAAATATGAAACAAATTACAACCCTCTTGTAATCTATATTTGTCTCAACATTTCAAGTATCGCATCATCAACTCACTTTTCGTTCGTTGACGTTGCAAAGATACAACGAATACTTTACTGATTATCAAGGATTTAAACACAAAAAGCCGACCTTCTCGGGTCGGAAAAGGTCGGCTAAAATGAGCTCTAAAGCCCTATTTTAAGGCTAATTATTTAAGGTCGGAAAGGGTCGGAACAAAATTCTCTATTGCGTCCGCATCCAACGACGATTCTTTCTTAGGCTTTGCCAAAACCAGCGGTTCGCCACGTTTTATAAAGCATTGTTGAGTAAGTTCCTTTATCCTTCCTTTCGTTATAATACTGTTTTCGAGCATTCCTCCACACACTTTATATAGCATCATTCGCGCTGTCTCAACCGTCTTGAGCCATTCTATAGGACGAACCTCGGCAGGCTGTTCCACCGAGAATCCCATCACATACTGCCAGCAACTTATCTCCGTATCAGGCGATATAAAACCGCCCTTAGTCAGAAAATCGTACCACTGCCTTCCTGTCGCCTCGTCGCCGTTCTTGGGGAAATGGGTTGCCCCTACAGCTGAGGTCTCCTCGTATCGAGCATGCTTGCCCTCCATACGTATCTCTCTGTCATCATCGTTGACGTTTGCTCCACGTCGTTCTATATATTGGGCTTCATCGCCCGTCATTATTATCTTTCTGCTCATAACTATTTGTTGTTCTCATTGTAGATAGCATTCTCGCCAGTCATTATTATCGTTGACGCTTGTTTTCCCTTTGCCGCCTCATTCTCTTTCTCCTTCTTTATTGCCGCCTTGACAGCCTCAACGAAAGCTATGCCCGACACGAAATGCCACAACACCTCACGAGGAATATGTTTATAGTAAATCTTCGACACGAAACTGTTAGGGTTTACCAGCCACTCACTATACAAATCGTCAGGAAACTCCTTCAACTCACTCTCTATCTTTTCCACGTCGTAGCGCTCCCTATAGACCAGCAGCCTCCTGCTCATAGCCTTCGAACGCAGATGAGACATCCAGAACGCCAACACCGCTCCACACTTCGTCTCACGTCCCCTTCTGCCTACAAGCAAACTCATCTCGTCAGCCAGCTCACCGAAATCCTCAGCGTCATACTCCATCAGTCGCATTCTCGTCTTACGTATGAACTCATCCGCCTCGGCAGATATATCAAAAAAAGATTTCTCAATAAACCTGAACACCAGACAAATAAAATCTCCCTTCTCCTCGTCGCTCATTTCCTCAATGCCGTGCAGCCGGTCGTCAATCTCGTCCATCAAATAATCAAGGTCATAGAAAATATCCGGTCTCCTCAGCACAGGTCCGTCGTACTGCCACTCAAGGAAACGCTTCTGCGAAAACTGTTCATAAGCAGGTTCAAAATCATTGTTTACAACACATTCCAAAATAACACAAGCATGTTCCCTGTTCACCAAGCTCACTGTACCCCTAAGCAATCTGCTGCCATTTGCCTGAAACGCACCCCAAGCCATAGGCAGGTCCGCACTCGATACGAAACCTACTTTCCGCCCCTGCCAGTCGTACGCACGCATAGCATTACAATCAACCTCATTATCATTCTGAGCCCTAATCGTCATAGTACGCCCAGGAGCCTCCTCAAGAAACTCGGCAACACAACCCTCAATGTCTTCACAGTAAGGCAGTCCTACAATATGGATTTTTAGTACTTTCATCTTTTTACCTCTTATCTCTAAACGTGTTTTTCTATTTGTGTTTTTATTTGCTATTTTTTATATAAGACTTTATTGCCTGCGAAGGTACAAAAAAATCTCCATCATTCATCATCTGACGGAGACTTTCTTATGTTAAATATAGTTACTTCCTTTATTTATCGGGAGTTGCGGTTTCAACCTTCAGACATCTTCCTTCAGCCCTCATCCTTTCCTTATACTTCTTTAATTTTCTCTCACTCTCCTTTCTGATGTATTCCTTTACAGAAGGATCCGTAGTGTCGTAGCCCCATCTTGTAAACTCAAACGAGCTAAAATCATTCTCCGTCGCCAGCAGTTGCTCTACTTCACTTAAAGCATCCTTCAGACTCTCTGCCTCTACAGCGAATTCCTTACTCAACACCACATGCGTCTTAATATTAAAATTCATGGTTATATAGTTATTAGTTCCAGACTGCAAAGATAAAAAAATTCCCGATACGTTGTATTCCTACAGGGAAATTTTATTTCTATTCCTTCATTCTCTCCACCACTTCCAAGTCTGCGGGTAGCCACTTAACGCTTCGGAGTTCTGCTTACCAAGCAAAACCATCTATTGTTTTTTTCCAACTATTAAAATCATTATGATATATTCGTTGGTATTTTATAATTCCACTTCCTTTAAATGCTACATAGTATTCCGCTAAAGTTTCTCTTTTATTACATTCATTTGATATAAAGTAGTTACAAATATTATTTACTGCTTGATCATATTGTTCAGAACGTACATGAAATACAATACTGCTCCTAGAATCTTCAGCATTTTCATAAACTAGTATTATGTATCTGCTAGCTTCAGAGATAGTGAACAAAAAGGCATTTTCAACGTATTCAGTTTCACTTTCATAGGTCACTCTACGTTCTATTGTGTATCTTATCCTAAATTTATCTTTATGCTTGGCACACAAGTATGTCAAATATCTCTGTTTTAATTCTAATATATAATTCTTTATTTCATCATTTGAAGCATTTTTAAAATACTGTATAACTTGCTTTTTAGGGGTTAGCTCTAAATCTGGAATAAATGTTGGAGTTTTGGAGGTAGTAACACATGTTATTACATCAATAAATTTTTTTTCGTCATAAAAAACAACCTTTCCCTTAACAACCTGAATTTCCAGGTCACTAAATTTAAGTTTAAAATGCAACTTTAAGCTATTAAAGGCCCATTTCGAAGCACTGATGTAATATACTCCTACAACAGTATGATGCTCATCATTAATTTCTACTCTTCCATCGTAAAAAATAATATTATCCCACGAAAATATTTTCTCTTCTAATGGTGCATTCTTTGCCTTATAAATAATAGTATTTTTTACTTCATTGATAAATATTTTATCATTATGTTCATTAGCATATCGTTGTATAAACTCTTTAATTCTCCAGCATTCCGAATTACTGTTTATATTTAGCTTATTTATTGCTAACTCAATATCACTTCTATAGATTGACCTGTTATGATAATTTTTTTCAAAATACTCCTGAAGTTTTACTACATAAGTGTTAAAATCATCATAAGTTGGTCTTGTATATTTAGGGCGCTTTATTCTCCTTACAATGCCATAACCAGTTTTATTCAACTGATTAATTACGCCACTACTTATTGATTTCAACTTCTTCATGTAATTATAGATTTAAGATTTGACAGTTTTATTGTTTTCAAAAACATGCGCGGACTTCTCAGCTGGCGCATTGACTTTGTGGAAAATAAAAAGCGTTGTGCATGAACAATTAGCTTCGTATAAGCGTTGTAATATCATCTATACAATATTATCATAGTAATAAAGTACTGGCTATTTCAGATTAGAATTTCCCAATGTCCTCCTTTGTCGCCCCCAACTCGACGCAATACCCCTTTGGATCTTAGTTTTTTGGTATTGTAGTATATACCGTCTTCTGTTATGCCACATAATGAGGCCAGTTCTTTTGTTGTTACATAAGGATTTCTTTGTATAGCCGCCAGTATTTTCTCCGTAGTCTTCTCCGTAGTTTTCTCCGTAGTTTTCTCCGTAGTTTCGTTTATTGCACCTACATTTGCATTCTTTCTCATAAAGGTCACCTTCACGCCTCCATCTGTTATCTCTGTTTTAGGCATAGGTAACCCAGCATTCTTAAACCCTTCGCAGATTTTCTTGTATCCACGTCCCCATGCTTCAATGAAGCCCGCTTTAAAGAATGCATTGGCAATATTTTTGTTTCGTGGTCGTGATGAATGCTGCTCCAGTAGTTTTTCTGGTGTCAGTCCGACAGGCAATTCTCCTTCGTTCCATATGTCAACGTGATCATCCCACACACGCATCTGTATGGGAGCACCCGTATAGTCTTTATGTGCGATGGCATTGTATAATATCTCGCGCAGTGCATCTTCTGGGATTTCCAGCCTCTCTATTCTATTCATTCCCTCATAACTTATAGGCATGGTTAGGTACTTAGCTTTCAATACTTCCATAACCCTGTCTGCCATCTGAATGACATTGCCTTCTATCACATCTTGGGTTATTAAATTAGCCTCATTACGGCCAAATCGTCCTATCTTAAACTGAATGCAGGTGAAGTATCGCTGCGGAGTCTTTGAAAACAACAACAAAGCAGCGTTTTTTAATTTTCCTGCCTCGTCAATTAAGTGCAGATTTTCAAGCACTGTTTGAGTTGATGCTTCCATTTCATCCCTGCTGATACGACCATTGCGGTAGCCATTTCTCAGGAAATAGTCTATGGCTGTCCTGTCTATATCATCTATTGTGGCATAGTCATTCACTACATCGTCCCAAGAACGTCCCATCTTCTTAAGTACAAACTGCTGTAGGGCTGGCCCTCTCAATTCCTGCATGGTGCTGCCAGAACGATAGTAATACTTCCCTTTATAGTTAATAGGAATATTGCTTGGCTCGATATAAACCTCTATGTATTCTAGCCCATCCAAATCGTGCAAGTTCACGTCCGTGACAATACCCATCGTTGTAACAATCTTATTAGGGATGTCTTCCATAAGTTTGTCAACATTTTGCAAACCGATAACCTCGTGTTCGTCATTTACTCCGAAGTACATCACAGCCCCCTGCGCATTCGCAAAGCCGCAAATCCACTCCAAATATTTGTCATTCCAACTGCTCTTGAACTCAACGTTCTGACATTCTCTTGCTTGTATCTTGCTCATATTCTTATTTTTCATACTTCTTCCCCAGTTCCTTCATAAACGAGGGTAAAATAACACGTGGCTATTTGAAAAGAATAGCAGTAACAACCTTTCATATCCTTATCTGGGTCTCTTGAAATTCGTCTCTTGTCAAGTTTTTGTACATCAATTATATAAATATCATCGTCATATGTAGTGTCGTATTCCAACACATTTTTATCATATAAGAATATCAATGGTTTTAATTTCTTTTTGCCTTCCCAATGACCTGCATAAGAAGGACCGACTTGTGGAAGTAGTCCGGTATTTAAAATCGAAGTTCTATTCAGAACGGAAGATTTATGATACAAATATTTAGGCCAAGTTCCTTTCATTCCCAAATAGTTTACTTTTAATTCTATCCTTGCGCAGTTCACTGTCATACCACTCCTGCATATCATCATAATTGATGAATTTGAAACGCTCCTTTTGCGCCTGATACACTTCCAAGTCTATAGTCTCTAAAAACTTATCGCGATGCTTTTCTGGTGCAACGATGTTGAATTCGGTCACAAAGTTTTTCAGTTGTAAACTACGATTAAAAGCACCATTTAAAGTGCTGACACTATCCACAATCTCAAAAACTTTCTGGGGGAACTGTAGTCCTCTGCTGTTTATCCAAATGACATCTATGAGTTTGGCTCTCTTAACAATTTGCTCATATGAGAATTCGGGAAGAGTTTGCAGGGTGGCAACATCACTCAAATGAAGTTTGTCACGATATAACGCTGATGGATCTGCCGTATAAGTTAGGTACCTGTTGAAATTTCCAAGTTCAATGCAGATGCCTTCAATATAAGAGTGCATGCGAACAGTTTCTATATCCTCTGGTTTTCTTTCTTCTTTATAATCGCCTAAAGCAAAAATACCCAAACCAATTTTCTTGAAGCGATTATTGTTTTTCATTTCACGATACAACACCCCTCTCAGACCTTCCTTCCAATCACTCGATGATTTTGCATTCGGATAATATTTTGTAATATTATCATAAATAATGCTCCAACTTGCTGTACCACCGTTGTCAAGCATCACCTTCTCTATTGCGTCAATTTTTCTCATGGCTTAATATAGCAAAATTGGCATGTGTTTGCTCAGTTCGTCTTTCATGATATCATAACCATGACTGTCATCGCATATCTTATTCCAAAGTTTCTTATGGTTAGCCCCTTTTGTGTTCTTGTAGCACTCCAAAAGTTCTGCTATATAGTCCGTCTGTTCTTGATAGATTGGGCCATCTACTTCCTGTGTAACTTCATAATTCAAGGTAGCTATCTTAATTGCCATTTTCTCTAGCATATTTCCAAGAGAGCTATCTAACGATCTAGCAAGCGCAGAGTAGTATTGTATCTCAGGACCTAAAGCAGCAATAAATACGTTGTGTATCTTCATATTGATAGTTCCATCCTCATCATCAACCTCTGACAAATGTCTATCAGAAAATGCAGATGCATAAGCTTCTACAAAACTACTAACTATGGCACGAATGGCTTTTTCCTTATTTACTGTATCCATATTAAAATATTTTCAGCCTACAAAATTAAACAATTTTTCCATAACTCAACATTTTATGGAGAAAAAAACTTGGAAAATGTCAACGATTTCAGGAAAACGACTGTCAACCTTTTCAGGAAAGATGTCAACTTTTTCAGGAAATAAAGCCTACCCCCACCCCCTCCCAAAGAGGAAGGGAAATTCAATCTTTATCAGGGTTTAGAGGCAATTCATTCAACTCTTTTCAGGGGTTGTACGCACACACGGAACGCAGTCATTATAGTCATTAGTCATTAGTCATTAAGAGTTTTGAAGTGAAATTTTGCTCAAAGTAAATAATAATATATATATTATTATATTACTTTGCGGATTTTTGGCATCCCGATAAATCAGAAAAAATGCAGTAAAAGTAGGCTTGTTACGACTTCAGCAATAAAGCACTTTACACCAAAAGTAGCCTACTTTTACCCCAAAAGTGGCGTAGTTTTAGGTGCGAGTATATATGTGAAGCCTCTCCCCAGCCCTCCCCAAAAGGGAAGGGAGTTCGTAAGCACTTGATACATTTCTCTAACCACTAACCTCTAAAAAAATTTTTTTAGAAATACCTTTGGCAAAATATGGAAGTGTGCGCCTTTCTTCGTACCTTTGCAAGTGAAGTTAAGGCGCGCAAGGCTTCATCGAAAGGAATTAATAACAATTTAAAAAAAGGAGGAACATTATGAAACTTAACACATTGAAGACATCAGCAGCAAGCAACGGCGGAAGCATCCGTTATCGTCTGTACAAGAACAACAACTCGAGCTCTAAGTCGGCAGGACTTATCTTCGCTCGCTCAGCGCCTATCGGCACCATCTCGCTCTCTGGACTGGCAGAGCACATCGAGAGCGACTCTAAGATAGAGAAGGGTACGGTGGTGGCTGTGCTGGAGGCACTCATCAAGCAGGTGCGAGAGTTGATGCTCGCGGGCTACAACCTCAAGCTGGACGACTTCGGCATCTTCTCAATAGGTATGAGCTCCAGCGGTGCCGAGACAGCGACTAAGTTCTCCGTAGTGAAGAACATCAAGGGCATCAAGATCCTCTTCCGCCCCAGCGGGATACTCCGTGAGGTGGTATCGATGGCGAAGCTGACGGAGATGAAAAGCTATACTGAACCTGAAGCTTAAAAGCCTACCCCAAACCCCTCCCAAAAAGGAGGGGCTTACTAAAGCGCTTGGTACATTTCTCTAACCCCTAACCACTAACCACTAACCACTAATTTTTAATTACGCTATGAAAAAAGATACATGGAAGACAATTATACAGGTGGTGATATCTGTATTGACGG
This sequence comes from uncultured Prevotella sp., assembly GCA_900315775.1. Lineage (GTDB taxonomy): Bacteria > Bacteroidota > Bacteroidia > Bacteroidales > Bacteroidaceae > Prevotella. Next base: position 9,390 of record ONAJ01000007.1, read on the forward strand.
CAGCACTGACTGCATTGGGAACGACATCGTGTATGGGTCACGGACCGATTTACATCTAAAGAATAAGCCTCGACCGAGTGGTCGGGGCTTTTTATTCGCTTGATACATTTCTCTAACCCTTAAAATGTTTTAGACCTTAACTCCCAGAAGGCGAGGGCGGCGGCTGCGGCGACGTTGAGGGAATCGACGTGGTGGTGCATGGGTATGCGTACGACGTAGTCTGCCTCGGAGATTGTCTCCTGGGGGAGTCCGTCGCCTTCGGTACCCATAACGATGGCGAGTCGGGGAATGTTTTTTAGTATGGGGTTGTCGATGGATATGGAGTTGTGGGTGAGTGCCATAGCGGCGGTCTGGAATCCGTAGTCGTGGAGGGTGGTCAGGGGTGTGTCAATCCACGTCCAGGGTACGAGGAAGACGGAGCCCATAGACACTCTAATGCTGCGGCGGTTGAGTGGGTCGCAGGAATTGCGGGTGAGCAGGACGCCGTCGATGCCTAATGCTGCTGCGGAGCGGAAGATGGCGCCGATGTTTGTGGTATCTACGACGCCGTCGATGACTACTATGCGACGTGCCTGGCTGCATATCTCTGCTACGCTCTTCTCCTGGGGTCGTCGCATAGCGCAGAGCACTCCACGCGTGAGCGTATATCCTGTCAGCGAGGCTAACAGTTCACGACTGCCGGTAAAGACGGGGATGTCGCCACACTGACTGATGATGTCGGCAGCGTCGCCGGTGATGTGTTTCTCTTCGCAGAGCAGCGACACGGGTTCGTAGCCTTCGCCGAGTGCTACACGGATGACCTTGGGGCTCTCTGCAATGAAGATGCCCTTCGAGGTGTCTAAGCGGTGGCGCAACTGTGCCTCGGTGAGGGTGCTGAATACTTCTACGCCGGGCTCTGTCAGTGATTTTATTTCATGAATGTTCATAATATGTTACCGCTCTTTCAGGAAACGTTTCAACAGGAAGGTAAGAAAATATGGGAAGGTATAGAACTGCTCATTCCATCCGATATTCTTGTAACCAAGTTTGATGCCGTATTTCACATCGGGATAAGACTCCCACTTGATGAGATTGTTCAGTGAGACCGTAGCACTGTCCTTAGCCTTTACCTCGACAGGTACCAATGAGTCAGCATCGCGAACAAAGAAGTCCATTTCAAGGGCAGGATTCTCACGCTTATAGAAATATAGCTGTTCGTAGCCCGATTTTCGAAGCATCTCGCCCACAACATTCTCGTATATTGCTCCTTTATAAGTTCCAAAGTTCTTATTGGCGCGCAAATCCTCCTGAGCCTCTTCGTCAAGTGATGCGATAAGCAGGCCTGTGTCGTGATAATACAATTTATAAAAATCGGTATTGTAATTGCCCTTCAATGGCAACTCCACATTATTCAGAGAGTAACATACGTTGATGAGACCTGCTTCCTTCAGCCATTCAACAGCCCCTATGTATTCCCTGTTTCTTGCACCTTTGGCAATCTTCGTAATCTGGTACTTTTTGTTGTCCTTTGCCAGGAAGGTTGAAATATGGTTGTACACAGCAAGGATTCTTGCTTTATCAGTTTGTTTGGCGTATTTTGTAATGTCCTCCTCATAGTCTTTCAACAACTGTCGTTGCAGTTCCAGCGTGCCTCCGAAATGACCATTGTCAATATACATCTTCACTACTTCAGGCATTCCACCAAGGCTCATATAGTCGCGGAAAACATTCATGATAGTGTCCATCTCGAGTTGCGAGAAAGGCTTCAATTCTATCATGTGTCGATACATATCTTCTATCTGGTCCGGCTGATAGCCCTTTGCCCAAAGAAATTCCTCGAAGTCCATTGAGAACATTTCGAAGTCATCCTTGTAGCCGACAGCGTTTGATTCTATCTCCTCGTAATAGATGCCCATCAAAGAACCGGAACATATAACATCATAGCGCTTGTCCTGACAAAAAGACTTGAGCGAGGTAGCACAGTCGGGACACTTCTGCAGTTCGTCAAAGAAGATCAGCGTCTTGTACGGAATAAAGTGCCACGAGGGCTCCAGCAGCGAGATATTTTTAATGATTGTATCTACTTCGTAACCTTCATCAAAAATGGCTCTGAACTTTTTCTGGAGGACAAAGTTTATCTCTACGACTGACTCATAGTTAGCTTTGCCGAATGCTCTGATGGATTCTGTCTTGCCAATTTGACGGGCGCCTTTCACTATTAGTGGCTTCCTATTTGGATTGTTTTTCCACTCATAAAGGTACTTGTCTATCTTTCTTTTTAGCAGCTTCATATCTTAAAAAATCACATTTTCGGCTGCAAATATAAGCAAAAAATCACATTTTCGGCAAGTTTTTTGGGCGAAAAATCACATTTTCGGATATAATTTTCGCCAAAAAATCACATTTTCGGTGATTTCCTGGCGAAAACTATTAGAAGTGGATGTTCACGTCGAAGCCCATTTGGAAGGGGTTGCCGCGCTGTGCTATGTAGCGTCGTGACGAGGTGTTGTAGAGGGCGAAGACGTTGTATCCAGTATTGGTGATGTTGCGTGCCCAGAGGTTGAAGGTTACGCCGTCGGCTTCGAGTGCTGCGTGGGCTCCTGCTACGGCATAGAACTTCTGTTTTGCGGTGTTTGCCGCATCCCAGTAAATCTTGCCTTGTCCGTAGGTGTTAGCACCTATGGTGAGCGACTTGAGGAAGTTGCCCGTGAGGTCGAAGCGGTAGTCGAGGGCGATGTTCATCTTGTGGGCTGGTACGAAGGGTACTCGCTTGTCCTTATATGATACTTTTGTGTTGGCGTCGATCATGTCGTCGTACTCCTTGAACTGTGCGTGGGTATAGCTGTAGCCGAGGGTATAGCTGAGGTGGTTGTCAAGGAGTGAGCCGCGCAGCTGAGTCTCTACGCCACAGCTGAAGCTCTTGCCGGCATTGACCATCATACGTCCGTAGCCGTAGGTTGACGCCATAACGTCGAGCTGCTGGTTGCGAACCTGCATATAGAAGCCTGAGAGGTCCCACTGCAGACGGTTGTCGAAGAGGTTGAGGTGGGTACCTAACTCGTAGTTCCAGCTGGTCTCGGGCTTGAAGCTTACCTTGTCGGCAATCTGCGACAGAGTAGCCTCGTCGTGGGGTATAACCATATCGGCACGTGCGTTGCGTGCTGCTCCCTGGAGCTCGCTCTGGAGGATGTCGGAGAACTGCTGGATGTTGAATCCGCCTGCCTGGTAGCCCTTGCTGAAGACGGCATAGACGTTGCTGCCGTAGTCGTCGAAGGTGTAGCGCAGTCCTACCTTTGGCAACAGCTGGTTATAGGTGTTCTTCAGTTTGTCCTGAAGGGTTGAGGTTACGTAGGCTGTAATCTCGTGATACTGGCGCGACTGGGCGTCGGTAGTGTTGATGTCGAGATGGGCTCCAGAGCGTGTCTCGTACTTCATTCGCACGTGACTGAGGTCGTAGCGCAGACCGAGGGTAGCCACGAGGCGGTCGGTGAGGCTGATGTTAGACTCGTGGAAGAGTCCGAGGTTGAACTGCGGAGTGTGGAAGGTGCCCGGAATCTCCTCGTCCATAGTGATGTTGAAGCGGAAGGGTTCAAGGCTCTGTTTGGTGACGGCCTCTGCCTGGGCTGCTGCCTGCGCTTCGGACATTCCGCGTCGTATGAATGCCTCGTACATAGCGTTGTACTGTCCGTTGTAGGCTGCCTGGTAGATGGTGTTATAGATTTGCTGTGAGATAGCGTCGCTCATAGCCTTGTAGAAGTAAACGGGGGCGTCGGTACGCAACCACTGATATGAGGTGAAGACGCCTGTTGTCCACTGCCAGCGACTCTTGGTGTTGCTCTTCAGCGAGATTTCCTCGGTGATAGCGTTCTGGAGCTGTTTCTGCTGCATGAACATACGGTCGGCAGCGGTGTAGTCGATATCCATTCCCATCTTGTCGCGCAGGAACTGGTAGCTGGTGGTAGAATGGAGGTCGAAGCCGTTGGCCACATATTTTATATTTACACCTGTGTTGAGCATATTACGACGATAGGTACCCATGCGGTTGCTCTCGGGGTTTGCCGTCTTGCCTGACTCGGGGTCCATAACACCGTAGGGGAAGCCCTTCTGGTTGACATACTGGTAGTCGGCGATGAAGTCGAACGTCAGTCGGTCGGTGGGAAGATAGAGCAGACGCACCTTGCCGCCAGCCTCGTCGTAGCGGTCAGCATGACGACCTGTGGTGGTGTTGCGGAAGAATCCGTTCTGTCCCTGATAGAAGCCTGCCACCGACATAGCTAATTGTGACGAGAAGCGGTGGTAGTGGGCTGCCTCGACGTTACGGTAGAAGCGGCTGCCGATGCCGAGTTTCACGTCGGTGCCCTGATAGGTCAGCGGGTTGCGCGAGTACATACGCACAAGACCGCCCTCGGTATTCATGCCGTAGAGGGTTCCCTGAGGACCGCGAAGGATGTCGATGCGCTCCAGCTGATAGGTGTGGAAGTTCATCTGACTCTTGCTGACGAGGGGTATGCCGTCGATGTACATTCCGATGATGGGGCTGTTGACGCGCGAACCAATACCACGTACATAGACGGAGGAGGTGTAGCGCGAACCGTAGTCGGGCATAACGAACGAAGGAATATAGGACGAGAGCTCGCGGAGGTCGCGAATGCCTAAGGTCTGCATGTCGTCAAAGGAATACATCGAAGAGCTCAGCGGCTGCTGGCGCAGACGGTAGTTCTCCTTGGGTTGTGTTACTACTACAACTTCGTCGAGGTCAACGACGCGTGAGGTGTCACGCAGAGCCTCATTGACAACGTCGGCTGACGCTGTCTGTGCCACAAAAAGGGCTGCTAAAAATAAATACTTCTTCATAATCGGGTGCAAAGGTAGTAAGAAAAGTACTATCTTGCAATCCCTATTTTTGGGGATTTTTAATACGGCGAAGTGCCCACATCCAGTAAAAAATGAGTAGCGGATAGCCAACGTAATAGAGTGTGGTGACGCTGAAAACGATGTACAGAGCGGCTATTACGGCGGCAAGACCGCAGAGGTAGAGGAACGCCTCGCCGAAGGGAAGACGCTTGCGCACCTCATCGACGGCAGCAAGACCGACGATAACGATGAGCCACACGGTGATGAGGAAGAGTCCGATGAGGAGTCCTGCGGCAAAGGGGTTCAACGTGGGGTGGAAATAAAAACGGCGCCACATATCGGGAGCATACATCTGTATAGTAGCATAGAGGGTGGCTGAGGTGGCTATGACGAGACACAGGGCGGCAGGATAAGGCGTGGAGATGTCGTTGAAGAAGACGATGCGCGCATTCTTGCGATAGACGATGCGGACGACATAGACGGCAGCGATGACGCTGATGATGAGGAGGAAGATGAGCAGGTGACGGTTGGAGAAGGTGGAGATGAACTGCGAGATGGGGTCGTCGGGATCGACGTTAGGCAGCAGCGTGGATTCGCGTGTCCATCCGAAGGTGAACTGGTCGTGAGCCACCTGAACCCATACGGAGTCGATGCTGTCCTGAGGCATGATGCGGAAATCGACGACGACGAGCTGTTCGTCCTTATAAAACACTATGGTGTCGGTGGGCATGTTGCTGACCTCCTCCTCAGGCTGTGAGGAAATCATCTCTATGGAGTCGGTACGCACTATGAAGTTGTAGTTCTCGCCGTAGTAGCGCTCGGTGAGGGGCTTCTTGTGGTAGCAGCTGGTTAAAAGGAGACAAGAAGACAGGGAGACAAGGAGTAGTGAGAGCCTCCCCCAGCCCCTCCAAAGGGAGGGGAGTTTTATATAGCGTCTATTCATTATTAATTATGAATTATGCATTATGAATTATGAATTATGCATTATAAATTATGAATTATGCATTATGAATTATGCATTATGAATTATGAATTATGCATTATGAATTATGCATTATAAATGTTCATTTGACAGTTTTTACAATCGAACTCTACACGAAAACGACGACCGTCGGACATACGCAGATAGAGGGGCTCGCGCCACGTGGGACGCCGTCCTCCGTTCTTTACGCAAAAGCCCATAGAGTAGCGCAGGCAGTGACGGCACTGCATCAGCGGGAAGTTCTTGTCGTTGATATTCATTCTGTAAGGCTCCTTCTCATTTCTGCCAGCATGCTGCTGGGAATAAAACAGCTGTCGAGGTTGTCGTTGATGACGACCTCGCGACACACATAGGGGGTATTGCCAAGACGCGAGAGCTGGCGCACGATGTTGTCGCGCTGGGGCTTCTCGGCGGGCTCAAGAGTAACGGGGAAGTCGCGACGACTTTCCCTCTGTCCGTCGTTGAGCGACAGATATATCTTGTCGTCACCGCAACGTCCTATGGTAAGGGTGACGGGAATACGGCGGTCGGCAGTGTTGCCCGCCATAAGACGGTCGAAGGCTACGTCATTATTGCGATAGAGCGCCATTCCCGGTCTCAGGTTGCGCGGCATAGTAAGCGGGAAGAGGCGGTTGCCCTCGGCGCGGTTTACACGGAACCCTTCGAGTTCGCGGTCGCCGTTGAGGAAACACAGTCCGTCGCCGTTGGTGAAGGTGGCGGTGCCTGCCACATTGAACGAGTTTCCGCGGATTTCCTTCACCTTGCCGACATATTCGCCGATAGCCTTGGGGGTGTCGGGCGAGAAGATGTCGCGGGTGCGTCCGTGCAGGAAATACTCGGTGTAACCTCTGTTGAAGGTCTTGTCGAGGTTGGGAGTGAAGGTGTACTCCACCCTACCCGACGAGGCGCGCTGGTAGCGGTCAGGGTGACGGGCTATTATGGCATTGAGACGCTGCGAGTAGGCAGCGGTGACGTTCTTGACGTAGGAGAGGTCCTTCAGACGACCTTCTATCTTAAAGGAGACGACGCCTGCGGAGAGAAGCTCTTCGAGACTGTCTATGCGACACATATCACGAAGGGAGAGGAAGTGGCGTCCGCGCTCGATGACGTTGCCGTCGGCATCTTCGAGGTCGAACTTAAGACGACAGAACTGGGCGCACTCGCCACGATTGGCGCTGCGTCCAAAGCAGTACTCGGAGGCGTAACACTGTCCGCTGTAGCTGACGCAGAGGGCTCCGTGAACGAAGACCTCGAGTTCCATATCGGGAACGGCTTTGTGGATAGCACGGATGTCGTCGATGGACAGCTCGCGGGCAAGGACAGCACGCGAGAAGCCTGCATCCTGGAGCCAGCGCACCTTCTCGGCGGTGCGGTTGTCGGCCTGGGTGCTGGCATGAAGCGCCATACGGAAGTGGTAGTCAGGGAGGAAACGCATGTCCTGAAGAAGTACGGCATCGACGCCGACAGCGTCGAGGTCGGAGAGCAGCTGAAGGGCGTCGGCGTACTCGTCGTCGCGGACGAGGGTGTTCACCGTAGCATAGACCTTAGCGCCATACTGATGAGCGAAACGTGTGAGGGCGGCGATGTCGTCGATGCTGTTGCCTGCCTGGGAACGGGCGCCGTAGCGACTCGGTCCTATATAGACGGCATCGGCACCGTGAAGGATGGCTGCCTTGCCTGTCTCCAGATTCTTTGCTGGTGCAAGTAGCTCAACGTATCTCATTAATATCGTATGGTGTTTCCTGATATACGTAGTAGTTTATCCAGTTGGCAAACAGCAGGTTAGCGTGGGCACGCCACGTTACGAGGGGTCCTTCGGCGGGGTTGTCGTTGCGGTAGTAGTTCACGGGCTGCTCGACGTCGGAACGCTGACCGAGGTCACGACGGTACTCCTTGTCGAGGGTGTCGGGAGCATACTCCAGATGACCTGTGACGAAGAACTCACGACCTCCACGAGCCATAACCATGCTGACGCCACTCTCGGGAGAGTCGCAGATGACGGTGAGGGCGGGGTTGCGGAGGATGTCCTCACGACGCACCTCGGAATGACGGCTGTGGGGCATGAAGAAGACGTCGTCGAAGCCGCGGAAGATGGGTAGCGACGCGTCGAGGGTGTATTGACGGAAGATGCCGAACATCTTCTTGGGGAGGGTGTATTTGGGGATGCCGTAGTGGTGGTACAGTCCTGCCTGTGCCGCCCAACAGATGTAGAGGGTGGACATGACGTGGGTCTGCGCCCAGTTGAATATCTGTGTTATCTCGTCCCAATATTCTACTTTCTCGAAGTCGAGCATCTCCACAGGAGCACCGGTGATTATCATGCCGTCGAAACGCTCGTCGCACAGTGTGGCGAAGTCTTTGTAGAACATCATCATGTGTTCTATGGGGGTGTTCTTCGGCGTATGACTCTTCAGTTTCATAAACGTCACCTCTATCTGCAACGGGGTGTTGGAGAGAAGACGTATGAGGTCGGTCTCGGTGGTGATCTTCAGCGGCATGAGGTTAAGGATGACGATGCGCAGAGGACGGATGTCCTGGGTGTGCGCACGGGTGTCGTCCATAACGAAGATGTTCTCCTGCTTGAGAAGATCTATTGCGGGTAGTTTATCAGGAAGTCTTAACGGCATTCTGTTGTTACTTTTTTTATTTGTTTGTTTCTTCGAAGACTACCTTGCTACGGCACACTTCGTGATCGGTATCCTTGCAGATGCGTACGCAGTACTCGTCGGGAGCGGTCTGTTCGCAGTAGAACGACAGCTTGTCGCCAGCATGACTCTCGGCAACGTAGGCTATCTCGAAACGCTTGATACGGTGCGACTTATACCAGTTGAGGTCCCACAGGTCGAGGACGTGTTCGATGTACTTCACGGAGTTGATGTGTCCGTTGATATCTACATCATTATAATAGGTGTCGATGGTGCGTACCAGCTGTGCGTTATCGTCCATCTTGACGCGTCCGCCCTTGTCGATGGGACAGGTTTTGTCTTTGTCAATCCACTGATTTATGGCACCGTCGTTGATGGCGAGGATGTCGGTGGGCTGACGACTCTCGGTGTCTATCATTGCCCACACGCTGCGTCCGTAGCCATAGAGGTGTCCGTCGTCGCCGACAACGGAGAAGTTACGCTGTGTGAAGTAGCGCATAGCGTTCTCCACCCACGTCTCTACGGAGAAACGGGTATATTGAAGGGGCATCTCGTCCATCTCGATGGCGAGGCGCGACAGCACCCACGAGCGGTTGATGCTCATGAGGTAACGCATTCCGAAACCGCGGTCGGTACTGTGGAAGTCGGCAGCGTTGAGCATGTGGTTGCCTAAGTGTCCCATGAAGAGTCTTCCGGAGAAGTCGCAGTGGAAGGGCTCTGCCATAAACTGGTACTTTCCTACCTTATCCATTCTGGCGCTCCTCCAAGAATTTACTTACCTCCTCCTGCATGCCTCGGGTGACGGCAATACGTCCGGAACGGGTGTATTGAAGCACACAACCGAAGCTCTCGAGGGAACGGTAGAGGTCGATGATCTGTTCCGTCATTCCGTGTTTCATCACGATGACATAGGTGGGATTGACCTCGGTGATACTTGCCTCGTGACGACGGATGACACGTGAAATCTCTGAGTTCTCGAGAACCTTCTCGGTAGAGAGTTTATAGAGTGCCGTCTCGCGTATAAACAGCTGGTCGTCAGTGAAATAGTTCGCCTTAATGACGTCTATCTTCTTCTCTATCTGACGGGTAATCTTTATTATCTGGTCCTCGTCGCTCCACGCCGTGATGGTGTATTTGTGAACACCCTCGATGCTCGACGCCGACACGTTAAGACTCTCGATGTTTACCTGACGACGAGTGAACACCGCCGTTATCTGGTTCAAAATACCTGCGATATTCTCAGAATATACCAGCAGGGTATATAATGTTTTCTTCTCTTTATGCATTTCTACTTATAATTAAATCTCGAGCATCATATCGTTGACATTCATTCCGGGAGGGGTCATAGGCAGGACGTCGTCGTCCTCCTTGATAGCACATTCAAGGATGAAAGGACCGGGGGTGGTGAGCATTTTCTGCACAGCGGAAGCAAGGTGCTCACGGGAGGTAACCACCTCATAGCCAATACCGTAGCCGCGGGCGATATGTTCGTACTGCGGATTCATCATCTTGGTAAACGACTTACGGCGCATCCAGAACATATCCTGCCACTGACGCACGTTACCGAGGTAGTTGTTGTTGAGAAGAACCATCTTCACCGGTGCCTGCTGCTCCATGATGGTACCGAGTTCTTCGATACACATCTGGAAACCACCGTCGCCCATGAAACATACTACGGTGCGGTCGGTGGCGAAGGTGGCACCGATAGCTGCCGGCATTCCGTAACCCATCGTTCCCAAACCACCACTGGTACAGATACTGCGGTTCTCGGGATATTTGAAATAGCGGGTTGCAAAGAGCTGGTTCTGACCAACATCGGTGACGAGGACGGTACCGCGAGGTGCTTTCTCGGCAACGGTATTCACTACCTCGCCCATAAGCAGAGGACCCTCGGTGGGATGGATGGCGGGTTCGATGACCTTTGTGCGCTCCTTATCGTCGAGTTCCTTGAAAGAATCGCGCCACTCCTTGTGGTCCGCCTTGTTGAGAAGGGCGGTGATGGCGGGCAGCGACTCCTTACAGTCGGCAACGACGGCAACGTCGGTCTTCACACATTTGTCTATCTCGCTGCGGTCGATGTCGAGGTGAATAATCTTTGCCTGTTTTGCGTAGGTCTTAGTATTACCCGTAACACGGTCGCTGAAACGCATTCCTATAGCGATGAGCACGTCGCACTCCTGCTCCTTGAGGTTTACGGCGTAGTTGCCGTGCATGCCGAGCATTCCTACGTTAAGAGGATGTTCCGACGACAGGGCTGACAGTCCAAGCATAGTACGTCCTGCGGGGATGTCGGCTTTCTCGAGGAAGGCTACGAGCTCCTTCTGTGCACCACCAAGTTCTACACCCTGTCCTACAAGTGCTAAGGGACGCTTGGCATTGTTGATGAGGTCGGCAGCCTGACGCACAAGACTCTCGTCGAGCTTGGGGTAAGGAACGTAGGAACGTACGAAGTCAACCTTTACGGGCTCCCACTCCACCTCTTCTACCTGTGCGTTGCGGGCGAAGTCGAGGACCACAGGACCAGGACGTCCGCTGCGTGCTATGTAGAAGGCGCGACTTACTGCCCACGCCACATCCTCGGCGTGACGTATCTGGTAGCTCCACTTTGATATTGGCTGTGCAACGCCTACGAGGTCCACCTCCTGGAAGGCATCGGTGCCGAGAGCTCCGATAGCTACCTGACCGGCGATGACAACCATAGGCGTGGAGTCGAGCATAGCGTCGGCAACACCAGTAAGGGTGTTGGTAGCTCCAGGACCGCTGGTGACGAGGGCTACACCTACTTCGCCAGACACACGTGCATAACCTTCGGCAGCGTGGGTTGCTGCCTGTTCGTGACGTACGAGGATGTGGTCGAAACACTTCTTCTCGCCTCGTGTGTAGTCGAAAAGGGCATCATAAACTGGCATTATGGAGCCGCCAGGATAACCGAAGATGGTCTTTACACCTTCTGCCTGCAGCGCTCTCATAAGTGCTTTTGCTCCTGTTATTTTTTCTTTCATTTTTTTTCTTTTTTTTTTCTAGGGTTTCCTAGGGGTTCCTAGGCGTTCCTAGGCGTTCCTAGGATTTCCTAGGCGTTCCTAGGCTTTCCTAGGCTATTACTCTTACTCCTCCTTTATCTGCTGACGACACGCTCTGTGCATAGGCGCGTAAAGCCTTGCTAACCTGACGGTTACGCTTCAGCGGCTGCTGAGGACGTGCTGCCAGCTCTTCGTCAGAGAGTTTAACATTAATGCTACGACTTGGTATGTCGATGACGATGATGTCACCATCTTTTATCTTTCCGATGTTTCCGCCTGATGCCGCCTCGGGTGAGATATGTCCTATGCTGAGACCACTCGTGCCGCCAGAGAAACGTCCGTCGGTGATGAGGGCGCACTCCTTACCGAGGTGCATAGACTTGATGTAGCTCGTAGGATAGAGCATCTCCTGCATACCGGGACCGCCCTTAGGACCTTCGTGGGTGATGACAACACAGTCGCCGCTCTTTACCTTACCGCCAAGGATGCCCTCGCAGGCGTCCTCCTGAGAGTCGAAGACTACAGCGGGTCCTTCGAAGTGCCACAGCTGCTCATCGACGCCGGCAGTCTTTACCACACAGCCGTCCTGGGCGATGTTGCCAAAGAGAACTGCCAGACCGCCATCCTTTGTGTAGGCGTGCTCAATGTCGCGGATACAACCGTTGGTACGGTCTTTGTCGAGTTCACCCCACTGGGCACTCTGACTGCCCATCTTCGTAGAGAAGCGGTTACCTGGTGCCGACTGATATATGCGATTTGCTTCTGCGTCAATATCTGTCTTTGTAATATCGTATTTCTTGAGTTGCTCACCAATTGTCTTGCCGTCAACACGCTTACAACTGCCGTCGATAAGACCTCCCTTGGAGAGTTCGTTCATGATACCAAGGATTCCACCAGCACGGTTACACTCCTGCACGCTGTATTTCTGGGTGTTCGGAGCGAGTTTACAGAGACAAGGTGTCTTACGACTAAGCTTGTCGATGTCGCTCATTGTGAAGTTTACTCCTGCCTCCTGAGCTACTGCCAACAGGTGGAGTACGGTATTTGTGGAACCGCCCATAGCGATGTCGAGAGTCATAGCGTTGAGGAATGCCTCGCGGGTAGCTATAGAGCGCGGCAGAACACTCTCGTCGCCATCCTCGTAGTAGGCAAAGGCGTTCTTTACAACTTGACGTGCTGCCTGTTTGAAGAGCTCTACACGATTGGTGTGGGTAGCAAGAATTGTTCCGTTGCCGGGAAGCGACAAACCGATAGCCTCAGTGAGTGAGTTCATTGAGTTGGCGGTGAACATTCCCGAGCAGGAACCGCAACCGGGACAAGAGCACTGCTCTATCTCGCGCATCTCGTCGTCGGTAACTGTGGGGTCGGCACCTTTCACCATAGCTGTGATGAGGTCGGCATTCTCTCCGCGCCAGCGTCCTGCCTCCATAGGTCCTCCCGAGCAGAACACCGTAGGGATGTTGAGACGCATTGACGCCATAAGCATTCCTGGTGTCACCTTGTCGCAGTTGGAGATGCAAATCATAGCATCTGCCTTATGCGCATTAACCATATACTCTACGGAGTCGGCAATGATGTCGCGTGAGGGCAGAGAGTAAAGCATACCGTCGTGACCCATAGCGATACCGTCGTCGATAGCTATAGTGTTAAACTCGGCAGCGTAACAGCCCATCTTCTCTATCTCTTCGCGGACAATCTGTCCTATCTCGTGAAGATGGGTATGTCCCGGAACAAACTGAGTAAAGGAATTTACTACTGCGATTATAGGCTTTCCGAACTGTTCGGGTTTCATACCTGTGGCTACCCAAAGAGCTCTTGAGCCAGCCATTCTCCTACCTTCCGTACAAACAGAACTTCTCAACTGATGTTTCATCTTGTTACCTTATTTATATAATACGTTGCAAAGTTACTAAGTTTTCACAAGAACACCAACTATTTATCGCTAAATTTGCATAAATGCAAAAAAAGAGGATGTACCCTAAGGCACATCCCCTCTTATTGTTTTAAAATTAGTCTTGCTAATTATTTAGCGTTGTCGTTGAATGTAGCAACGCGGTTGAACTCAACCTGCTCGAAGAGCTTGTCTGTTGCACCCATACCCTTTGTAGAAAGGCGGTCAGCAGCAATCTTGTACTTCTTAACGAGAGCGTTCTTTACAGCCTCTGCACGTGCTGCAGAAAGCTTCTGGTTGAACTCTGCCTTACCCTCTGGAGAAGCGTAACCCTTGATCTCGATCTTAGCATCTGGGTGGTTCTTCATGTAGTGAGCAATGAGCTCGATTGGAGCGTACTGAGCTGCGTCGATAGTGCTCTTACCCTGACGGAAGAGAACTGTTGGCTGCAGGTTAGTAGCTGTCTCTGGCTTAACGTACTTTGGCTTAGCGTTGCACTCGTCGAGAGCCTTCTGGAGGTCAGCAATCTGACGATCCTTAGCTGCGAGAGCTGCGTCCTTACCATCGAGTTCACCACGGAGACCGTTGATGCGTGCGTTCAGACCGTCGATTTCAGCCTGGTCACGGAGCTGCTCAACTGCGAAGTTGTGAGTACCGTTGCTGCAAGCGAACTTGTAGTTAACACCAGCCTTCAGACCGAACATACCGTTGAGCTTCTTCTCGTTCTCAAATGCAGGCTGTGACTTTCTGAATGGGTTAGCCCAACCGTTAGCCAGCATTGCGTATGGCTCGAGGTAAACCTGCCACTCCTTGTCTGCGCCGAGGTTCATAGCGAAGTCGATAGCAGCCTTAGCGTTGATACCACCTTCTTTTCTAGCCCAGTCACGTGTGTAACCACCACCAACGAGAGCGATAACCTCGAATGTACGTGGCTGACCCTGGTAACCGCAGAATGCGTTCATAAGGTTCCAAGTTGACATCAGGTCGAAAGATGTAGCGTTGATGAAAGTCTTGCTACCTACCATAGACTTGCCTTTGCCGTACATACCCTTCTGCTTGTTAGCGAAGTATGCGTCAACGTCCAAAGCAAGACCGAATACTGTAGTAAGGTTCTTACCTACGCGGATACCGAACTCAGGAGTGATACCCTTGAAGAAACCTGCCTTCTTGTCACCAGCAGCGTCGAAGCTGTACTTTGACATAGGAGTAGCAACACCAGCGTTGATACCTACGTACCAGTTGTCCTGTGCCTTATTGGCAGTAACTGTTGTTCTCTGTGCAGAAACAGAGGCTGTCAGCATAGCTGCAGCAAAAACTAAGAATAATTTTTTCATTGTTTCTCTAAATTTAATTAATTAAATTGAATAAATACTCTCTTATTTTTTTAATTTGGGTGCAAAATAAGGAAAAATTCTTGAAACTTCCAAATATTTTTGAAAAAAAAACATGTTTTAAGACTAAATTTCTGTGTTGTCGTGCACACAAACACAATAAACGATAATTTTTTGAACATTTTTACAACTCATATAAAAAATGATAAAATATATGTTATTTCATGTTCCCACTATATTAAAAGATGTAACTTTGTGCCCATGAAAAGAATTATCCTTATTACTGGGGGGCAGCGCTCGGGAAAGAGTGAGTATGCAGAGAAGATGGCGCTAAAGCTGAGTGAGCACCCCGTATATATGGCTACAGCCCACATCTGGGACGAGGACTTCAAACAGCGAGTGAAGAGACACCAGGAGAGGAGGGGCGACAACTGGACTACCATAGAGGAAGAACAGCACCTTAGTCGTCACGACGTCAGCGGACAGGTGGTCGTCATAGACTGTATCACCCTTTGGCTTACGAATTTCTTCTATATATATAATAAGGTGGAAACGACACTCGAGAAGATAAAGGAAGAATTTGATAAGTTTACAGAACAGGATGCCACCTTCATATTCGTGACAAACGAGATAGGACTTGGTGGAATAGCCAGCGACCCGCTACAGCGACAGTTTACTGATTTGCAGGGCTGGATGAACCAATATGTTGCAGAGAAGGCTGACGAGGTGGTGCTGATGGTTAGTGGGATAGCGGTGGATATAAAGAGGTTAGAGGTTAGAGGTTAGAGGTTAGGGGATAGAATTATGAATTATGCATTATGAATTATGAATTACAAAATAGTCGCTACTGACAAGAGTTTACTGGACGAAATAAGAAAGAAGATAGACAACCTTAACAAACCCAAGGGTTCGTTAGGACGTTTGGAGACGCTGGCGGAGCAGATTTGTCTTATACAACAGACGCTCGCACCAAAGCTCTGTAATCCGTGTCACCTGCTCTTCGGAAGCGATCACGGAATAGAGCGCGAAGGGGTGAGTGTATCGCCTCGCGAGGTTACGTGGCAGCAGATGAAGAACTTCACACGTGGCGGAGGAGGCGTAAATATGTTTTGCAGACAACACGGCTTTCACCTATATATAATAGATGTGGGAGTTGACTACGACCTCACCGACGTGGAGGGTATCATTAACAGAAAGATAGCACGAGGCACGAAGAACTTCCTCTACGAGGCGGCGATGAGCGAGGAGGAGTACGAAAGGGCTCTCGCCGTAGGCAAGGAGATGGTGGACAACTGTCACAAGGAGGGATGTAACATAATCTGCATGGGAGAGATGGGTATAGGCAACACGTCGCCAAGCAGTATATGGATGCATCTGCTGGGGAATATTCCGTTGAAGGACTGCATCAGCGCTGGTGCAGGACTCAACGACGAGGGGGTGCGCCATAAATACGAGGTGCTGAAGAAGGCGGTAGAGAACTTCACGAAGTCGCCGTATAACACACACGACATGATACGCTACTTCGGCGGTTTCGAGATGGTGGCAGCGATAGGTGCTATGCTTCGTGCCGCAGAGTTGAAGATGGTGGTGATGATTGACGGATTTATCATGAGTGCCTGCGCTCTGGCTGCCTCATCGTTATATCCCGAGATGCTGGAATACTGCATCTTCGGACATTGTGGCGACGAGAACTACCACAAGCACATGCTACAGCTTATGAATGCGGAGCCGCTGCTCAGTCTGGGTTTCAGACTCGGTGAGGGAACGGGGGCGCTCTGCTCCTACCCCATCATTCAGAGTGCGGTAAATATGATTAACGAAATGAATAATTTTGACAATGCAAATATCACTCGATACTTCTAAATGGTGGCAGCGCATCTGGGCAGCACTGATATTCTTCACACGTCTGCCCTTCTGGCGAATATACCAACCGCCTCAGCAGTGCTACTCCACAGTAGTGGAACACTGGCCGCTGACAGGCTGGCTGACAGGTGGTGTTATGGCGCTGATAATATGGTTCGGAAGTAGCATACTGCCCCACTCGCTGGTAATCCTTTGTGCTATACTGTCGCGAGTGCTCATCACGGGGGCTCTCCACGAAGACGGTCTTGCCGACTTCTTCGACGGATTCGGCGGCGGAGGCAACGACAAGCAGCGTATCCTCGACATAATGAAGGACTCACGCATAGGAACCTATGGTGTCATAGCATTGATATTCTACTTCGCCCTGTTGTACGCTACACTATTTACGTTATCGTCACCAGGTCTTGCGGCTATAATCGTTCTGGGTGGCGACGCATACAGCAAGATGGTTGCCGGACAGATAATATCGTTCCTTCCCTATGCACGTACTGAAGAGACGAGCAAGGCACACACCATATACAGGAAATTCAGTGTCAAGACAGGCATCAGCTACTTCCTTCAGGGAGTTATTCCCCTATTACCTTTATTATATATAAGCATAGTAGAGTACGATATTCAGTGGACCTACATCATCTTCGTACCTTGTCTGGTAATGTATCTCTTCTACCTGTTCCTCAACAGACGTATTCAGGGATATACTGGCGACTGCTGCGGAGCGCTGTTCCTGCTTGTGGAACTGAGTTTCTATATTACCGTTAGTTGTCTGTTACGATAAAGAGGAGTAAGGGCGATGATAAGATATACGAAAAAAGAAGAGATAATAAACACGCTGTCGCACAGCGCAGGAATACTGTTAGGCATCGTCGTCGGAATAATCTTTCTGGTGTGGTGTTTCAAGAGCGACAGCGACTGGGCACGTGTGGGTGTTATACTATATCTCTTCGGTATGCTTGCCAGCTATATCACCTCGACGGTCTATCACGCTCTGCCGCTAAGGACGAAGGCTAAGGAAATGTTGCGACGTTTCGACCACGCAGCAATATACTGGCACATAGCGGGCAGCTACTCGCCTATCACTCTCATTGCACTTCGCGAACAATGTTATTGGGGCTGGTCACTATTCTCCTTCGTGTGGCTCTGTGCCATCGTCGGCACCATAATAAGTTTCAAGCATCTTGAGGAGCACAGCAACGTAGAAACATTCTGTTTCATCGGTATGGGACTATCCATACTCATTGCCTTCAAGCCACTTGTTGACAGCGTCAGCACAGCAGCCTTTATATGGATTATTGCTGAGGGTGTGAGCTACATCACCGGTGCAGCCTTCTACACTATGAACAAGCGACGCTATATGCACTCCGTATTCCACTTCTTCGTGCTTGCTGGCTCCATATGCCACATCGTTGCCGTGTGGGACATTCTTATGGAGTACATATAGACGACCTGTTTACTGCTTCTGGATAATCTTCTTTCCTTCAGCTATAGCCTGCATGTTCAGCGGGATGAGTGCATGATGGCGCTCTGGGAGAGTCTTGAACAACGCCTTCTCCACACCGTTCTCGCTTACCACAGGAGCCACTTGGAGCAGTCCGCCGAGGATAATCATATTGAACACCTTAGCATTCTTCATTGCTGCCGCCTTGTCCATAGCGTCGATACGATAAATCTCGATGTCGGTGCGCTTAGGAGGATTGATAATGCCGAAGCCGTCATATATCAATATTCCGCCGGGCTTTATCTTCGACTCGAACTTATCCAGTGAAGGCTGGTTAAGCACAACAGCGATGTCGTACTTGCTAAGTATTGGCGACGAGATACGAGTGTCGCTGACGATGACTGTTACGTTGGCTGTTCCACCACGCTGTTCCGGACCATATGCAGGCATCCACGTCACCTCTTTGTCTTCCATAAGACCGCTATAGGCGAGAATCTTTCCCATAGAGAGGACTCCTTGTCCGCCAAATCCAGATATTATTATTTCCTTTTTCATCTTACTTATTGGTTGCAGCGGAGCTGCAACGTACTTCTAAACACTAACTCTTAACTCTAAACTCTAAACTCTAAACTAAAGGCTCGTAGTATCCTTTAAATCTCCCTGAGGGTAGAACGGGAACATATTCTCGTTCATCCACTTGTTAGCCTCCTGCGGTGTTAGTTTCCAGCCGCTATTACATGTTGAGGTAATCTCCACGAGAGAGCTACCCTTTCCAGCCATAGAAGCCTCGAAAGCTTTACGCAGCGCCTTCTTCGCCTTGTTGATGTGGGCAACGGTGTCAACACTCTGACGAGTTACATAGCATGTACCCTCCAGCTGTGCTGCTATCTCGGGCATCTTCAGCGGATATCCGTGAAGTTCAGGCACACGTCCGTAGGGACACGTAGCAGTCTTCTGACCCAAAAGTGTTGTAGGCGCCATCTGACCACCCGTCATACCGTATATAGCATTGTTCACAAAGACGATGACGATGTTCTCACCACGATTCAAAGCGTGGATTGTCTCACAAGTACCGATACAAGCGAGGTCGCCGTCACCCTGATAGGTGAACACCATACGGTCCGGCCACAGACGCTTTATCGCTGTAGCTACTGCTGGAGCACGTCCGTGAGCAGCCTCCTGCCAGTCTATGTCGAGATATCTGTATGCGAAGACGGCACATCCCACAGGAGAAACGCCAACGGTCTTGTCCTCCATACCCATTTCCTCTATAACCTCAGCAATGAGTTTATGTACTACACCATGCGAACAACCTGGACAGTAGTGCATGGGCACGTCGTTCATAAGGGTTGGTTTCTTATAAACCAAATTCTCTGGACTCTTTATATTGCTCATAGTAGTTTCTCCTTTAATGCGTTTACAATTTCTTCTGGTTCCGGAACAATACCTCCGAGACGTCCGAAGTACTCTACCGGCAGGGCTCCGTTGATAGCCAGTCTGACGTCCTCGACCATCTGTCCTGCATTTATCTCTGCCACGAGGATGCCCTTCTTTCCGCGAGCCATCTCGGCAATCTGCTTTGACGGGAACGGCCAGAGTGTTATAGGACGGAAGAGTCCCACCTTAAGACCTTCCTCGCGAGCAAGTTCTATAGCCTTTTCCGAGATACGTGCTGCCGATCCGAAGCTTACTATTATGTAGTCTGCGTCGTCACACTGCTGTGTCTCGTAGCGCACCTCGTTATCACGAATCTGCTGGTATTTCTCCTGCAGGTGAATATTGCGCTGTTCCATAATCTCAGGTTTCAGTTCCAAAGATGTTATGACGTTAGGCTGACGGTCCTTTGTCCTTCCGAAAGAAGCCCAAGGACACTGCTGACGTATCTCCTCTTCGGTGCGACGGGGTTTGTATGGAGGCAGAACAATCTTCTCCATCATCTGTCCTATCACTCCGTCGGAAAGAATCATTGCAGGGTTTCTGTATTTGAAAGCCAGTTCGAAGGCGAGGTCAACGAAGTCAGCCATCTCCTGCACCGAAGCTGGTGCCAACGTGATGACGTAGTAGTCGCCATTACCTCCACCTCGTGTTGCCTGGAAGTAGTCCGCCTGTGAGGGTTGTATTGTTCCCAGTCCGGGACCTCCGCGCTGTACGTTGACGAAGACTCCAGGCAGCTCGGCGCCAGCGAGGTATGCTATACCCTCCTGCATCAGTGCCACACCAGGACTCGACGATGATGTCATCACCTTCTTTCCTGCTCCTGCTCCGCCATAAACCATATTTATTGACGCAACCTCACTCTCTGCCTGCAGGACCACCATTCCTGTGGTCTCCCAGGGTTTCAGTTCGGCAAGTGTTTCTATTACCTCACTTTGTGGAGTAATAGGATAACCGAAATAGCCATCACATCCGCAACGTATTGCTGCGTGTGCAATAGCCTCGTTACCTTTCATAAGGGTTACTTCTCTTTCTGCCATAATTATTACTCCTTCATTCTATAAACCGTTATACACCCGTCAGGACATACTATAGCACATGAAGCGCAGCCGATACAGTCCTCTTCTCTTACCGGCTCCACGTACGGATATCCGTGAACATTAACTT
This sequence comes from uncultured Prevotella sp., assembly GCA_900315775.1. GTDB lineage: Bacteria > Bacteroidota > Bacteroidia > Bacteroidales > Bacteroidaceae > Prevotella. The sequence goes on from ONAJ01000007.1 coordinate 29,991, forward strand.
TCTTAGCAGCCAATTCTATCACCTGTTTAGGACAGGCGATGGCACAGAGGGAACAGCCCTTGCATCGTTCTGTGTTTACCTCTATAGCACCTTTGATTTTCGCCATATTTTTTTGTTTTTTGTATGTTTCGTTTCAAGGATTATACATATCCTTACAATAGAAGTTCATTATGTCGTCGAGCATCTTCTTTGCCTCTACAGCAGGACTTTCGGGGTCGAGGGCTATCGCTTCGAGGTAGCAGTTCATTGCCTGTTGGAAGTCACCCTGTCGTCTGTATTCGTTGCCCTGTTTGTAATACTCTTCGCTATTCATAATATTCCTTTTTGCCCGCTGCAAGAGTATTCTTCATCAGCGAGCATATTGTCATTGGTCCCACACCTCCTGGAACGGGAGTTATGAAGGAGCACTTCGGTGCCACCTCTTCAAACTTCACGTCGCCGTTGAGTCGGAACCCGCTCTTGCGTGCCAGATCGGGCACTCTTGTAGTACCCACATCAACAATCACGGCGCCTTCTTTCACCATATCGGCAGTTACGAAGTCGGGCTGTCCTATGGCAGCTATTATGATGTCTGCCTCGCGACATTCCTCTTTCAGCGTTTTCGAGCGACTGTGACACACCGTCACCGTTGCGTCTCCATATTGTTTCTGCATCATCAGCTGTGCCATAGGCTTACCGACGATATTGCTTCGTCCTAAGATGACACACTTCTTTCCGCTTGTCTCTATGCCGTAGCGTTTCAGAAGAGTTATGATGCCTAAGGGAGTTGCAGATATAAAACAAGGCAATCCTATCGCCATTCTTCCTACGTTTATCGGGTGGAACCCGTCAACGTCCTTACGATAATCAATTGCCTCTATCACTTTCTGTTCGTTGATATGTTTCGGTAGCGGCAGCTGCACTATGAATCCGTCAACATCATCGTCGTCGTTAAGTTTCGCTACGCACTCCAGCAGTTCTTTCTCCGTAATGTCGTCCTCATAGCGTATCAGCGTTGACTTAAAGCCACAGGCCTCGCATGCCAGCACCTTGTTGCGTACGTAGGTCTCGCTACCTCCGTCGTGACCCACGAGAATTGCTGCCAGATGAGGGCGTTTTCCTCCGCTCTCGACAATCTTCTTCACTTCTTCTGCGATTTCAGCCTTTATCGCTGTCGCCGTCGCCTTTCCGTCTATCAGTGTCATCTTAACAAGAAACTATTAACTATCAACCCATTTTGGGCATTCCTTTCATCATGCCCATCATATTCTTCATACCGCCGCTGGTAACCATCTTCATCATCTTTCGGGTCTGGTCGAACTGCTTTATCAGTCGGTTCACCTCCTGGATGTTCGTTCCGCTACCCTTTGCTATGCGTTGTCTGCGACTTGTATTCAGTATTTCGGGGTTCGAGCGCTCTTTTGGAGTCATACTCTGTATTATTGCTTCTATACCCTTGAAGGCATTGTCGTCGATATCCACATCTTTCAGCGCCTTGCCTACTCCAGGAATCATTGCTGCCAAGTCCTTCAGGTTACCCATTTTCTTTATTTGGTTTATCTGTCCGAGGAAGTCATTGAAGTCGAACTTGTTCTTCATGATCTTCTTCTGCAGGCGTCGTGCCTCCTCTTCGTCGTACTGTTCCTGGGCGCGTTCTACAAGACTTACAACGTCACCCATTCCGAGGATACGGTCAGCCATTCGTGATGGGTGGAACACGTCGATTGCCTCCATCTTCTCGCCTGTACCTATAAACTTGATAGGCTTTGTAACCACAGTGCGTATTGAGAGTGCGGCACCACCGCGTGTATCACCGTCGAGTTTTGTCAGCACCACTCCGTCGAAGTCCAGTCTGTCGTTAAACTCCTTTGCGGTGTTTACTGCGTCCTGACCAGTCATTGAGTCCACAACGAAGAGTGTCTCGTCGGGGTTGACAGCGTTTTTCAGCGTCTCTATCTCGTTCATCATCTGCTCATCGACAGCCAATCGACCAGCGGTATCGATGATGACTACATCGTGGCTCTTTGCCCTTGCCTCGCGGATAGCGTTGTTAGCTATCTCCACGACGTTCATATTGCCTTCTTCGCTATATACTGGCACACCGATTTGCTCTGCCACAACCTTCAGCTGTTGTATAGCAGCAGGACGATAGACGTCGCACGCTACCAGCAGCGGGTTCTTGTGCTGTTTATTTTTCAGCATGTTAGCCAGCTTTCCTGAGAACGTCGTCTTACCAGAACCTTGGAGTCCCGACATAAGTATTATGGCGGGTTTGTTCTCCATCTTTATTGGCACAGCATCGCCGCCCATGAGTGTTGCCAGTTCGTCGTGAACCAGTTTCACCATCAGCTGTCCAGGTTTTATGGCTGTGAGCACGTTCATACCCATAGCCTTCTCCTTCACTGTGTCTGTAAATGTTTTGGCTACCTTATAGTTTACGTCGGCATCAAGCAGCGCCCTGCGCACATCTTTCAGTGTTTCTGCGACGTTGATTTCGGTTATCTTACCTTCTCCTTTTAGTATCTTGAACGACCGTTCAAGTCTGTCACTTAAATTCTCAAACATATATCTTATTTACTGCAATAAATTCTTTTGTGCTGCAAAGGTACAAATAAATGAATGAAAAGCAAAAAAGATTTTGATTTTTTTCAAGCGGAAGTGTCTTATTTCATTACTGATTACACCCATTAATAATTCTCCAGTGCCTCCCTCGCTTTCTTCCCCATTTTCTTGCGCTTTCTATCTTTGGGACGCAGCAGGGAAATGAAGTCGCGACCAGAAGGTTTCACACCCGTAGCTATAGCTTCTTTTTGGATGGACCTTCCTACCTGGGAATTTATTTTGGGAGCCTCTGCTGTTACAACGACTTCGCTGAGAGTGTGACAGGTGGGGATAAGGAAAATAGTATCTACGTTCATTTCGCTGCCATACATCACTCGCGTCAGATAGTCAGGATGGGAAAAGGTAGCACGTTTGAACTTGTTGTGGTAGAGCACAAACTTTCCGTGCCAGTCGATTCTCACGTTGTTGCCGTTGTCAAGACAAACCAGTACGTCACGAATGGGACGGTGAGTTTCCATATCGGCAACAACTATCACCTTCCCTTTTGACTGTGCCGACACCCGAAACGTTGCCAACAACAATACTGTCAGAAACAAAAAACGCTTACACATTCGCAGGCAAAGATACAAGGTTTCGCATTCCCTTGTATCATTTGCCTGCATACTTTAGTTTAAGTTTATCTATTTTTGATAATTTTAGAGGTCGCTCTCTCTTACGTTGAACGTCGTCACACTCATGTCGCCAGTTTCGAGTCCCTTCTTGAGCCACTTCATACGTTGTTTCGACGTTCCGTGGGTGAATGTCTCCGGCTGTGAATATCCGCGGGCTTTCTCTTGCAAGTAGTTGTCACCGATAACCTGTGCGCAACGTATTGCCTCCTCAATGTCACCCTCTTCTAACGAGCCGAACATAGCGTTGTCGTGGTGTGCCCATACGCCAGCATAGTAGTCGGCGAGCAACTCCAGTCGTACGCTAATCTTGTTTGCCTCCGTCTGGTTGGTGCGTCCCATAGCCTCGTGAGCTTGGTCAAGTATTCCGAGAAGGTATTCCACGTGGTGTCCCACCTCGTGGGCTATGACGTAGGCATAGGCGAAGTCACCATCGGCACCTAACTGTTTCTTCATCGTTGTGAAGAACGACAGGTCGATGTACAGCGACTGGTCTGCCGAGCAGTAGAACGGTCCTACCTGTGCACTTCCCTGTCCGCAGCCTGTCTGTACGCTACCGGTGTAGAGCACCATCTTCGGTGGACGGTATGTGCGTCCCATTTCCTGGAATACCTTTGTCCATACGTCCTCCGTTCCTGCCAGTATCTGACTTGAGAATTTCGCCAGTTCCTGTTCCTCCTGAGTAAATTCTCTGTCGCCCTGTTCTGTGACGTTCTGACTTTGGTTCATCATCTGCGAACCAACGTTCTGTACTACGTCGCCCAGATTTCCTCCTGTCATGAAGGTAATAAGTGCTATGATGACAATACCGCCCAGTCCGAGTCCTGCTTTCGCTCCACCCGTCATGCGTCTGCGATCGTCAACATTATTGCTCTCTCTTCTTCCGTCTAACCTCATAGCTGTTTATTTTTTTATTACTTTCTTTCCGTTAACCACTACAATGCCTTTGTAGTCAGCACCAACCTTCTGACCAGCGAGATTATAGTAATCAGAATTATCAATTCTCAACTCTCCATTCTCAATTGAAAGTATTCCATCCACAATTTCTCCTTCATCGTAGTGGTCGTAGCTGAAGGCTTGGTCTTTCTTTGTACCCCAGATATACTGTTCCAGTCCTGGGTAGTCAACGAAGGGGTTGCGGTTGCCTTGATGATTATAAACAGCAATGTTGCGTGCAGTCTCTATCGCATCGACAGGGTCTTCCTCAGCCCAACGCAGGAACATATTAAGGGTCCACGTTGTAAGTCCCGGATATTTATTACCAGCAAAGACGTGTGAAGCCTCTGCGTTAGACGACCACGAACTTATCTGGTTCTCGTAACATGTTGTCATATAAAAGTATATTCGTGCCAGGTCGCCCTTGATGTCGTCACCTGGTTCAAACACTGTTCCTCCGTAGCCTTCTGTCTTACACTGTCCCAGTTTACAGTAGTCACTGTTTGATGTGTATGTAGGATTTTTTACCTCGCCGAAAGGATAATTACCACGTCGGTTATTAACGTATGAATCAGTAGGCACCACATGGTGTCCGTCGCTCTTCATCGGACTCGACTTGCTGAACCAGCTCTGTGGTATAGTATGTTCACGATTGTAGCTGTCACCTTCTTTTTTATAGGAATGATTTTCTGCTGGACCGTGTATTACATAGTTTGTGGTCTTTGAATACCAGTCACGCAACTTTCCGTCCTCACGTCTGTCCGATGTTTCATACATTGCCATTAGGGCATCGTAACCAGGATTTGAACTCTTATAAATTATTCCACAGAGAGCAGTCTTCAGTGCCTGTCCTTTCTTTCCGTCTGCATTTTTGTAGTACGTTCCGCTGTTGTTAGGTCCTTGTGCTTGGATTGTTGTCACAGCTATCACAGCCATAACTGTTGTTAGTAGTTTTTTCATGATTTAGGTTTTATTTTTGTACATATTTCTTTCCGTTCTTAATTACTATACCCTTATAGCTACTGTCAACCTTCTGACCAGCGAGGTTATAGTAATCATAATTCTCAATTCTCAACTCCGAATTCTCAATTGAGTGGATTCCCGTAGCATCAGTCTCCACATAAAGTGCCGGCATAGCACCACGATTGTTCGGATAGCTGCCGTAGGTGTAGTACGACGTGCTATACTGCACGTAGCAGTTAGCGTCCTTATTCAATATCTTACAGGTGCCGTCAGCGTTAGGTGTTACTGTCCATACGCCAGCCTTCTCGGGCATCGTAGCGCTGGTGCTGAAGCTGTAGTAATACGAACCGTTATCGCGTGTCGTCATACACAGGTACTTTCCGTCTTCCTGCTGGATGGTGTAACCTCCATTGACAGCGGTAAAGGTAAAGGTATTCTTGTCGGTCCAGTAGTTTATAATGTCGAACTCTTCCGTCACAGGACGTTTCTGCATATATCCGTAGCCTTTCAGCGGCAACATCATCAGCAGCGTGTCTGTCTGTGTCGCCTTGTCTGTGTTCTTAGCTACTATGAGGTATCGCTTTCCGCTTTCTATGGTCTGTGTCTTCTTAAACTGGAAGTCCCAGGTGCCGCTGCCTCCAACATCGTAGTTGAAGGGCTGTCCTACCTTGTCGCCCCAGATGTAGTCCTCCAGTCCGGGGTAGTCGATGAAAGGATTTCTGTTTCCCTGTACACGATAGCATCCGTGATTTCTCTCTACCTCTTTATCGCTTACCGCGTCCTCTTTTGCCCATCGCATTAACATCTGCATGTGCCAGTTCACGTAGGGCTTGTAGCTGTTGTTCGTCAGTATGTCTGTCTGTCCTAACTGGTACCAGTCGGTAATGACGTCCTCGTAACACGTTGCCATGTAGAAGTATATTCGTGCCAAGTCGCCCTTGTACTCGTCGTTAGGTTCAAAGACTTTCTTAGTATAGCCTATCTCAGCGCAGGGACCCAGCTTGCTGAAGCTGTTGTGCGACACGTACGAAGGCGAATACACCTCTCCGTAGGGGTAGTTGCTACGTTGCATATTAACATATCCGTCGGTAGGAATGACGTGCTGCACGTCGCTATACATCAGCGTCTTGTCGCTACCACCGAACCAACTCTTCGGGAACGAGTGTTCCCTGTTCAGTCCGTCGCCTTCCTTGCTGTATGAGTGCGAACACGTTACGGGGTCTGTAAAGTTCGTCAAGTCGCTATACATATCCCACACCTTACCGTCAGGTGTCATATCGGTCAGTCTGTAGGCTTCCCACAATCCGTTATACGACGTCACCTCGGGTTCCTTAATAATATTATGTAGGGCAGTCTTCAACTCCTGTCCACTCTTTCCGTCAGCCGCTTTATAGTATGTTCCGCTGGCATTGGGTCCTTGTGCGTACGATGCTATCACCGCAGTCGCCGCACATAAAGTGAGTAGCGTTCTCTTCATAATAGTTAGATTTTGGGGCAAAGATACAAAGAAGAGAATAGAAAACAAAATAAATGACGACTTTTTTACTTTTTCGAGTTGCGATAATAACTCATTATCACTATCGTCATCACGAAAGCGCAGACGTCGGCACACGCTTGTGTCACTATGAGTCCGAAGAGTCCGAAGAATGTCGGCAACACAAGAATAAAGGGAATGAAGAAGAGTCCTCTACGTGCTGCTGCCAGAATATTGGCTTCTATGGGGCGGTTTATGGTCTGCATCATAGTGTTCGAGAGCATCATGATAGCTCCGAGGGGATAGGTGATAGCCTGCCAACGAAGTGCCTGACCGCCGATGCTAATGACTGCAGGGTCGTCGCGGAACAGTGATATTATCTCTGCGGTGAACACAAAACAGAGTATCGCCACAACGGTAAGAAATATTGTTCCTACACGTACACTATACCAAAAGCCTTTGATAACACGATCGTAGAGCTTCGCACCATAGCAGTATCCACAGAAGGGCTGGAATCCGTGACCAAGACCTATCACTATGGAATAAACGAGGAAGGTAATGCGTGTGACGATGCTCATAGCAGCGACGGCAGCATCGCCGAAACCTGCCGCCGTAAGGTTAAGGAACAGCGTTGCAAGGGTGCCCAGTCCCTGACGGGTAATCGACGGCGTTCCACCTTTTACTATCAAAGCTATGTAATCCTTATTTTTACCTCCTATCTGCCATGATTTCATTCTTAGCGTTATCGTCAGCAACACACTGAAACTCACAGCCTGACTTATCAACGTTGCCAGTCCTGCACCGCTGATGCCCATATCCAAGTAGAAGATGAATAGCGGGTCAAGACTGATGTTCAGTATTGCTCCACTTAGTATGCCCAACATAGAATAGAAGGGGTCGCCCCTGAAACGCAACTGCAGGTTAAGGGTTAGCGAACCGATAACAAAAGGACACGCAAGGAGGATGAAACTGAGATACTCCAAAGTGTAAGGATAGATGGTCTCCGTACTGCCAAGCCATCGTGCCAGATTGGGCAGGATTAGGAATCCCACAACAGTCAGCACCACTCCGGTTATTATGGCATAAACGAAACTCAGGAAACCCATTCGCGACGCCTCGGAAGCGTTCTTCGCACCAAGACTCATTGCTATGTAGTTGCCCGACCCTGTGCCGTAGAAATAACCCATAGCCTGGAAGATGCTCATAACGGTGAATACTATACCTACAGCTGCCGTAGCCTGCGTGTTTAGCTGACTGACGAAATAGGTGTCAGCAAGACTATATATGCTCGTAACCATCATGCTGATGATGGTCGGAACGGCAAGTGTTCCAATGACTTTTGGCACAGGTGCTGTAGTTAGAAAATCGTAATTACTGCGTCGCATCAGCGGACAAAGGTACAAAAAGTCGGGAGAAATACAAAGGGTAAGGTTACGTTTTTTTTGGATAATCATTACGTAATTTGAAATAAATTTGTATCTTTGCCCCCGAATAACACTATGAAACAAGAAGTTACGAAAAGAATAACGCTTTCTGCAGAGTGGGAAGAACAGGAAATGGTGCAGCTGACGTGGCCTCACGAGAAGACCGACTGGGCACCTATGCTTCCTGAGATTACCGCCACATACATAGAGATGGCGCAGGCTATCAGCAAGTACGAGAAACTCCTCATTGTGGCTCCCGACGTAGAGAAAGTGAAGCGACTGCTCGCAGAGCACCTCACCACACAACAAATGAGTAACGTGGTGTATCACCAGTGTCCTACCAACGACACGTGGGCACGCGACCACGCCTTCCTGACACTCTCCGACGGCACCCTACTCGACTTCTGTTTCAACGGATGGGGCGAGAAGTTCGAGGCATCACTCGACAACGCCATCAACCGCTCGTTGTATGAATCGGTTCACTCTCCTCTATCCTCTCTCCTCTCTTCTCTATCATACGAAAACCACCTCGACTTTGTCCTCGAGGGCGGATCTATAGAGAGCGACGGCAAGGGAACTATCTACACTACACGTTGCTGTCTCCTTGCGCCTCATCGCAACCAACCACTTACGGAGCAACAGATAGAGCAGGAGCTGAAGCGCCGACTACGTGCCGACCGCATAGTGTGGCTCGACGACGAGCCGCTGCCTGGCGACGATACCGACGGTCACATTGACACCTTAGCACGAATACTGCCCGACGGCACTCTGCTGCGGATGCCGCTCCCCGACCCTATCTACGACGAAGACGGCACACAGCTGCCTGCGACATACGCCAACTACCTCATCATCAACGGTGCCGTACTGGTTCCCACCTACGGACAACCTGCCAACGACGAGAGGGCGATACAGCGCATACAGGAGGCATTCCCCGACAGAGAGATGATACCTATTGACTCGCGGTCTATCATTCGTCAACATGGTTCTATACATTGTTGCACGATGCAGTACCCGAGGGTTAGAGGTTAGAGGTTAGAGGTTAGAGTTTAAAGATTAAAGAAATATGAGAAAAACAAATCTATTACTACTACTCATTGGCTTCCTGCTAATCGGTAGCCTTACTGCTAAAGCAGCGGAGTATGAGTATACGTTCACGGCAACGACGTTTCACAACTCAGAGACGTTGGCGCTTAACGACGTTGAGTGGACACTTGTCAACAACGGCAATTATTACGGATATGACGGCACTAAGGGTCAGCAGATAGGTTCCGGCGCCAATCCTGCTACTTCTGCCATCCTCTCCACGTCAGGCATTACGGGCTACATCACCTCGATTACCATTAACGTATCCGGAGCAAACGGCACCAACGCCACATTCGCTGTAAGTGTCAACGACAAACCGTTTACATGCAGCGGAGAGACCTCCGTATCGCTTACTAACAGCGCTACCGCGTACACCTTCACGGGTGGACAGCAGGGAGAGATAAAACTGTCGTTTGCACAGACTTCGTCGGTGGCTCTCTATATCAAGAGCATCAACGTTACCTACTTCCCTTTGGTGACAAGCATAGCAGCCTTCAAGTCGCTGACTGCCGAAACTGAGGCGGCGCTAAGTTTCAGCGATGCAGCCAATGCTCGCATCACCTTTGTAAACGACAAAGAGGTGTTCCTGCGCGACAATACCGGCGCCATCTGCCTATATAATAATAATGTGTTCACCCCGTCACGCCCTTGGGCTTACAATCAACACGTGGCAGGTAGCATCATCGGCAAGAACACCGTCGATAACGGTATGCCGGAAATGGTGGCTACAGCAAACACCAACACCGATAATCTCGTCATTGCGGACCGTGTGAGCGAGGATATGGTGATGCCGAAGGAGATTGACGCCAGCGCCTACGACGCTAACCTCGCCGACTGGGTAAAGGTAGAAAACCTTGTAAAGGGAACAAGTAACATTGAGGCTTACGACAAATACTCTTCTGCCTGCTTCCAGATGCCACACAACGGAGCACGCTACGACCTCTCGGGAATAGCCGTTCCTAACAATAGCACAAAACAGATTGCACCAATCTATCAGAACAGCGTTCGTCCTCTCGTTTATGTCATCGACGAAAACGAGACCTTCGTATCGCCTGCAAGCGACATCCAGAACGCTACCGTCCGACTGGTGCGCACACTAAGCAGCGAATACTGGAACACCTTTGCCGTACCTTTCAACTTCAGCTTCGACGAGACGGAGGCTCTCATCCGCGAATACGACAACATCAGCGGCACTACAATGCTCTTCAAAGAGGCTGAAAGCATCGAGGCAGGAAAGCCCTACCTCATCATTCCTGACGAGACTATTGCCAACCCCGTATTCTACGACGTAACACTCAGCGCAACCCCAGCACAGACGGTGACTCACGGCGCATACAGTTTCGTTGCTATCTACTCGCCTTACGCTATGGCTACCGACCAAACCGAGCTGTATCTTGGCGACGGCGATCTGCTCTACTACCCTGTTGACAATACTTCAAACACCATGAGGGGCATGCGTGCCTTCTATCGTGTTCCTATCGGTGGTGCTAAGGTTGCTATCTACGGCGAAGACTACGAAGAGGAAGAGACTGACGGAATCCGCTCAATTGAGAATTCGGAGTTGAGAATTGATAATTATGATTACTATAACCTCGCTGGTCAGCGCGTAGGCAAGGACTATAAGGGCATAGTAATTAAGAATGGTAAGAAGTACATCATAAAATAAAAATCTCATGACAATGGAAAAGAACAGAACTATCTACACGGCTCCTTCAATTGAGATTTTCATGATGGACCTTACAGGCGCGCTGAACGCAGGAGTCAGCGGCGGCGGAAACCAGGTAGAAACCAGCGGTGCACAGAAAGGTAGCGGTGCTGGCGCTGGCGGAGCACACACCAAAGAGTACGTCCTTGAGGATGTAGATTTATGGTCTAACGAAGAAGAAGAAGAATAAGGAGGGCACGACAATGAAGAAAATAATATCGACACTTATCATCGGGCTCTTCGCACTGAATGCTAATGCACAGGTAATATACCCTGACAACATTAAGACCGACAAAATCTATAATATGAACATCACCCTGAAGGACGGACGCAAAGTCAGCTACCAGAAGAGTGAAATAGACCACATCACCTTCGTCACTAACGTGGGTATGAAAATCTATCTTAAGGCATCTTCTACCACCGACGACTACCTCTACTCGCAGATGTCGTCGATAGAGTATCCCGAGAGCGCTCCGGACCTTTCCAACGCTAATGCCAACTGGAACAACTTCGAACTCACGGGGCGCTACGCCTATGCGTGGGGACTGGAATATCCGCACCTTAACAGCAACACCACCGACAACCAGGTTGTTGTTAAGAAGACCGACGACTATGGTGTGACCTTCTCGTTGGAGTGGGACAACTCAAAGATTGCTAATCGCTGGACGTGCTACACTATGCACAGCAAAAATAACATGAAGGATACTGACCGCAACGACGACTTCAAGGCTGACCCTGACGTCACAACCAGTTCACAGCTCAACGATTACAAGAATAGCGGTTTCTCGCGTGGACACCTCTGTCCGTCACAAGACCGTCAATGTTCTGTTGAACAGAACAAACAGACCTTCTTCCTCACCAACATGCAACCCCAGTGGCAGACGCATAATGGAGGACTGTGGAAAAATCTTGAAGACAAAATTAATACGTGGAGCACCAGCACCACCGACAAACTCTGCGACACCCTCTACATCGTCAAGGCAGCCACCATCAGCGACGTCAATCTTGGCGGTGAGGTGAGCAGCGGAGTCTATGCCGAGAAGTGCAACAACCGCCTCCTCGTGCCGAAGTACTTCTATATGGCGATACTCGGGTACAACAAGTCTTCAGACACCTACCACGCCCTCGGACTTTGGACTATCCACCAGGATGCCAGCGACACCAACAAGAACTATGGTGACTACGCCATAACTATCGACGAGTTGGAGCAGCGCACGGGCATCGACTTCTTCTGTAATCTCCCCGACGAGATAGAGAACGAAGTGGAGGCATCCATCAGCGACCTCACCACATACTGGGGACTAACAAAAACGAATCCGTAGCACAGTGGTTTGTTATTTAGCGTAAATGGTCAGCTCGTATTTGTCGTGCTTGCCGTCGATGGTGTACCACTTTACAGTATATTGGCTCAGACCAAGATCAAGAGCATACTCCTTCATGGTCTGGGCACCATCGCTGTTGTTCAGCACTTCGTTGGTGTAATCTACAAGTTGCTTGATGGTATTTTCGCTCTCCGCGGTCTGGTCGGCAAGCCTTAACTCTGTCTGATAGATGCTGGGGAACTGGCGCTGCAAATACTCCACGAGTTTTCCTTTGTCGCCGAGGTGACCTTCCTGACCAATCTCAGGGAAGGTGATATCCATATACCAAACCTGCTCAGCACGGTTAGGTATGAGGAGAACCTGTGTGTTGGGGGTTCTGTTAGGCCACGTTGTCGTGCCGTGCTCATCGTCGTTTTCCTTGATGAACAGACACTTCATCTTCGGCTCACCATAGTATTCTAAGGTGTATGCCCCTTCCGGGTTGGCTACCGACCAGCATACCTGGTTGTCTATGTCAACATCGTTAGTGATAGCGTCGGAAGCCATGATGTGTTCATCCTCGTCAGAGTCTGAGATAATAGACTGGCTGTTGGTATATGTCCACGACACCTTGTTGCCTTCGGTATTCTTTGCACAGCGCAGTTCCCTTGCGTTGTTCGTGGTTGTCATTGTGTATGTACTGCCTTCAGTGTGACCGTAGTTAAAGCCTAACGACAAACTGGGGCTTTCGCCAATGAGACCACCGTAGGAGAAACCGATGGTGTTGGAAGACGATGTTCCTACAGCTACCGAACGGCTGACGTTGTTGTTGTCGGTGTCGGGAACAGCATCTTCTATCTTTATTTCACCGGCACCAGTGATGTTCATATTGAAGTTGCCCTCCTGGAACCACGATCCGTAGTACTTCACCATGTGTTCACCTTCATAATCGCAGTTGGCTTCAATCCATTCACCTTCCGAGTAAGGACCTGGATAGAGTGTCTGCTGAGGGTCGAAACGGGCATCGCCGTCTTTCTTGCCGCCGACAGATGCCAGCACTTTCTGCTCTACGAAGTAATAGTCCTTGTTGGTATCTATATTGTGAGCACCCCAGATACGCATAGTCTCTGTATAGGCATTTTGTTTGCGACGTGCTTCCCAGGCGTCCCAAGACCATGTTGCAAGCCACTCCTGGAAGGTATATTCCTCGCTGGCACTCATCAGGTCGTTGATGGCACCGCTGCCGTCGGCACGACTGTAACGGTGTGACTTTGATGCCTGCTTGGACTTCTCGCGGTTGTTAATCCACTGGGCAGCGCCGTCAGCCATCATACCGCTGCTGTTCTTGGTGTATTCTTTATTAACGGTTGTTGTCGAACCTGCTACTTCTGCATCGCTATTATCGGAATATGAGCTGTTTACAGAAGTGCCCTGATAAGGTATATGGTGATAGTAACCATCGATAGCAAAGATAACCATCTCGGCTACGGGGTCGCCTTCACTTGCTGCGCGGCTGCTTGCCAACTTCATGTTGGCTATGCGGTTCTTTAAACGCTCCACGTGAGAGGACACTCTGCGTGGTGCCGCATCAGCATTAGCAGGAATGATGTTTACGTTGCCGTAGCGGTTGAGAATATCATACTCAGCACTTGAAACTTGCTCTGCTATGTTCTCCATCAGATGCACCAACTGCGCGTCGCGGGGTTTCTCTATAGCTATGTAGCCGCCACGAAGGTACAGTCTTGCAGTCTCAAACCACTCCGTCAAAGGACGACCTATGATGTCCTCACCCTTGATGAATACCATCTTCGTATCATTATCTATCTGATTGGTGGTATTGGGAAGACGACGGACAAAGGCGGCGCCCATAGACTTCTCGTCGAAGCTGCTCAGTACGGCAGTAGGAACATCTACACTAACCTTCACAAGCATCTGGTCGATATTGGGATCAGTAGGATTAACAGGGATTCCCGATGTCGCATTGTCGCTATCTGTACATGATGACAGGGAACTGACGGTGCCGCATATAAGGATGGCAGCGAACATCCATAATATTGTTCTTTTCATAATATAGTAGGTTTTCTGCTTGCAAAGTTACGATTAAGCGAAGAGAAAACCAAAGGAAAACAAGTTTTTCTTTGGTTTTCCGAGATGCGAGATACGAGATGCGAGGTGCGAGATATGCTTATCGAATGACTACCTTACGGCCGTTGCGGATGTAGAGACCACTTTTTAGGGTTGAGGGGGTTACACGGCGGCCTTGCAGGTCGTAGATTATATCAGACGACTGGTGGTCGGCGTCGGTTGCTCCGTTTCTCCATCTCTCAATGTCATTGATACCTGTCGGCCTGCCCCATTGCTGGCTGAGCCAGTCAACTTTCTGATGGAGGCTGCTCTTGAACCAGTCGCGACGGTCGATGATGTTGTCTTGGCTGTATTGCGGCCAACGCTTGTCGTCGCAGGCTGAAGCTGCTGAGATTTTGGCAACAAAGGCATCGATGAAGTCGTCAAGTGAGTCGTAGTCATAAACCAGAAAGCTATTCCAACGCTGCTGGACAGCCTCTTGGAAGCGGGGGAAACGGGCTATTTCTCCTATCCAGCTCTGACCGAAAGGCGTGTTGACATAAATGAAATTGTCGAGGCTGCGGCGGAAGGAGTTGCCGAAGTCCCACACGGGTCCGAAGACCAGCTTGGTGTTGCTGCCACGATCCTTGTGAAGATAGCAGCTGCCGTGGAACGACTCGCCATTGTCTGTTATCTCCTGCACGAGGTAGAAACGCACCAGCGCATCCATGTCGATATATTCTTCCCATAGCGTGCTGCTCTTGTCGGAGGCATAGATGGCGTTATCGGTATTTTGCAAATATTCAGTGATATAGCTCTTCTGTGCCTCGGACAGTATCTCCGGCGAATGGAGCGTGAAACGGAGCAACGAGCCATTGCCCTCCGTCATGCGAATCTGGTAGGGGTCGTCGTAGTTGTCAATCTCCAACAGCCAGCCGCCGGTAATGTTTTCCGGGGTGGTCTCCCCATCGTTCTGCTCCGTGATGTTCACTCTGTTGGCATCCACACGAATCTGCTCCGTGAGCATATAAAGACCTATATAGTTGTCATTCAGCACCACCTCTACAGGTTGTTGCTCAGGGGTGTAGGCCAGTCCCAGACGCTTGCTGAGTTCAAATCCGACGGTATTACGCAGGAAGGCCATATCATCATCAGCATGAGCCAGCAAGGTAAAGTGTTTGCTGCTCTTCATGCCTAAGGGCTGAGCCTTCTTGTCGAACTTTAGGCGATAAGGCTTCTTGTCGAAAGCATTCCACGTATAGTTTCCACGCCCCCTTATCTGCAGCGCCAAAGGCTTCTCCGCACTGCCTAACGACTCATAGCCCTCCAGTCCCAGGGCATCGATATAATAAGAACCCGTAACATAAGTCTCCTTCGAGGTGACAGGCTCCTGGGTATTGATGAAGATGACAGGCAGCGTGCCAGACCAGGGAGTTGACACCGCCTCATGAGGCACCAGTTCATACTGCATCGTAGAGGGTACAATTCTAAGCGTATATGAGTCAACACCATATTCGTTAGGTAGCAGCCAGGCACCGCCGTCATAGTTCATCGTACCAGACAACTCGCGACAACCGTTGTAAGGGGCACACAGCAGCAGGCTCCAGAAATCAGACTGCCCATAGGCTGATGCCGGAGCAACCTTGAACCAGCCATCGTCATGGCCTGGAGCTGGGATGGTAATCTCCCACGTCACTCCGTCAGCCTGTTTTACAAGTGGAAAACTCAGGTCTTCCGTGCTCCATTGGTTCATCTCACCTATATAGTAGTAAGCCTCTTCGTCTTCTGTCGCAGGGTCAGTTGCGGCCAGCAGAGGGGTTGCCAACAAGCAAAACGCCAGTAAAATAATGTATTTAATTCTCATTTTGAAAACATCTTATTTCTTTGAATACGTCCTGTTCTTATTGCCGCCATGCGCCTCCAGATAGCCGAACTCCGTGAGCTGGCGAAGGTAACGTTTGGCGGTGGTGGGATTGAAACCGAAATGACTGACAATTTCTTCTGTTGTAATCAGGTCTTTATCGGCCACGAACTTTATAATATCGACCAGTTTCTCTGCCAACGAGGGCTTTATCGACCATTTATCGACCATTTCCTGCCTCAAAGTCGATTTATCGACCACTTTCTCTGTCGTTGATTTAACGAATTGTTCGATATCCGTTTGCAGGTGCTGGCAATGTAACTTGGTCATGCAATCGATAAAGACTGCGATGTCCTCACTATTGCGAGTGTCAATCAGCGCCTGGATATATTCAGCCTTGTCTTCTTTAAGCACCTTGGTCGGCAACACATCAAACTCCCATTGCAGCAGGTTCATCAGCAATCGACATGTACGCCCGTTACCGTCAGCCCAAGGATGAATGGTCACCAGTTCATAATGCGCCCAAAAACTGAGTTCATAAACGGATGCCACATCTGCAGGATTAATAGCCTTGCGACGTTTATTAAGTTCCCTGCAGAAAGCTTCGAGACGTGCAGGCACCTTCTGATATGCCAGATATGACTTTCCGCCCGTTCCAGCAGTGACATTCAACTTGCGCAGTTCACCCTTTGCTGCAGAGAAGTCACCACCAATCGAATGATAGTCGCTGCCCGTACGAGCCATCACCTTCGAGGCCAGCAGGATGAGCCAATCCACAGTGATAGGTTCATGCTGACGAATCCACTCACGTCCATAGTCGTAAGCTGCCTTCAGGTCGAGGTTCATCTGCTGCTCCAGCATAGTGCGCTTGCTGCTGGTGATGCCTTCGTCGAACAGCAGTTGCGCCTCCACCTCAGTCACCGTACTGCCCTCAATGGCTGTAGAGTGCGTGATGATGGAGTATAGATAGAACTTGTCGAAGTCTATCTGGTCAGAGATTCCCAACAGCTTATGTTGCTGAAGTAATCTCATCAATAAGTCTTTATCCTCTCTTCTCATATCTCGTCATTCCATCCTATAATACAGGATTATTTTGCTGCAAATATAATCATTTTTTTTAATTTCAAAATAAAGAGAAAGGTTTTTCTTTTTTAGGATTATGGAAATTTTAATTTTCGAAAAAAAGTGTCAGTCGTCATTAAAAAATCTTTACATTTGGATTGTCAGCGCGTATGCTTATCCAAAGTAAACCTATGGTTTTGTCGGAGTAAACCCATGGTTTGGTCGGAGAAAACCTATGCTTTGGTCGGAGTAAACCTATGCTTTGGTCGGAGTAAACCTATGGTTTTGTAGGAGTAAACCTACGGTTTGCAGCATGACGGATGACACTTTTTTTTGAAAAATAAAAATTGAGAAATCCTAAAAACCATCTAAGAGCTAAAACGAGAGCCGGCCTCGTTCCTAACGAGAGCCAGTCTCGTCACAAACGAGAACGGTCCTCGTTTTTTATGATAATACTTGTCAAATGTACCCGTTGGTTTCTGTGAGATGTTTGTAGCAAGAAATAATTAGAAAGTTTTGTTGTTTCTGCCAAATTAATTTCATAATAACAAAAAAACTGCGTATCTGTTCTATATACCCACACAAAAGAAGGAGAGCCCTACCAGCTGGTGGTTACCAACAGAGCAGGACTCTACCGTTATGTCACGGACCACATTGCGATTACTTAACAGCTACCTTCTTGCCATTATAGATGTAAATACCCTTTGCAGAAGGTCTTCCGCTGAGACGGCTACCACCAATGGTGTACCAGCTGTTATCAGCCTTCTTGACATTGTCGGTATTTACCTCGCTGATGGCTGTTGCAGGACTGCCGCTGGTGTCTTCGCGCAGATATTTTGTGTCGAGAGTAAATGTAATCATTTCCTTTGCCATCGGTTTGGTGTCGAAGTCGAACATCGTCTCGTCATACTCACCCTCGTTGGTAAGGTTGAAGGTGAAGAATGCTCCGTAAGCAGCGTTAATAGGCTTAGTGATTGTCTTATCGTTATTCGATGTTGCCGAGAAGTAATAATCAACGTTGCTGCCCAAAGTGAATGTGCTTGTAGGAACACTTGCGTACCAACTGTTGCCGTCGTTCTTAAGCTCTACAGTCTGCCAATCGCCTCCATCAACACGATATATGAGCTGTGCGTTGGCAATACCGCTCTTGTTAGTGATGATAGCCCTGAAGGGTATTTCCGTCAGAGTTCCTGCATTCACGCTGCCGTGAATGTTCTTGTGGAGGATACGAACGGGGTTGTCGGCAGGAATCTGCTTTGTAACACAGTGGATGGAACCGCCCTGACTGTCGAATTTACGCATATCAACGCAATAGAAAGTGTAACCAGGATAGCGCTCCTGCATGAGTTTTATATTGTTGCGGTCCCACTCTGCTGTAGGCAGGTGGTCATAGCCTACTGGTGAGAAGCAGGGCTGAATGATGACGTTGTTCACGATGCAGTGATTAGCATAAGAACGGGAATACTTACTGCCGTATTCTGCTTCGCTCTCGAAGTTGGTACCGTCGTCCTTTGACGGGAAGGGCAGACTTCCCATATCGTAGTAGTTACGTTCCCAGATAACACTATTCTGTGCAAAGATTGTGGAGATGTTCTTCTCAACGGTTGCGTAGTCTTTCCAAGTGTTGTAAGCCTCAGGCATCTTGGTAAACAAGAAACCGTTCTCGTCCTTAGCGTCGGCATAGAGGTCAACGTGACCTGTTCCACCGTCACTCTTCAGAGCAGGAACGAAGATAAGTTTATTCTGTCCCAACATTCCCTGCAGGGCTTCTGTTATATCCTCTTCAGTAGGAATTATTCTTGTAGTTTCGCTGATGGTACTATAATTCTCACCGTCCCATATTATAGGACCAGCATCTGTACCATTATGTTTAAACGTTGACTCTGACGTGATAAGGGTACCTACTCCGTCAACAAGACAGTTGCCACCCTCCCAAATAATAGAAGAGATGTAGTTGGGGATGCCCATCTCTCTGTGGAGTACTGACGGCACCACGTCATCGGCACAACGACCGGCGCCATAGAAGAAGTCGAGCATAGCCAGATTATCGTCGTCACCATAATAGAAACATATAGGACCACAGTCGCGGAACCAGTATGCATTGCCTGGAGCCACGAAGAAGCGTATATTGTCGGTTGCCAGACCCTTCTTTTTCATGGCGTTGCGCAGAATATAAGCGTCGTCGCTTGACTCTATGCGTACCCACGCTTCTGCTCCACCCATCTGAATAGCGTCCATGATATATAAAAATATCTGACCTAACTCGCTCTGCACGTCGATAAAACTAATGTACTGACCATAACCCAAGAATTGTCCATCTTCGTCCGAATCCGGGTTCTGCTTATAGTAATAAGCTCCGTAGCCTGGTACCATAGGTGATACAGAATAGCGAGGGTCAGCCATGTGTTCTGGGTGAAAGTGGGCATATAGAGGACTAACGACGATAGCCTTAACCTCTTCCCACTCGCCTGGAGACCATATACGATCCGTGAAATTCAGTGGTGCACCAGCAGCATTGTGCGCCTTGCGCATAAGCTCGGGAGTTGCCTTGGGCAGTTTTGGCAGCTCGTACTGACCAGTATAAGCGCGCTTATGCAAGTTTTTGAAAACGCCCTGATAGTAAGCGTCTAGCTTTTCTGTTGTTATCTCCTGTGCATACCCAGCGGCAGCAAAGGTGAAGGAAAGCATTAAAATAAATAACTTCTTCATAACTTTAAATTTTAGAAAATAATTGTTACTCTACATATCTTTGGAGAATATTCTGATAAGCATCGATGCGACGGTCCCTGAGGAAGGGCCACCAGCGACGCACCTGTTCGGAGCGCTGGAGGTCAACATCGACAACAACAGCTACCTCGTCGGTAGTATTGGCACGATAGAGGAACTCGCCCTGCGGACCAGCGACAAAGCTGCTGCCCCAGAAGGTGTTGGCAGCTTCCTCGCCTACCCTGTTGACAGCAACGACGGGGAGTCCGTTGGCAACAGCATGACCACGCATTACGGTGGTCCACGCCTCACGCTGACGCTCCTGTTCGTCGGAGGTGTCGTGAGGGTCGAAGCCTATTGCCGTAGGATAGATGAGCAACTCGGCACCCTGAAGTGCCATAAGACGTGCTGCCTCGGGGTACCACTGGTCCCAGCAAACGAGGACGCCAAGACGTCCTACGCTGGTGTCGATGGGTTGGAAACCGAGGTCGCCTGGGGTGAAGTAGAACTTCTCGTAGTAGGCAGGATCGTCGGGGATATGCATCTTACGATACTTGCCGGCAATGCTACCATCGCGCTCAAAGACGACAGCGGTATTATGGTACAGTCCTGCGGCACGACGCTCGAAGAGCGAGGTGACGAGGACTACGTTATGCTGACGTGCCAAAGAGCCGTAGAACTCTGTAGAAGGTCCGGGAACAGGCTCGGCAAGGTCAAAGCGACTTACGTCCTCAACATCGCAGAAATACAGCGAGTTGTGAAGCTCCTGGAGCACCACAAGTTCCGCACCCTGAGCTGCTACCTGGGCAATGTGCTCTGCAAGTCGATGTTTGTTGTCATCGACGCTGGCGGTGTTGTGTTGTTGGACAATTCCTATTTTCATTCTTCTGTTTCTTCTACTTCTTTTAAACCAAACTTCGGATCAATATTGATAAGCGAGGTAACTATGAAGGTTACTGCACAGAAAGCAACGACGATGATGAAGAATGCCTGGTAGCCTACTGCCTCCTGAAGGGCTCCTGCAAAGAGACCAGGAATCATCATTGAGAGTGCCATAAAGGCTGTGCAGAGCGCATAGTGACTGGTCTTGTACTCTCCGCGAGAGAAATATATAAGGTATAGCATATAGGCGGTGAAGCCAAAGCCGTAACCGAACTGCTCAAAGAACACACAAATGTTGACAACGAGGAAGTTGTCTGGGACGGCGAAACTCATATAAACATATACGAGGTCGGGCAATGTGATGGCGCAGACCATAGGCCACAACCACTTCTTCAGTCCGTGACGACCAGCACAGATTCCTCCGAGAATACCTCCAAGGGTTAGTCCTATGACTCCCATAGTACCCTGAACGAAGCCGTACTCCTGAGGCGACAGTCCGAGACCGCCGTTATGGAGGGCATCTACAAGGAAGAGTGCCGAAACCTTAGCAAGCAGTCCTTCAGGCATACGATAGAGCAGCATGAAGAGAATGCCGATGGTGACTTCACGAGCAGGGAATTTGGTGAAGAAGGATTTAACGAGAGCCTTAAGGTCTCTCTCCTCTTTTCTCTCTTCACTCTTCACTCTTAACTCTTCACTCTTCACTCTTTCCTCTCCTCTCGGCAACACATACCCGTGCCATAGCCAGAGAGCGATGAAGAGTCCTGCAACACCGTAGAACATAAGGCTCCACGAGAGGGAAATGCTGTTGCGCCAGAATACCTGCAGATTGCCGGCTATCATGACGAGAATACCCTGTCCGAAGATGGTAGCAAGACGGTAGAAAGTGGAACGGATGCCAACGAAGTTAGCCTGATTATGTTCGTCGAGACCGAGCATATAGAAACCGTCGGCAGCAATGTCGTGGGTGGCGCTGGCAAATGCCATCACCCAGAAGAAGAACAGGGTGCCCTGAAGCCAGAACGACGTCGGGATGGTGAAGGCTATACCACCAAAGGCAGCACCGATAAGCAACTGCATAGTGAGAATCCACCAGCGTTTTGTCTTCACAATATCTACAAAGGGACTCCACAGGGGCTTTATAACCCACGGCAGGTAGAGCCACGAGGTGTAGAAGGTTATCTCCGTATTGCTTAGTCCTAACTGCTTATACAGTATAAGCGAGATGGTCATTACTGCCACATAGGGCAGGCCCTCGGCAAAATACAGCGAGGGAACCCATGACCAGGGGGTTGATTTACTAATTCTCATCCTATATTAATATAATGTCTTTATCTCTGCACCTTTATAATAATGTAATAGTATCTGGTCGTAGGAGAAGCCGCGCTCACCCATTACGGCAGCACCAATCTGACAGAGTCCTACACCGTGTCCCCATCCGCGTCCGTGGAGGATGAACTTCCCGGAACGCTTCTCTACGGTGAAGTCGCTGGAGTAGAGATGCGTCTCGCTGAGTGCACGACGTATCTCGAGTTCCTTGCCTATGGTATAGCTGCGCTCGGAACCTACAATCTTCAGTTTCCAGATGCGTCCGCTCTTGCCGCGCTCCAACGGTACGAGATCCACAATGTCGCCAAGCTGCACCTTGAGTTTCGTCTCTATGACGTTGCGCAACTCTTCAGGAGTATAGCTTACCTGCCAGGTGTAGAAGTCCTGCGTCTCCTGGTCGTAGTCGTTGAGTACCTGCGATATTATCTGTTTGTCGCGGGTGTTACAGAAGGGGTCGTCGATACTTACAAGATATGGCTTTGGAGTGTCTTCCCAGCAGTACTGGAACTCCTCGGTCTTTCCGCCACAACACTTCGAGAAGCGGGCATCACATATCTCGTCGCCATACATCAGTATCTGTCCGCGTGTAGCCTTGATAGCATCTACGACGTGACGGTTTGTCTGTTTCGTGATACCCTGATAGCGTTGACAGTGGTCGTCAGCACAGACATCGAAGATGGTGTGGTCGTCGCGGTCGTACCAGCGTATCAACTCATCGTCCTTCTTTATGAACGAGAAAAAGCCTGAACCACTAATCTTCTGTTCCTGACGACGCTTCATCTGTGCCAACAGCCATGAACGTGAGATGACGGCATGAGCTTTAAGGAACTCGAGCGACGAGGTGGCTGACATCTCACTCGAGATGACGCTGGTGAGGTACTGCTCTACAGGAAGCTCGTTGATAGCGCATATCTTATCTTCCTCGACAACAAGACGCAGAACACCTTGGAAGGTCTGTGTCTCCTTGCGCTCCCAATGGAAGTTGACACCAATGGTGACATCGTTCAGTGAGAATGAAGCGTCTGACGACTTCGGAGTGAAGGTCAGTTCGCTCCACAGGTTGCCGTTCCACAGGATTCCGCCTTCAGAGAACTCTACGTTCTGCTCGCCACAGATATCCTCACCCTTCGCTGTGTATGGCTTGTTGAGCGAGAAGGTTATCTTCTCTGCACTTACGATACCCACCTTAACATTAAGTATCGAGGGTTTGGTGTTGAGTGTCATAGCCTGTGCGTCATTATCGTTGTCGGCAGCTACCTGAATGTTTTTCACGAGCTTCTCGAAGTCGGCATCACTAATAGCTACTTCCTTGAGAATATCAATAGCCTGCTGTGCTGTAATGATATCGAAGTCCTCCTTGCGAGGCGTTATTATCATGCCTGCCATATCAAGGGCTCCAGGACTTACCATAAGCTCATCGTAGCAGTCGGGACGATGTTTACGACGCGGGAAGATGACATTTATGAAGTCTGCACCCTGACGCCACGCAATGATGTTGACATCGTCGTTGTTGAGTCCCAAGGTCTTGAACATGCGTTCGTCAGTATCCTTGGTGCGACTCTTTAGCAGCAACGCTGGGACGGGATAGTCAGGAATGCAGAAAATTCCTTCGTCATCGTTGAACATCACCACGTCTTCGAGGTTACGACTGAGTCGCTGCCACATGCGCTGCAAGGGGACTACCCCACTCGTTCCTGCCTGGAAATGCATGTGGTCGGGAGCAGAAGCACCACAATGAGGACCATTGTAGAAGACCATCCACTCCGGATAGAGCTCCAGGAGTCGGTGGATGTCACCATAGCGACGACGTATTGTCTGTGCCTCGTGACGTACTGAAGGTAACGTAAAGTGGTCAGGAAGTATCGGGAACGGATTTACGAGCAGCTCGTAACGTCCGAGAAGGGTCTTCTTCATCTGCTCCTCGGGACGATTGCACTCACAGAGGAAACAGGGACGACTCTTGATGTCCTTGCTCTTTATGCTGGCGCCTGTAGATACTATGCGTGCAGGGTTATGCTGCGCAAGGAGTGTAAGGTCGCCGATAGCGAGTTCCTTAGACTCCACATCCAGGAGGTCGCGATAATTCTTATTTGCCAATGCCCACGTCTCGAGTTGGCGCTCTATGAAACGCTGTACGGAGAAGTTGGCTGACGACATATCGTCGCTTGTAATAGTCTTACGTGCCTGAATCTCCATAGTACGCAGACGGTCCTTATACTGGTTGTTGGCATTGATGCGGTCAATGGTGAGGGCGGCATCGCTGTTACCACCCCAGCGGCGACAGAGGTAAAGCTCTGTGAAGATGCGTCCTATGCGCCAATGACGACTGAAAGCAAGTCCTAAGGCGTAGTCCTCACCATAGCTGGTATTGGGCACACCAATCTGGCGCAACAAGGGGGTGAAGAATGCTCTTGGAGCACCCAGTCCGTTGATGCGCAGGGCATTGTTCATACCGTTATCATCGGTCCACTCGGCGTGGTCGATAAGTCCTGGTGGCAGGGTGTTAAGGTCGAAGTCGCACATACGATACGAACCTACTATCATTGCTGCCTTCTGTTCACGGAAAGCATCGACGATGTGCTGCAGGGTGTTCTCGTCGGAATAGAGGTCGTCGGAGTCGAGTTGAACAGCGAAACGTCCACAACGGGAGTCGTTGACAGCATAGTTCCAACAGCCACCGATGCCGAGATCGAGACGTTCCGGAGTGATTACAACAAGGCTGTCGCTCTTCTTCTCAAGGGAACGGAGTATCTCTGCTGTTCCATCGGTAGAGTGATTCTCAATGACAATAACATTAAAGGGGAACGATGCCTTCTGGCGCAGAGCGCTCTCTACAGCATCGCGGATGGTCTTCTCACGATTGAAGACGGGGATGATGACACTCGCCTCGACAGCAAACTCCTGCTCGTCGAAGTCGGGAGTGATGTAATTCGTTGGGGTGATGAGGGCACCAATCTCGCGGAGGTGGGTTGTTACAACACGCTCCATCTCCACCTGTACCTCACGATTCTTCGGATCTACATAGTCGAACTGTTTCTCACCACTCTTGCGGAGGTCGTCCTCCTCTTCGGTATATAACAACTCGTCGAGGTGGAACAACGTACCCTTGCGACTGAGCCATAGACGAAGCTCATAGAGTCCCGCCCACTTCCACTGACTCTGAACGTGTTCTGCCACAAACTGACGGATGAGTTCCGTACGTACAAGCCACACTGAGCCAAAGTCAAAATCGTCACGAACACTACCCTCCTGGTAGTCAATGACGGGATGCTTAACACGCTTGCCACCTTCTACCTGCCAGCGGTCACAATAAATCATAGCGGCACCTGTGCGGTCAGCAACCTGCACCAGACGTCCCACAGCACCGTAGCCTATGGTCAGCGGAGAACGCTTCATAGCAAGCAACGTATATTTGGCAGTAGCTTTCTTCGCTATATTCCTCACGGCATCGCTACTTGTCGGCGACTCCTCAACATAAAAGGTGTGTTTTACTTCTTGTATCTCGCGCAGCGTACTAAGCGTCTGCTCGTCGCTGGTCCACACAAAACTATCTACTGAATATCTCATTTTTACAAATCATTTTCTTTTCAGCCGTCAAAGGTACGAAAAAACGAGAGCAGAACAAAATAAAATCGTTTATTTCTTTTGTTTTTCCTTCATATTTTCGTACTTTTGCAAACATGAATGAAGAAAAGAAGGTACTTATAGGTATGACGCCTGAAGAGCTTAGCAAGGAAGTGGAACTGCTGGGAATGCCCCGATTCACCGCTAAGCAACTAACGAAATGGCTGTACGAAAAACGTGTTGCCAACATTGACGAAATGACTGACATCTCGAAGGCGAATAGAGAAAAACTCGCCGAGAAGTTTTGTGTAGGAACGATGAACCACGTTTTGCGACAGGAGTCGGTGGACGGCACAATAAAGTACCTCTTTCCTGTCATCACTCAAAAACCAGAGCAATCACTCAAACGAGTGGAAACGGTATTCATCCCTGATAAAGAACGTGCCACACTATGCGTATCGTCACAGGTAGGATGCAGAATGGGATGTCACTTCTGTCAGACAGGACGACAGGGATTTGAAGGTAATCTCACAGCAGGAGACATTCTTAACCAGATATTGGCGTTGCCCGAAAGAGAACGACTGACAAATATAGTGTTTATGGGACAAGGTGAGCCGATGGACAATATTGATGCCGTACTCCGAGCAACAGAAATACTTACTGCACCTTGGGGCTTCGCATGGAGCCCGAAACGCATAACAGTAAGCTCGGTGGGAATGCCTAACTTGAGGAGATTCCTCGACGAAAGTCTTTGTCACGTAGCGATATCAATGCACGCCCCCCTGCCCGAGGTTCGCCGCAAACTGATGCCAGCAGAAAACGGAATGGGAATAGAAAAGGTGGTGGAGATGTTAAGAGAATACGATTTCACACATCAACGCAGACTGTCATTCGAGTATATTGTCTTTAAAGGTGTCAACGACTCCAGACGCGATATGGACAAAGTACTTGAACTGCTGAAAGGCATAGAGTGCAGAGTGAACCTGATACGTTTCCACAAAATACCTGATGCAGACCTTGAGGGGGTGGACCAACAACACATGGAGATGTTGCGAGACTATCTCACAGCAAGGGGAATAACAACAACAATACGCGCCAGCAGAGGAGAAGACATCTTTGCAGCGTGCGGAATGTTATATTCTAAAGAGCGAGGAGAGTGAAAAATATACTTATCGTAATAGCTGTAATACTGATAACCGGATGCTCGTTAGAGAAGCGGGAAACGGGAGGAGCATGGGAAGTCGTAGTAGTTACCAGCAATGACTCGTTGGGACAGGTAGCTAAGGACTCATTAGGCATTGCAGACACACTACTGCCGCAGCCAGAACCTTGGTTCGACGTGACAGTATTGAAACAAATGGATGCTGTGGCGAAAAGACACAGAAATCTGGTGGACCTGACAAAAAATGATGCTCCAAACTGGACACAACTGCGTAAAGAACTGATAACTAAAGAACGACAGAGAACAAGGGAATATCTCGAAAAGCACCATAACAAGACGACATCGGAAATGGTGAAGAAAATATTCGGAATAGAGATGATGGTGCCCGAGGAGATGAAAAAGAGTAAACAGGGGAAAGACTTTCTGTGGCTATCGAACGGAACAGCAACGGGAATGACAAATCTCTGCATATACACACTGCCGAAGGGATGTATAACTGACGAAAAGACTTTCAAGACGATGCGCGACAGCGTGATGGAAAGTAACATCCCAGGAGAGCACGACGGAGTATATATGTCAACATACAGCGTACACGAGACAAACGGAACGCCAAAGACTTTCCGAGGACTGTGGGCTATGAAAGACGATATGATGGGAGGTCCCTACTGCGCCGTTGTTGAGGAAACGAAAGACAAAACAATAGTAAAAGAGGTATTCGTGTATGCTCCTGAGGGAAAGAAAAGAAATATCATGAGAAGAATTGAAGGAGCGATATTTTAGTTGATAGTTGATAGTTAATAGTTTATAGTTAGATATATGGAAGCGAAAAACGAAAAGATAATTGTCGCAATAACTCAAGGCGACACAAACGGAATAGGTTACGAGCTTATTATAAAGACTTTTAGCGACCCGACGATGTTGGAGTTGTGTACACCTATAATATACGGTAACCCAAAGATTGCAGAACGCCACATGGCGACACTCGAACAACAGATTGGCTTTAACGTCATTAAACAGGCAGGAGAGGCTAAAGAGGGAAAAGTGAACCTGTTGGCAACGTCGAACAACGAAACAAAGGTGGAGTTCGGGAAACGAACAGAGGAGTCGAAGAAGAATGCTCTCGAGGCTCACGAAAGAGCGAAGCAGGATATGGTAAAACGACTCTTCGACGTGCTGGTAACCTGTCCTGCTGAAGGACTGCCACGACGAAATCCGAAACAACTGACGATGCTCGTAAACGACAAAACCAGAGTGGTACAGTATAATAAAGGTGGAGAAAATACATTGGAACAACAGTTGCAGACGCTGACAGCAACATTGAAACGCGACTTCTCCATACTGAACCCACGAATTGCCCTGCTCGACAACAACAGCGAGAGCAAGAAACTTACGGAGGAAAGTACTGTGGTAATGGGACCTTACGAGTCAAAAGCATTTGTTGAGGAAGGAAAGGCTGACGCGTTTGACGCACTGATGGTAGTAGGTAATATTCCAATGGAACTCGGTCAGGAAACAGTAAAGGTGACTTGCGGACTGCCCATAATTCACACTACTGCCTCTTGCGACGAGATGTTCAGCATAGCAGGTAAGAACGAAGCTAACGAGGAGGCTTTCAGAAATGCTATCTATACAGCCATCGACATAGCTCGCAACAGATATAACTACGACGAAGCAATAAAGAACCCGCTGCCGAAACTATATCACGAACGTAAAGAGGACGGCGAAAAGGTTCGTTTCAGCATTCCTAAGAAAGCGGAGACAAAGGGTGAGTAAGAAATACCAAAATGCATTTTTCTTCTTCGGTCTGGCGGTACTTGTCATTATGGTGTCGCAGATGGATTTCGAAGAGGTGTGGCAAGGACTTCAGCGTGCTGGATATTGGTTCTTTGCCGTCGTAGCATTGTGGGCTTTCCTTTACATATTTAATACTGCTGCGTGGTGGCTGATAATAAAATCACCTAAAATATCCTTTTGGTGGCTCTACAAGGTGACGATAGCAGGATTTGCACTAAACTACGCCACACCAGGAGGACTGATGGGAGGAGAACCCTACAGAATAATGTCGCTGTCGCCATACATAGGTACTGAACGAGCCACTTCGTCAGTAATACTTTATGTTATGACACACATATTCTCACACTTCTGGTTCTGGCTATTGTCGGCTGTACTCTATGTGCTGACACAGCCTATGACCGTCTTTATGGCGATAATACTTAGTCTGGTAGTACTCTTCTGCGCCCTCGGAATATGGTTCTTTGTGGTAGGTTATACGAAAGGACTGGCGGTGAGGATGCTCAACATCCTGAAACATATTCCTATGGTGAAACGTTGGGCAATACCTTTCATTGAAGAACACAGAAAACAACTTGACGAGATTGACACACAGATAGCTGCACTCCATAAACAGGAAACAAAAACTTTTGTAGCGGCAGTACTTTTAGAGCTGTCGTGTCGTGTAGTGTCAGCTCTTGAGATAATGTTCGTACTGCTGGTGATAATGCCTTCCGTGAACTACCTGCAATGCATCCTTATTCTGGCTTTCACTTCTTTGTTCGCTAATCTACTCTTCTTCATCCCGCTGCAACTGGGTGGCAGAGAGGGAGGATTCCTTATGTCGGTAGGCGGCTTGGGAATGACTGCCAGCGCCGGTATCTTCGTAGCGCTGATAGTACGCATTCGAGAACTTATATGGACGGCAATAGGACTCCTTTTCATAAAACTTACAGATAGAAAAAGAATAAAAGAATAAAAATAAAATGTTCCTTTTTATTTTGTATTCTCTTCGCTTATTCGTACCTTTGCCCCCAAATTTGCGAAAATGAACACTTCGGAACTCCAAAAAATAAAACAACGCTACAACATAGTAGGCAACTGCGACGCACTGAACCACGCTCTCGACGTTGCACTACAGGTAGCCCCTACCGACCTCTCAGTACTCATTGTGGGCGAGAGCGGTGTGGGTAAGGAGATTATACCGCGTGTCATTCACGACAACTCACCAAGAAAACGTGAGAAATACTTCGCCATAAACTGTGGAGCAATTCCTGAAGGTACCATAGACTCGGAACTCTTCGGACACGAAAAGGGCTCGTTCACAGGAGCTATCGGTGAAAGTCAAGGATACTTCGGAGAAGCTAACAAAGGAACAATATTCCTTGACGAAGTGGGAGAACTACCCTTAGCGACACAGGCCCGACTGCTCCGTGTACTCGAAACGGGAGAGTATATCCGCGTGGGAGGTACAAAGGTTATGAAAACCGATGTGCGCATAGTGGCTGCTACAAATGTAAATATGCAGAAAGCCATCAGCGAAGGACGATTCCGCGAAGACCTGTACTACAGACTTAACACGATACCTATACAGATGCCTCCGCTGCGCGACAGAGGACAGGATATTATTCTGCTCTTCAGACTCTTCGCTATGCAGATGGCTGAAAAATATAAACTGCCGAAGATAACACTCACAGAGGAAGCCAAAGAGCTAATCCTGAAGTACAAATGGCCTGGAAACGTACGACAGCTGAAGAATATCACAGAACAGATGTCGATACTCAGTCAGGACAGAGAGATAACGGCAGAGGCGCTGTTGAAATTCATACCACAGAGCACGGAGAGTACTATGCTCGCGACAATACAACCCGCAGGAGGAAGTCACTCCTACGAGAACGAACGCGAACTGCTCTATAAGATTCTCTATGAGCTGAAAGGTAATGTGGGCGACTTGAGACGCGAGATGAACTCACTAAGAGAACAACTACAATCTCCCGTCACTCAACAGCAGACCACCATCACCCAACATCCGGCACCCATCGCACAACACCCTTCACCAATTACCCAACCGATGGAAGCTGAGGCTGAGGAGATACAGGAAATGGAGTCGTTGAACCTTGACGATATAAGCAGACAAATGCTTATAAAAGCACTCGACAAGAATGGTGGCAATCGCAAAAAGGCAGCACAAGAGTTAGGAATAAGTGACAGAACACTTTACAGAAGAATAAAACAATATGGACTGGACGAGTAAAACTGTTATAATAGCACTCACACTGATGCTCAGCGCATGTTCCGTTAGCTACAAGTTCAACGGAGCAAGCATTGATTATAACAAGACAAAGACCATACAGATAGCCGACTTCCCAATACGTTCGAGCTATGTGTGGGGTCCAATGTCGGCTATCTTCAACAACCAGTTGAAAGACCAGTTTGCCACACAGACACGACTCATACAGGTAAGACGAAACGGCGACCTCAAAATAGAGGGCGAGATAACACAATATCAACAGCGTAACAGGGCAGTAACAAGCGAAGGATTCTCCGCGATGACAGAGCTCTCGATGACTGTTAACGTAAGATTCACTAATAATACTAACCACGAGCAGGACTTCGAACAGCAGTTCACAGCAACAGCATCGTACGAAAGTACACGAAGCCTTAACTCCGTACAGGAAGAATATGTGACACAGATGTCGAAAGACATTACAGAACAGATATTCAATGCAACAGTAGCTAACTGGTAATATGGACCTGATAAATCTCATAAGACATCCGGAACTGATGGATAGGGAGACGCTGTACGACCTGCGTTCTCTGATAGCTCAGTACCCATACTACCAGACTGCACGACTGCTGATGCTGAAAAACCTGTATATACTGCACGACCCAACCTTTGACGAGGAACTGCGACGAGCAGCAATATACATAACCGACAGAAAGGTTATCTTCAATCTTGTAGAGTCGGCACACTACCAACTTAAGACAACAGAGAAAACTGCTGACGAAAAGAAACAGACGGATGGAGCAGAACAACGTCCGTCAACAAACGAGCTAATAGACAAATTCCTCGAGACTATTCCTGTTGAGGAGGAAAAGGATAAGAGTAAAAAACGAAAACCAACAGCCGCCGACGCTGCAATAGACTACGTTGCATACCTCCTGGAAACAGAAGAAAAAGAGGATGTAAAGAGCGAAGAAACGGAGTCGTCACCGACATTAGACCTTATTGACACCTTCATAAGCAACAACGAACAAGGAAGGATAGAACTCAAAGAAAACATAGAGTATGTTCCAGAGATTGCCGACGAGGGTGACAAAAATGGTGAAAACGAAGACGAAGAAGGCTATTTTACCGAGACATTAGCCCGAATTTACATAAAACAAGGCAGATATTCGCAGGCTTTGGAAATTATTAAGCGTTTAAATTTGGCATATCCAAAAAAAAATGCTTACTTTGCAGACCAAATTCGATTTTTAGAGAAATTGATAATAAATAATAACAATAAAAATAAGTAAAAGAATGTACACATTATTCGTAATTCTAATCGTACTCGTAGCACTGCTGATGATTGGTATCGTGCTCATTCAGGAATCTAAAGGCGGAGGCCTTTCTTCAAACTTTGCTGGCTCAAACCAGATTATGGGTGTACGCAAGACCACAGACTTCATAGAGAAAGCCACATGGACACTTGCTGCAGCTATGGTAGCACTCAGCGTAATATGCGCTTGGGTAGCACCTACTGCTACTACAGAGAGAAGCGTTATGGAGAACATCGCCACAGAACAGCAACAGACAAATCCAAAGAACCTGCCTGGTTTCGGAGCTTCTCAGGATGCAAAACAGGCTCCTGCAGCTAACGATGCTAAGCCTGCAACTCCTGCAAAATAATGAAAATTCTCTTCCAGAGAGCCATAACGACTTTATGGAAAGCGATAAAAGAATTCTTTTCTTGGTATAAGTCGCTTTACAAAGATACTAATTGGTACAAAAAAGCGAGCGTAATACTATGCTCGCTTGTTGTTCTGTTCATCGTCTATCTCGGACTGGTGGACATGAATTTTTTATGGCTCTTCGGTAAGTCTCCAGGATACTTCTCGGGAATCAGAGCACCACAGACAAGTACTGCATCGGAAATATACAGTGCTGACGGAGTTCTCATAGGAAAATATTTCAATGAGAATCGTACCCCTGTGAAGTACGAAGATGTCAACCCCGTCTTCTGGAAGGTACTCATAGATACTGAGGACGAGCGCTTCTACAAACACTGGGGAATAGACCCCATAGGTCTCTTCGGAGCCGCTAAGGATGCTCTGCTACACCACGATGCTCGTGGTGCATCAACGATAACACAGCAGCTGGCAAAGAACATGTTCCGAGTGCGTACCCAGTACTCCACAGGACTATTGGGGATGATTCCTGGCATAAAAATGCTTATCCTGAAAACTAAGGAGTGGATTATAGCTACAAAGCTGGAAAGCATATATACAAAGGAGGAAATCCTTACGATGTATGCTAACACCGTCGATTTCGGCTCCAACGCATACGGAATAAAGACGGCTTGTAAGACCTATTTCAATACTACACCTAAGGAACTTACCATAGAACAGGCGGCAGTATTGGTGGGAATGCTTAAGGCGACAACAACTTACAACCCTATCTCCCACCCCGAGAATTCACTTAAAAGACGTAATGTGGTCCTCGCAAATATGATTGGCAAGGGCGACATCACAAAACACCAGTACGACTCGTTGTCAAGAATCCCTATACAACTGAGCTACAGCGTGGAGTCAAACTACGACGGACAGGCACAGTACTTCCGTGAGGCAGTAGCAGACTATCTTGAGGATTGGTGTAAAGAAAACGGATACGACCTCTACAATAGCGGACTAAAGATCTACACCACTATAGACACCCGCATGCAGAAGTATGCTGAGGAGGCCGCAACGAAACAGATGAAGTTGGTACAGAACAATTTTAGAAATCA
Organism: uncultured Prevotella sp.; assembly: GCA_900315775.1. Taxonomy (GTDB): domain Bacteria; phylum Bacteroidota; class Bacteroidia; order Bacteroidales; family Bacteroidaceae; genus Prevotella. Next base: position 63,474 of record ONAJ01000007.1, read on the forward strand.
CTGGGGAAGTACGGAACCTTGGCAGGATGAGCATCATCAGCCCATACAGGGATTCATAGAGGGCATAGCAAAACGTCTGCCCGTCTATAAGTATCTCACAAGAAAATTCCCAAATAGTCCCGACTCTGTGGACTACTATCTCAACAAACCACACAATGTAAAAGTTTTTGACTACGAAAACGGATTCGTTGAGAAGGAACTTTCTACTATGGACTCCATACGTTATATGGTTAGTTTCATGCATTGCGGATTCGTTGCTATGGAACCCCATACAGGACACGTGAAGGCGTGGGTTGGTGACGTTGATTTCAACTCGTGGAAATACGACAAAGTAACAGCAATGCGACAGCCTGGTTCTACCTTTAAACTCTTTGTATATACGGAGGCGATGAACCAAGGACTAACACCTGTTGACAAACGTCGTGATGAATATATCCGCATGGAGGTTTACGACGCAAAGAAGAAGGAAAACAGCATATGGGCACCAACAAATGCTAACGGCTACTTCACGGGTGACTCTATACCTTTGAAGGCGGCATTCGCACAGAGTATAAACTCCGTTGCCGTAAGACTTGGTCAGGAGATGGGAATACGTAATATCGCTGCTACAGCACACGATATGGGTATAAAGAGTCATCTTGACGAGACCCCGTCGCTGGCACTCGGTTCAAGCGACGTAAACCTTCTGGAAATGGTGGATGCATACTGCTGCGTTGCTGACAACGGCAGACACATAGACCCGGTACTCGTGACAAGAGTGGTGGACCAGAACGGCAACGAGGTATATCTGGCTCCGACGGAGACAAAGCAGGTGATACCGCAGAAGAGTGCCTTCTACATGCAACAGCTGATGATGGGCGGACTTCGTGAACCAGGAGCTACGTCGATGAGTCTTAACCACTGGGTGGGCAATAAGGCTGCTCTTGATACAGAGTTCGGAGGAAAGACGGGAACGTCGAACAACCACTCTGACGCCTGGTTTATATGCATCAGTCCTAACTTGGTCTGTGGCGCTTGGGTTGGTGGAGAATATCGTTGTATCCACTTCCGCACAGGAGCCTTAGGACAAGGCAGCAAGACGGCTCTTCCTATCTGCGGATACTTCCTGGAGTCAGTAATGAACGACCCCGCTTTCAAGAGTTATCACGGAAAGTTCACTCCTCCTGATGAACCGATAGACCGTAATACATATATTGGTGGAAGCTATTATCATAAACCTGATACTGCTGCTGTGGACAGCACCTTGGAGGATGAGAATGGCGAAGCAATAAAGAGTGAAGAAACGAAGCCGGTTGCCGAAGGAGAACCCGTAATCACAGTAGAGTGACACGTAGTACGTGCTGAGTGTTATCAGTCACCTTGTATCTGTTATCAGTACGTTCTCCGACAACCCACAGAATATTATCGTTAGCGTCCGTCAACACCAGTTGACGGCGCTTTTCGTATATATTCATTTTCCTGTCTGTCATATAGTCGCTGAGTAGTCTGCTGCCCTCCATTCCAAACGGATGGAATCTGTCGCCAGCAGTAATATTACGAAGAATCAAGGGGAATGAGATGTTCTCAGCATCGAGAGTTGCTATATTCTTATCGCGACTGACTACTCCGTCAGCATTATCTATTTTCTCAATACGCAACTTACTTTCTTGGGTGTCAATACGATAGAGCCCTTCTTCAGGAATTTTCATCATCGTACTTTTCTCTTCCTGACGATTGGAAACGATGAGTCTTTCTCTATCTACGAGTACGCACGATGTTGCAGAGAGAAACTCCCTACCCGACTCCCCATAACGATTTTCGTAAATCTGTTCTACCTGAGTCGAGGAGAAACCATAATCCTTCAGTATCTCGTAAAGCAGATATTTTGGTGCTTTCTGACTGTCAAGTTTCTTAATATCAATACTCCCTGCACCCTCGTTGAACACTATTTCTTTCTGTTTCCTTATACTCTCGTCAACAATTTTCTCCACATCGCAAAGTACTCCCGCCGTATGAGCTATATTCTCGCAAGCAGCAGGATTCAGCTCTTTAAGAAGAGGTATTAACTCCAGTCGCACCTTGTTACGCATGAAGTCTGTTTCTTTGTTGGTGCTATCAGTAACATAGTCTTGCCCTTCCGCACGAAGAAACTCTTCTATTTCAGCCCTTGTTACTACTAGCAGAGGACGTATAATGCCGTCATGTACAGGCTGTATGCCTCGCAATCCTCGCAGTCCTGTACCTCGCACAAGATTTAGAAGTACCGTTTCCACTGAGTCGTCACGATGGTGTGCCACACACACTCCACAAGCTCCGATGTCGTTCCTCAGCTGTGCGAAGTAGTTATAGCGCAACTCTCGTGCTGCCATCTCTATGCTTATCTTGTGCAACGAGGCATACTCCAGCGTGTCGAAGTGTATTCTATGAAGCGGAACAGAGAGTTTTTCGCAGAAACTGACGCAGAACTTCTCATCTCTATCCGACTCCTCACCACGAAGGTGGAAGTTACAATGAGCAGCCTCAACATCATATCCTAACTGCTTCAGTGAAAGCAGAAGAGCTACGCTGTCGGCACCACCGGAAAGAGCTACGATATACTTGTTGCCCTTGTCGAGCAGATTATTGTCAGCTATATATTTCGCTACCCTATTCAACATACAGCACGAGTCCTTTAAGATACTCACCTTCAGGATGATAGATATTTATCGGATGGTCTGCCGGCTGATGTAGCTGGTGGAGTATTCTCACCTTTCTACCGCTTATGGCGGCTGCCGTAAACACAGCATTACGGAAATTCTCCTTTGTTACTACCTGCGAGCAACTGAAAGTGAACAGCACACCACCCTTCTTAATGCGTTGGAAAGCCTTTACGTTAAGGCGCGTATAGCCCTTCAGCGCATTTCTCAGAGCAGCCCTATGTTTCGCAAATGCCGGCGGATCAAGTATTATGAGGTCGTATTTGTCGTCAGCATCGTCAAGAAACTTAAAAGCATCTTCGCAGAATGCCTCATGACGTTTGTCGCCTTTGAAGTTCAGCTCCACATTAGCATTAGTGAGTTCTATAGCCTTTGCACTACTATCTACAGAGTGTACCATACTTGCTCCGCCTCGCATAGCATAGACGGAGAAGCCTCCTGTGTAGCAGAACATATTGAGTACGGTACGTCCTTTTGCATATTTCTCGAGCAGACTTCTGTTTTCGCGCTGGTCAACAAAGAATCCTGTCTTTTGTCCTCTCAGCCAGTCAACATAGAATTTCAGTCCGTTCTCGACAGCAACATTCTCTGGTGATCCACCATAAATAAAGCCGTTTTCCTGTCCCAGTTCTGCCTTATACGGAAGGGTTGTCTCACTCTTGTAGTATATGTTTTCTATTCGCGAACCCATAACTTTTACGAGTTCGTTGGCAATCTCCTGCCGACAGATGTGCATTCCCACGCTATGTGCCTGCATCACAGCCGTTTTCCCGTAGCAGTCTATAACAAGTCCAGGCAGGTTGTCGCCCTCTCCGTGAACCAGTCTGTAGGTATTGTTCTCCGCCGTGTCAGCAACACCAATGTTTATGCGTACCTGCAGGGCTGCCTCAAGACGACTGTGCCAAAAGTTTTCATCAATAGTAATATCTCTGAACGATAGTACTCTGACGGCAATACTGCCTATCTGTGCGTGTCCCACAGCAATGAAGTCGCCTTTCTCTGTAAGCACCCTCACGGTGTCACCCTCCTCCACGCCGTTGTCAGCACGCAGTATAGCTCCCGAGAACACCCACGGATGGAAACGTTTCAGACTCTCCTCTTTACCCTTCTTCAGGTATATATTCTTGTAACTCATAGTCATTAGTATCTCTTAGTCGTTTAAACTCCTCATATAATTTGATACATGCCCACGCATCGGTAGCAGCGTACGACTTCTGTTTGTCGTTAAGCACGTCGGCATCCCAATTGCTAAGTTGCTGACGCTTACTTATTTTCTTGCCAAAAAAGTTTGCATAAAGTTTCTGCAGACTCTTGTCTTCAATACCGATTGTTGGCATCAACTGTTGCAACTCCACGAAGGTGCCCGGATTGAAGTCGCCTCGTTTGTGGAGCGAAAGAATGTCATCGTGCCACGCCAGCGCTACCTTCTTTACATTTTTATCCTCTAACAGTTTTTTTATTGCTGGTGTCAGGCCCGTATAATTAAGTCTGAAGAGGAAACACGTATCGTATGTTGCGACCTGTAGTAGTGCCACCTTGTGTGAAACACCTTTCTTGAAGGCTGGTTTCGTCTCTGTATCAAAGCCAAGGATGGGTTGTTTCAGCAAGTATTCTACAGCCTTTTCCGTTTCTCCTTTGCTGACAATCGTTATTATCCTTCCAGAGAATTTCTCTATTGGAAGGGCAGCAATTTTCGTCTTGTCGAAGAGGTTGTAGAGAACTTTTTTCATTTACTTTATTTAAAACAATGTGCAAAAATAGAAAAAAATTACGATTTTATATCATTTTCTTGTAAAAATAGTGTACTTTTGCACATAAAATAAGGTAAAAGAACTCATGGCAAAGAAAAAACAACCCAAAGTAGCCAAATCTTTCAACGAGGCTATAGGTGTAAAAAATATATTCCAGAACGACATTTTCAATGCTATTTTTGGTATAGCATTGATATTTTTCTCTGTATATCTCATCATTGCATTCGTCTCGTATTTCAGTACTGGCGCCATAGACCAGAGTCATGTTTTGGACCAGCGTCCTGGCGAGTGGGCAAATACGGAACGCGAGTATCAGAATATCTGTGGCAGTATGGGAGCAATGCTGAGCAACTTCTTCATTGCCCGCTGTTTCGGACTCTCTGCTTTCGCTGTTCCTCTGCTTATAAGCATCATCGGAGTACGTATTCTTAAGGCATTCAAGAAGGTGAACCTCTTAAAGTGGTTCCTCTCATTGACGATAATAATGATATGGACCTCTGTAGCCTTTGCCAAGTTCCTCACACCGTTTATGGGTGACGAGGTTTACAATCCTGGAGGAGGTCACGGAGAGTATGTCAGCACATTCCTCGAGAACGTCATAGGAACACCAGGTCTTGTGGCTGTATTAGCCCTCATAGCTATAATGTTCCTGACATACACCACCTCGGAAACTATTATCATCATCCGCAAGATGTTCAACCCCATCGGAGCCATCACTAACAAGGTGAAGTTCCGCATAAAGAATATTTCCGAAGGCGACGGTGAGGAGTCGTCAGACACCATAAGTACCCTCCCCGATCCTGACACCTTCGACGACCCAGAGCCGCAGACTGTAGATTTCGGCAACATCACCAACGATGCTGATAACAATGCAACGGAAGTAGTGGAAGAGACGGAAACGACAGAAGAAACAGAGGAGACAGAGGAGACAGGAATGACTATAAGCACAGGTAGCGAAGAAGAGAAAGCCGACGGCAAGACTGTCGGCGAGGTAGATCTCTCTACACCTATCAACCCCAAGGAGCCTTGGACGAAATATAAGTATCCTACTCTCGACCTCCTGAAGAAATACGAGAACGACGGAAAGCCTTACATCGATATGAAGGAGCAGAACGAGAACAAGGACCGCATCATCAAGGTTCTTGGCAACTTCGGTGTTCAGATAAGCTCTATCACAGCTACCGTCGGTCCTACCATCACCCTCTACGAGATTACCCCTGCTCCGGGTGTTAAGATTGCAAAGATCCGTAACCTCGAGGACGACATCGCCCTGTCGCTTGCAGCCCTCGGAATACGTATCATCGCTCCTATTCCTGGCAAGGGAACAATAGGTATCGAGGTGCCTAATGCGAAGTCTAACATCGTATCTATGGAGAGCATCCTCAACAGTCGTAAGTTCCAGGAAACGGATATGGCGCTGCCTATAGCACTCGGAAAGACTATCACCAATGAAGTGTTTATGGTCGATTTGGCAAAGATTCCTCACCTGCTCGTTGCTGGTGCTACCGGTCAGGGTAAGTCTGTCGGTCTTAACGCCATCATCACCTCGTTGCTCTACAAGAAACATCCTAACGAGTTGAAGTTCGTACTCATCGACCCGAAGAAGGTGGAGTTCAGCGTCTATGCTCCTATAGTAAACCACTTTATGGCAAAGGTGCCTGACGAGACTGGCGAAGAGGAAGCTATCATCACCGACGTCACGAAGGTTATCCGCACCCTGAACAGTCTCTGTAAACTTATGGATACCCGCTACGACCTCCTGAAGAAGGCTGGTGCGAAGAACATCAAGGAATATAACGCTAAGTTTGTGAACCACAGACTGCGTATTACCGATGGTCACGAGTATATGCCTTACGTCGTTGTTATCATCGACGAGTTTGGCGACCTCATCATGACAGCCGGCAAGGAGATAGAGCTTCCTATAGCACGTATTGCCCAGCTGGCACGTGCTGTGGGCATCCATATGGTTATCGCCACACAGCGTCCTACAACGTCTATCATCACAGGTAACATCAAGGCGAACTTCCCAGGTCGTATGGCGTTCCGTGTAAGTGCTATGATAGACTCACGAACCATCCTCGACCGTCCTGGTGCCAACCAGCTTATCGGTCGCGGTGATATGCTCTTCCTCAACGGCAACGAACCTGTCCGCGTACAGTGTGCCTTCGTTGATACTCCTGAGGTGGAGGACATCAACCAGTTCATCTCAAGTCAGGCAGGACCTACAGAACCTATGGAACTTCCCGAGCCGAATACCGACGAGGAAGGCGGAGGCGGCGGTGGTGTCCTCGACTCTCACAGTCTTGACCCGCTCTTCGAGGAGGCTGCTCACGCTATCGTTGTTTCCCAGCAGGGCTCAACGAGTATGATACAACGTCGTTTCTCTATCGGTTACAACCGTGCCGGACGACTTATGGACCAGATGGAACAGGCTGGTGTCGTTGGTGCCGCTCAGGGTAGCAAGCCTCGTGAGGTGCTTATCACCGACATCGCTTCGCTCGATAATCTTATTGCGCAGCTGAGGGGTTAGTGGTTAGTGGTTAGAGGTTAGAGGTTAGTGGTTAGAGGTTAGAAATTTGTGATTATGATGAAATTAAGAAATAAGATATTTATGCTGCTTCTGTTGCTGTTGCCCTTGATGGCGCAGGCTCAGAATGCACGTCAGATTCTCGACAAGACGGCGGCCCTCATAAGCAACAAGGGAGGTGCTACCGCCAACTTCTCCATGAGTGGGAAATATGGCAGCGCCAGCGGAACACTCTCTATCAAGGGTAAGAAGTTCTGTGCCCACACCGCCCAGGCTACTACGTGGTACGACGGCAAGACACAATGGACATACATGAAACGCAACGACGAGGTGAACATCAGCAACCCCTCTGCCTCACAGCAGCAGTCGCTGAACCCCTATAACTTCATCTACCTGTATAAGTCGGGCTACGACATGACGGCAAAGAAGAACGCAACGGGCTATGAGGTGCACCTTAAAGCACAGAAGAAGAACATCCGTGAGGTGTATATCACCGTCAACAAGAAATACCAACCCACGCAGATAAAGGTGCTCAACGACAAAGGCTGGAGCACTATAACGATAACAAATTTCAAAACTGCCAAACTCAGCGACAACATCTTCCGCTTCAACGACAAGGACTACCCTCAGGCGGAAGTGATAGACCTAAGATAGCACATCATGCGACGAATAGAGATTTATAGAGCACTACGCAAACACGTAAAACTCTCTGAAAAGAGAAGCCTCTCCTACGAACAAAATCGCACAGCGATGATCTTAGGATACATCATGGTGGGCTTCCTTGTAATGTACATGATGTTTATCGCCGTAATGCTGGCACTTATCGCCAACAGCTCCGACACAGAGTTCTCTTACGAGCTGTTCTACGCTTTGGCACCTATCTTCATCACCCTCGACTTCTACAGCAGATTTATCGGACAGCAGACGCCCTCACAACTCACCAAACCCTATCTGCTCCTCCCCCTGCCCCGCTATGCATGTGTGGAGAGTTTTATCCTTTCCAGTATCATCACGCCAAACAACCTCCTGTGGATGTTTCTCACGGTGCCCTATGCTATTATGAGCATCGTCTTCTCCTACGGACTGTGGACCGCTGTGGCGTTTGTTGTCAGCTTCCAGCTCTTGGTAGTCATCAACTCACAGAACTATATGTTCTGGCGCACGTTGGCAACGAGGAGCATCCTGTGGCACATACCGCCGATACTCATCTACGGTTCTCTTTTCCTGCCCTGGATTCTCAACGAAGACTTCGACTTCTTCGGTTCGCTGGGTCGTTGGCTCTCTACAGGAAATCCCTTAGCGTGGCTCGTCGCCCTGCTGGTATTAGTATGCTTCTTCCTTCTCAACAGACGCATGCAGTACCACTTCACATACGCCGACACCACAGGAACGGCAGAGAAGAACCTCCGCTCTGTCAGCGAGTTCAGACAACTGGACCGCTTCGGACAGATTGGCGAATATATCAAGTTAGAGATAAAGAGCATCATGCGCAACAAAAATATGCGCAACTCTTTCCTCTACTCCACAATCTTCACCACCATACTGAGCTTAATAATTGCCTATACCGACATCTACGACGGAGCCTACATGAGCCGCTTCTGGATAGTCTATGTTTTCATAATCAACGGTGCTATGCTCCTTTCGAAGATTATGGGTGCCGAGGGCAACTACATAGACTGTCTTATGGTTCACCACGAGAACATCTTGCAGCTGCTCCACGCAAAATACTATTTCTACTGCTCGCTGCTCCTGCTGCCGCTACTGCTTATGATACCTACTGTCTTCATGGGGAAATATACCATTCTCATGCTCATCTCTATGGCTATCTTCGCAGCGGGTCCCATCTACTGCTCTATGATGCAGATGGCAGTATGGAACAAACAAACTATCCCTCTCAACTCCAAACTTATCAGTCGCGGTAACGTAGAGACCAACTGGTTTGCAGTAATTATGGAATTGGCAGTAATGTTCCTGCCGGTAATCCTGCTTAGTCTGCTCCCACTGCTATTCAGCGAAACGGTGACTTACATCATCATGCTCGTTATTGGAGTAGTATTCATTGCCACCAGAAATCTGTGGATACGCAACATCTACAACCGCTTTATGGCTCGTCGCTATAGCAATATGGAGAGCTTCAGGGCTACACGATAGAAAATCAAAAACATATTATACAAATCTAACTAAATGAATCATGAAAAAAATCGTAACATTACTCTTATCATTGTTTCTGACTGTGGGAACAGCCTTTGCTGACAACTCCCAGATAGTCATTATCAATGGTCAGAAAGTCGAGAAGGTAGCAACGAAGATTACCTTCAATGGCGACAATGCTGTCGTTTCGTTCTCTGACGGCTCTTCACAGTCTGCCGACATGTCGCAGGTGGTTATCTACCTCAACGTTTCTACCGACATCCGCAAGGTGGAGACCTTCAGTTTCAACGGACTCATCGGCGACGAGCTCCATCTGTCAAACATCGCAGAAGGTACAGCTGTCACCATCTATGACGCAACAGGAAAAGTTCTGCAGCAGGTAAAAGCTACAGACACTACCCTCTCTCTCAACACCGCTTCGCTGAAGAACGGCGTTTACGTGCTTAAGGCAGGAAATCAGATAGTTAAATTCTTGAAAAAATAAGCTATGAGAAATATCATTTTAAAGGGCGCACTCGTTGCGCTGGTAGCCTTCTGCGGAGTAGAAGCTAATGCACAGAACGACGTTCCAGCCGACCAGACAAAGAATCAGCTCAGCCTGGAACTTACAAGCGGCGAGAACAAATACTATAATACTGAGGCTATCACCAGCGTTGATATCAACGACGGCAATGTCAAGGTGAACAGCGACCAGTATAACGGCAACGTTAAGACAATATCTTTCAACAAGGCCAATATTATCAACGAGGACGGCAAGGTAGAGATTATCGAGGCTAAAGGATGGTTGGAGTCAGCCTATATCAAGTTCAAGCTCCTTCAGGGTGCCGTTACCTATAATGTCTATGTCAAGGGCGGACAGTATGCCGACTGGACAAAGATAGACTACCAGCTGGTACGCAACTACGGCACCTACGGACGTGCTGACGTAGTAGGCCTTAAGGCTGGTTCCTACGCTTTGAAGGTTGTTCCAGTTGACGGAACAAAGGCAGAAAAGGCTTCCGCCGCCAACGAGGTGTCAGGACTCACCGTTACCAACTACGACCGCTCCGGTTTCGCACACTTCAACTATAGCGGCATAGGTGCTTACAACGACGACGGTACGCTGAAGTCTAACGCTAAGGTTCTCTACGTCACTAAGAACACCGCAAAGACTATATCTACCACCGTTGCTGGTGCTCAGACAAATCCTTGTGTTGGTCTGCAGAACATCATCACCGCCTACGAGAAGGGACAGGACCAGACTCCTATCGCCTTCCGTTTCATCGGACTCGTAACAAAGGATGACCTCGATGCTATAGGCAGCTCTACTCACGGTATTCAGGTGAAGGGCAAGAAGTCTTACTCGGTAATGAATATGACCTTCGAGGGTATCGGCGACGATGCTACAATACGCGGCTTCGGCTTCATGACTCGTAACAGCACGAGTGTAGAATACAGAAACCTGGCTATCATGCGTTGTATGGACGACGACGTCGAGCTGAACACAGAGAACTCTCATATCTGGATTCACCACAACGACATCTTCTACGGTGAACACGGAGGCGGCGACCACGCTAAGGGCGACGGATGCGTAGATATCAAGGACAACTCACAGTATATCACCGTAAGCTACAACCACTACTGGGATACCGGTAAGACAAATATGTTCGGTATGAAGAGCGAGAGCGGTCCTAACTACCTTAGCTATCACCACAACTGGTTCGACCACTCCGACTCTCGTCACCCACGTGTTCGTACTATGTCTGTTCACGTATGGAACAACTTCTTCGACAACATAGCGAAGTATGGTGTTGGTGCCACCTCTGGCGCAAGCGTATTCGTTGAGAATAACTACTTCCTCAAGACAAAGAAACCTATCCTCTCTTCAGGTCAGGGTACCGACGCTCTCGGCTCAGGAACATTCTCTGGCGAGGAAGGCGGTATGATAAAGGCTTACGGCAACTACTTCGACCGCAATGCAGTAAACTTCAAGTACTTCACCCAGAGCAACCCTGCCTCAACAGGCTACGACGCTTACGAGACAGCATCACGTGACGAGAAGGTGCCCGCTTCTGAGGTAACACGCTCAGGAGGTCACAAGTACGACAACTTCGATACCGACGCATCACTGATGTACGCCTATAATCCTGATGCAGCCGAGGACGTTCCCGGCATCGTAAAGAGCTACTACGGAGCAGGTCGTCTTAATCATGGTGACTTCACCTACACCTTCAAGGACAATGTTGGTAACGACGATACCGACTCTGCCTACGACTCTGCACTCGGTTCACTCCTCGACAACTACAAGTCATCACTCGTAGGAATCTTCGACGGAGAGAGCTCTGGCGGTGGTGAACAAGGCGGTGGCGAACAAGGCGGCGGCGAACAAGGCGGCGGCGAACAAGGCGGCGGCGTGACACCAGCACCAGAAGGCACTATCCTCTGCTCTTTCGACGGAGAACCTTCACAGAGTATGTTTACTGCTGCCAACAACTACGGCGACGGCAAGATTACCTACAACGGCGTTTACTACAAGAAGGGTGAGAAGATGGACTCTAAGGGTTCTATCAGCTTCACTCCTACAAAGAACTACAACATGACAATAGTTCTCGGAACAGCAAAATCAGGCACCAACGTTAATATCAACGGTGTTACTACAACCGTCGGCGGTACAACAAACACCGAAGGTAAGTACTACGAACTCGACCCTATCGAGGTGACGGCAAACACACAGTACACCATCACCAAAGGTTCTGCCGAAGGACTGGTAATGCTCATCATTCTTGAGCCTAAAGAATAACCCTCACGCGAACATCTATAATAATAGTAAGGGCACTTCCTTTTGGGAGGTGCTCTTCTTTTTTAAAAATAATTTCAAAAAAGTAGTCGAAATATTTGGCGGTTCCAATAAAAGTACGTACCTTTGCACCCGCAAAACCAAAAAAACATGCGCTTGTAGCTCAGTTGGTAGAGCACCTGACTCTTAATCAGGGTGTCCAGGGTTCGAACCCCTGCAGGCGTACGAGGGTGAGTGAGGAATCGTCGATGGAAACTGAGACGGTTCCTTTTTTTGTGTCTTTACATTATTTTAACTTATTGTCTTTACGTAAAGTCCTTGGAAATAACTACCTTTGCAGGGCATTGATGATGCTATCGAAAAACAAGTATAAAAACAAATATAAAAACATCTATTAAATCATGGCAAATTTAAAATCACTAAGCAAGCAGACCGCTCCTAAGAGTGTTATGCCTGAAAGAATTATCCAGTTCGGTGAGGGTAACTTCCTCCGCGCATTCGTTGACTGGATTATCTGGAACATGGACGCAAAGACCAACTTCAACGGTAGCGTTGTCGTTGTTCAGCCTATCGAGCGTGGTATGGTTGACTGGCTCAACGGTCAGGACTGTCTCTATCACGTAAACCTGCAGGGTCGCCTCAACGGTGAGGCTGTAAACTCACTGGAACGTATCGACGTCATCAGTCGCGCCCTCAACCCCTACTCTCAGAACTGGGCATTCATGTCATTGGCAGAGCAGCCAGAGATTCGTTTCGTAATCTCTAACACCACAGAGGCTGGTATTGCTTTCGACGACACCTGTAAGTTCACCGACGCTCCTGCTTCTTCTTACCCAGGTAAGCTCGTGCAGCTGCTCTATCGTCGTTTCAAGACCTTCAACGGCGATCCTACAAAGGGTCTTATCATCATGCCTTGCGAGCTCATCTTCCTCAACGGTCACCACCTGAAGGACTGCATCGAGAAGTACATCGAGCTGTGGAAGGCTGACCTCGGTGCTGACTACGCTGCTTTCAAGGAGTGGTTCGAGAAGTACAACTACGTTTGCGCTACCCTCGTTGACCGCATCGTTCCTGGCTTCCCACGCAAGGAGATTGCCGACATCCAGCAGAAGATTGGCTACAAGGACAACCTCGTTGTTCAGGCAGAAATCTTCCACCTCTGGGTTATCGAGAAACCAACAAATATGTCTATCGAGCAGCTCCGCGAGGAGTTCCCTGCAGAGAAGGCAGGTCTCCACGTTCTCATCGCCGAGAGCGAGGCTCCTTACCACGAGCGTAAGGTTACGCTGCTCAACGGTCCTCACACCGTTCTCTCTCCTGTTGCTTACCTCTCTGGCGTTGACATCGTCCGCGATGCTTGCAACCACGAGGTTATCGGTAAGTACATCCACAAGGTACAGTTCGAGGAGCTCATGCAGACCCTGAACCTCCCTATGGAAGAGCTGCAGCAGTTCGGTGCCGACGTTCTGGAGCGTTTCAACAACCCGTACGTTGACCACCAGGTAACAAGCATCATGCTCAACTCATTCCCCAAGTTCCAGACCCGCGACCTTCCTGGTCTGAAGGTATATCTGGAGCGCAAGGGCGAGCTGCCTAAGGGCTTGGTACTCGGTCTCGCTGCTATCATCACCTACTACAAGGGTGGCAAGCGTGCCGACGGCGCAGAGATTGTTCCTAACGATGCTCAGGAGATTATGGACCTGCTGAAGAACCTCTGGGCAACAGGCGACACACGCAAGGTTGCTGAGGGTGTCCTCGCTGCTAAGGACCTCATCTGGGGCGAGCACGGCGACCTGAACCAGATTCCTGGTCTCACCGATATGGTAGTAAGCTTCCTCGACAGCATCCAGCAGAAGGGTATGCTCGAAACCGTCAAAACTATTTTGTAACCAATAGTAAAATAGTAAATTGTAAATAGTAAAATAGTAAATAATAAAGGTTGGTTACCAAATGTAATCAACCTTTATTACTATAACACGTATCGACTGGTCTTCCTGATCGGTCGATATTTTTGCTATGTGCCAATCGCCTGGGAAGAAGATGAAGAACTTGTCGGGCGTACTGTCGTAGAACTTCGTCTTCGTGACGTCGTAGTTGTAATGTATCACGTCGGGCTTGTACGTGTCCTTCGGTGTCGATGTGAAGTGGTCTATAACACCGAACCTCTCCGTTCCCTTCACCACGTACTGGAAGTCTATGTGGAAATAGTGACTCTCGCTGTTGCGCTTCTCCAGGGGCTGGTTCTTGCTGTCTTCGACACTCGCCACCAGCGTAGTGCCCTCAATGGGGTGCTTACCTTTGGGAATAGCCAGCAGGTCGGTCTCTGCAAGCCACTTGAAGAGAGCCTTCCACTGCTCCGGGTTCTTCTCGTACTGCTGGTAGAAGTCTATCCTGTTAACACTCTCGTGCGGCATAGCAGCGTTAAAACCGTTGCGCCACACCTCCGAGGCTGTCCACGCGTCGGCTTTCTGCTGTAGCGCCTCGTCACCGAAATAACGGGTGTAGTAGCCGCTCTGGGCAATAGCAGCGTTGGCTATCAGCATACATCCTACTGCCAACAGCTGTCTGCTAACAACAAAAAACTTTCTCATCTGTTCTTATGTTTAAGGTACCATTTATGTGTAAACAAGTGATACATCAGGAACGCCACAACAACGACAGCTATGGTGACTATTGTCCTGAGACGGCTGTCCTCAGCCAGCATACAACCCATAAAGAGTCCTAAGGCTACTCCTGTCTCCCAGCCCAGCACGTAGCTGCTCTGCGACGTACCACGCTGACAGTGGTCGCTGAGTTTTATGAAGAACAACAGGAAGCGCGCTCCTACTATGCCCACACCAATACCTATGAACGTGGGTGCTATGAACACCGTCGGCACGTACTGGTCGCTGAGCATCATCAGCTCGGCAGCACCAATGAGGAACAGTCCCGTAATTATCTCGCTCTTCAACTCGGCATTCTCAAAGACGTAGCGCTGCGTCACCATCGACACTACGAAACCTACCATCATCATTCCGTAGAACACGGGGTCCGTGTGAGCCGTGAAAATCATTCCTACGGCGGCAGCTACCAGCAGCATGTTAAGGAACAGCCACGAGCCGTTCTTCAGGAAGAACCTGTCGCAGGCAAGCTTAGGCACAACGTCCTCGGGGGCTTTGAAGGGCACATCGACGAGGAGTATCAGCACTATGGCGGCAAAACAGCAGGCGGCAGCAGCCACGAAGACATACTGTGCTCCGAGGAGGTAGTTCACCGCCCACCCCGTCAAGGGTCCTAATGCTAACGCCACCCTCTCGAACCACGCTGCCGAGTGGTTTGCCTCCGTCCTTCGGAACGACTCGCTGGTGTCTATCACCAACGTGCTCATCAGCACCATCTGCGCCAGTCCGAAGGCGGCTCCACACGCCACCCTCAGCGCCGTCAGCGTCTCCACATTCTTCAGTTCTGGATTTGTCGCCATGAGGTAGAACCCTCCCATCACGGCTATCATCGCCACCAATGCCCATACGCACACCATATTTCTGCGGTAGTGCTGCACCAGGAAGTTACAGAACCCTCCAAGCAGGAACAGTCCTACGCCGTAGCTTCCCATCACCAGCGCTGTGTCCTTCACCGACAGTCCCATCCATACGGGCAACAGCGGTATAAGCATATACACCGCCATCGTCATCGCCAGATTGGCAAAAGCCAACCGCCAGAAGTCGTGGTGCCACAGGTTAATGTGTACGGGGGTATTCTGGGTGTACATCTTTTTTAATAGCTTTCCTGTTCGTTGGGGAAGTCGCTGCTCTTCACGTCGGCAACGTACTGTCCTATGGCGTCGGTCATTATCTCGTTAAGATTAGCATATCTGCGCAGGAATCGCGGACTGAAACCCTTTGTCATTCCCAACATATCGGCAACGACGAGAATCTGTCCGTCGCACTTCCCTCCTGCTCCGATACCTATCGTAGGTACTGCTATCGACTTCGTCACCTCCTCGGCGAGTGTTGCAGGCACCTTCTCCAGCGTCACTGCGAAACATCCCACCTCGGCGAGCGCCTTAGCGTCGGAGAGCAGTTTCTTCGCCTCTGCCTCCTCCTTTGCTCTTACTGCGTAGGTGCCGAACTTGTTGATACTCTGCGGAGTAAGTCCTAAGTGTCCCATCACGGGGATACCGGCATCAAGAATACCTTTTATGGTATCTATTATCTCCACACCGCCCTCGAGTTTCAGTGCGTCGCATCCGCTCTCCTTCATTATGCGGATGGCGTTCTTCACTCCCTCGTGACGGTCTATCTGGTACGAACCGAAAGGCATGTCGCACACCACCAGCGCACGGTTTACGGCACGAACCACAGAACGTGCGTGGTATATCATCTGGTCAACAGTCATCGGCAGCGTGGTAGCGTTACCTACCATAACGTTCGATGCTGAGTCGCCTATAAGTATTCCGTCTATTCCCGCACCGTCAACAATTCCTGCTGTGGTGTAGTCGTACGATGTAAGCATTGAGATCTTCTCGCCCTTCTGCTTCATCTCTATAAATCGGTGTGTCGTTACCTTGCGTGTGTCGTTTACTAAATATCCTGCCATTATCTTTTTTTTTAAATTTGCGTGCAAAGGTACGTCAAATATAGTTAATACGCAAAAGATTTCCCTTTAAAATTCGCTATTGTCTCATCACACAACCCCACGAGCTCCTCCGCAGGATGCGCCGTCGTCAGTCCTACGACGTACATCTGTGCTGACTTTCCCGACTTCAGCCCGTTGAAACTGTCCTCAAACACTACACACTCGCTGGGCTGCAGTCCGAAACGCTCTGCGGCAGCGAGGTAGCACTCGGGGTGCGGCTTGCTGTGCTTGAAGTCCTCCGATGTCAGTATGGCGTCAAACATTCCCTTGAACTCGGGGTGTTTTCCATATACCACAGCCATCTTCTTCGCATTGCTGCTGGTGACGACGGCTGTCTTAACACCCTTCTCCCTGAGCTGTTTCACGAAGTCCTTGAAGCCCTCCACGTAGTCGTAGTCCATATTCTTCTCGAACTCGTCAAGACGTCGTGTCACCGCCTCGCGCTCGCCCTCCAACTCTCCGCTGAAGAGCATGTCGTATATCTGTACTAACGTCTGTCCCTTGAAGGTCTCCTCCAGTCCGGGCTTGTCGGGGTAGTACCTCCTACACTCCTCGCCCCAGAACACTGTATATTGCGGTTCGGTGTTGAATATCACCCCGTCTAAGTCGAATAATGCTGCTTTTATCATTACTTTTTCCTTTTTTTCGGCTGCAAAGTTACAAAATTTCTCAATTATTTATACCTTTGCACTTGGATTAACATTAATAAGGATATGAAACATAGCATCAAAGACTGGATTATAGCTACACGCCCCTGGAGTTTCACAGCCTCCGCAATGCCCGTTATCGTTACTGCCGCATGGATGGCAGCCAACGGAAGAGACGTGTGCTGGTGGTTGGCAGCACTGACCGTAGTAAACATCGTATTAGTACACGCCGCAGGCAATACCTGGAGCGACTATCACGACTATGTAAAGGGCATTGATACCCCCGACACTTATGGCGCCAAGACCATCACCACAGGACAGTTCACCGCCGACGAGATACGCCATCTCTCCGAGTTGCTCAACGTTGTGGCACTCGCCTTGGGTATCACTATGGTGGCGCTGACGGGCACTACGCTTCTGTGGATAGGCATCATCGGCTTTGTACTCTCTATGCTCTACCCCACACTGAAATATCACGCTCTGGGCGACGTAGTCATCATCTTCTGCTACTCCATACTCCCCATGCTCGGAACGTCGTTCATCACTACCGGCACCCTCTATTGGGACTCGCTGTGGATGGCACTGCCCGTAGGACTTATCACCGTAGGCATACTGCACTCTAACAACACCCGCGACATAGAGACCGATACGGCAGCCGACGCTACCACCCTACCCGCAATAATAGGCAGACCCCTCGCCGTAAAACTATACTACGCTGAGGTCTCGCTGCCCTATGTCTGGATGATAGCACTCTGCTTTGCAGGCATAGCACCCTGGTGGTCACTGCTCTGTCTGCTGTCGCTGCCCCTCGCCATAAAGAATATCAAGGCTATGATGCTCTACAAACAAGGCATCAAGGCATACGCCCACGTTGACGAGGCTACCGCACAGCTCCAGCTCGTCTTCAGCGTCCTACTCATCATCGGTCTGCTACTCTCATGAGACGCCTCGTAGCCGCTATCGTCATCGCCTTCCTCCTGTGGTTCGTAATGTTCTCACAGTGGACAGCACCCCACCTCAATTTCTGGTGGGCTATGACCTTCAGCGCCTGCGTACTGATTGCCCTTTCAAGGAGCAAAATAAATGAACTCCCCTCCCTTTGGAGGGGTCGGGGGAGGCTCCTCTCTCCTCTCTTCGAAGCCATAATTATAGCTTCCCTCCTCTACCTCCTCTTTTGGATAGGCGACAAGCTGTCGCAGGAGCTCTTCACCTTCGCCCGTCCTCAGGTCGATAGCATCTACCAGATGAAGGACGGCACGCCCTCGTGGCTCATCGCCCTGCTGCTACTCTTCATCATCGGTCCTGCCGAAGAACTCTTCTGGCGCGGTTATGTGCAGCGCACCCTCACCCAGCGCTGGACTGCCAACGCTGGTTTCGTCGTTACCACCCTGATATACACGGCGGTACACCTTCCCTCAATGAATTTCATGCTTATTATGGCGGCGTTCACCTGCGGCTTCTGCTGGGGACTCCTCTACCGACTCTTCCCGCAGCACTTCCCCGCCATCGTCCTCTCCCACGCCCTGTGGGATGCCGCCGCCTTCGTGTGGTTCCCCCTTTAATCTCCTCTCTCGCACCTCGCACCTCGTACCTCGCATTCCCGAGCTACGCTCGCCTACCCGTAGCCTTTCCTCGCACCTCGTACCTCGCACCTCGCACCTCGATCAAAAGTTAATCAACTCCCTATACACCCTCTGTACGGGGAACCCCATAACGTTGTAGTACGACCCGCGGAGTCCCGTCACCCCTATGTATCCTATCCACTCCTGCACACCGTAGGCACCCGCCTTGTCCAGAGGGTGGTACTTCTCCACGTAGTGGTTTATCTCGTCGTCCGAAAGCTCCTTGAACGTCACCTCCGTAGTCACCGAGAACTGGCGCTGCTTCTCCTTCGTCGTCATACACACCCCCGTAGTCACCTTGTGTGTCCTGCCGCTGAGTTTGTGCAACATAGCCTTAGCGTCCTCCTCGTCCTTCGGCTTTCCTATTATCTCGTCATCTACTATCACCACCGTATCAGCAGTAATCACCAACTCGTCGTCAGCCATCGTGTCCACGTATGCCGCCGCCTTCTCCGTAGCTATGTACTGCGCCACCTCGTCAACAGCCAACCCCTGCGGAAACTCCTCCGCAATGTCGGGCAACACCCTCACCTCGTAAGGAATGTCCAGCCCACTCATCAACTCCCTCCTCCTCGGAGAATTACTTGCCAATATAATTTTCATCTATTTTATTTACGATTCTCTTATTATTTACGATTCTCTTATTATTTACGATTTGACTATTTACGATTTACGATTTATTTTTCAATTTGATTATTTTACTATTTATTTCCGTCCGCCCTTGTCTCCCCTCCCTTTGGAAAGGCTACGGGTAGGCGAGCTTGCTCGGGAATGGCGGTCGGGGGAGGCTTCACCATCCAAACGCCTTCGCGTCCGCCAGCCACTTACCTTGCGCCCTCAGCACCTGCTCAATCACATCACGAGCACATCCCTCGCCGCCCTTGCGGTCGCTGACGTACAGACTAATCTCCTTGATGTCCCCACACGCATCAGCAGGACAGCACGGACAGCCCACCCGACGCATTATCTCGTAGTCGGGCACGTCGTCACCCATATATATCACCTCCTCGTCGGTAAATCCGTACTTATCAAGGAAGTCGTCATACGTGCGAATCTTCACCGCACACTTCATATATATGTCCTCCACACCCAGACGCTCGTAGCGCATGCGTACCGCCTCCGTGTTACCACCCGTCAGTATCACTATGCGCAGTCCCATCTTCTGTGCCAACTGAATAGCATAACCATCCTTTATGTTCACCGTCCTCAACGGCTCGCCGTCGTGGTTCAAAGTTATCGTGGAGCAGCTCAACACCCCATCAACGTCAAACACTATCGCTTTTATCTTTCCAAGGTCGTAGTTTATCATATCGCTTTAATTCTTTTTGCAAAGATACGAAAATTTCTTCATAGTTCAATGATTCTGATAGGAAATTATTTTAGTTAAGACCACTACCCTAATTTAGGGTGATGGTTTTTGTTTTCCTCAAGGGGGTCACGTT
>ONAJ01000002.1 GCA_900315775.1 uncultured Prevotella sp.
TACCAGCAGAGAGAGAAGGCAAGACCTTCGACGTAGTTGGTTCTATCAGCATCTATAACGAAAACATCCAGTTCCAGCCAATCACTATTACCGAGAGCGCAGGACCTGTTGTTGACACATGGACTGTAGCAGGTAGCCCCGCGACATTGTTCGGTACAGAGTGGGATACAACAAACGAAGCCAACAACATGACTCTGACAGAGGGTCTGTACGTTTGGGAGAAGAAGGGTGTTGAGCTGACAAAGAGTGTTGTTAAGTTCAAGGTTGTGAAGAACCACGCTTGGGACGAGTCATATCCTGCAGATGATTACGCTCTGAACATCCCAGCAGATGGTACTTACGACGTCATGATTACCTTCAATGCTGAAACCCACGAGGTAAACGCAACGACAACAGGTGGTCCTGAACTGAATACCTACACAGCTTCCTTCGAGAATACAGGTAACTGGACTGATGTATATGCTTACACATTCTCTAAGAACGAAGGTGGAGAGGTAATAGCTCAGGAACTTGGCGCATGGCCAGGTGCTAAGCTGACAGCCGCTGAAGGTGGTGCTTATCAGGTAGTCATCCAGGCAGCAAGCGCTCCTCAGTATATCATCTTCCACAACAATGCTGGTGTCCAGACTGCCGACCTTCCATTCGAGAATGGTAAGACTTACGGATTACCAGAAGAGCAAGACTACACAGTACAGTTCGTTAACCTTGACGGTTGGAACAATGTAAATGCTTATGCTTGGAGTGGTAACGTTAAGCAACTCGGCGAATGGCCAGGTACACAAATGACTGTTGTCGATACTCAGGTACAGTATGGTGGCCAGAACTATCCTGTTTACCAGATTAACTTCAAGGCTACTGTTGCTCCAGAGTTCATCATCTTCAATAACGGTGATGGCATGCAGACAGAAGACCTCGTCTATGTAGAGGGCAAGCAGTATCTGGTACTCAACATGAAGGGCGAGTTGGCATGTAGCGTGAAAGAGCCTATGCAGCTCGACTATAGCGACAGGATTAAGATTCACAACGGTATGCCAAAGATTATCATGGGAGTACCAAGTGAGACTGAAACTGTTAAGATAAACGTTGGTGACGCTATCCACATCCGTATCGCTGAGTGTCCACAGATGAGATCACCTGGTCTGCAGCTGACGAGTGATGACGGTAAGACACCTATCACCGAGAACTTAGCCGCAAACCTCCAAGAGGTTCCTGCTATAATCACTATTCCTGTAACGGGAGCTCTGTACGAGTGGATGAAGGATGCCGACCACAAGGTTCGCCTGTGCGGTACAAACGTATTCATCGACAGAATGACTGTTGAGGCAGGTGTTTACGAGGAGACTGCTACCACCGAAGAGGAAGGAACCGTCTCTGTATGGGTTCCTGAGAATGAGGAAGGACAGCAGGTTGCTGCAGAAGAAACAATTGAAATCCCTGCAACATCATTCATAGTAGTTGATGTTAAGAAGGACGACATTGTTAAGATTAAGGCTTCTGGTGCTTCTGCTCCAAGCGCTAAGGGCGTAAGAGCTCGTGGCGCAAGAAGACTCACAATAGTTGAAACTGTTGACATCGAGATTCTCAAGAAGGGTACTACCGACAAACTCGTTGCTGACGAGAAAATCCTCATCTCTGAGGACGGCTCAGGCTATGAGTTCGTTGTAACCGAGGACCTTGTAAACGTTCTGAAGACCGAAGGCTTCGATATCAGGAATAAGTCCAATAATCCTATCAATATTGAGGCTATCAATGTGAAGGATGGAGGCGATGTTCCTGTTAACTACAGCCAGTCTATCAACATCGAACAGTTGGTACTCGACTACGGTAAGACTTACGACATAGCTTCAGCACTTCTTGAGAAGTATATCGAGTCTGCTAATATCAACGCACTCGACTCGCTGAACGACGAGAAGGTACTCCGTAACGAGCCTTACCTTGGTCTGAAGCTTAAGACCAGCGGTGCTTACATCAAGGTGAATGTAGAAAAGGGCAAGACTCTGAAGGTTAAGTTAGGCTACGTTGCTGCACCAGTGAACGTTACCGTAAACGGTGTTGACGCAACTCCTGTTGAGGCTACCAACGAGGGCGTTATAGAGGAATTTGCTGCTGCCGACGTAGATCAGGAAGTAGTATTCACTACAACATCTGAGAAGACTGTAGTCCTCAAGCAGATAATGATAGGCGAGGAAATAGCAGACGTTACCCTGCCACCAGCAACCAAGTACGAGGTTTCAGTAGCAGAAGGTATCGAGAACGGCAAAGTAACATTCGAAGCAACTTCGAAGACAGAGTCTAAGGGTTACGTAACCGTAGCAGTAGGCGACGAGGTAACAGTTACTGCAATTCCTGACCCAGGCTTCGAGCTTAGCGGAATCACTGTAACGGGTGTTAACACCGACATAGCTGTAATAGTTAACGACGGCAAGTTCATTATGCCAGAAGACGCTGTAACTATCAACGCAATATTCACTACCGTAGATGCTATCATCGGTGTGAAGGATGGCGTAAGGGTATCTACCGTGAAGTACGTGAAGAACGGAAAGTTAGTTATTGCAACTCCAGAAGGAACCTTCAGCGGAACCGGTAAGAGAGTAAAATAAACTAAATTAAATCAAGGAGCGGGGCACGGAGTCCCGCTCTTTTTTATCTTTTTTGGTGTAAAGTGAGGAATGAAATGTGTTTTTTTATTACCTTTGCAGCGGT
Organism: uncultured Prevotella sp.; assembly: GCA_900315775.1. Taxonomy (GTDB): domain Bacteria; phylum Bacteroidota; class Bacteroidia; order Bacteroidales; family Bacteroidaceae; genus Prevotella. Next base: position 2,704 of record ONAJ01000002.1, read on the forward strand.
AAAAGTAATAAACAAACAATTGTTAAGATGAAAAAGATTGTAAATTGGTTAATTGCTGCTACCCTTATCGTAAGCGGCACAAGCGTTTTGAATTCATATTCTAAGGCAAATGCTGCCAGCTCTTCTGCACCAAAGGTAGAGAGTACAGAGTTGATTCGTACTAACAAGAGTTGGGACGGTGTTGATTTGCCTGAATACCTGAAAGGATATCCAGAGCTGGTAGCTGTGAAGTACGTTTTCCCTGTAGGTCAGAAACTCGGATGGCATCATCATCCTGTTATGAACTACGGTGTACTGATGCAGGGTGAGTTGACCATCATCGGTCAAGATGGAAAGGAGAAGGTTGTTCATGAGGGTGAGGCAGTTGTGGAAATGGTAAACACTATTCATCATGGTGAGAACCGCGGTGACAAACCTGTAATACTTTATATGTTCTATCTGTCACAGAAGGGACTTCCTCTGGCTGTCCAGCATCCTGAAATTCCATTAGATTAATAATGCATAGAATAACCCGATTGACACTCGTCGCCACCATAATAGCTATATGTGGCGCATGTGCAGAAAAGACCTATATTCCCAAAGCTCCCGACTACGACAATCCGATAATGTGGGTAACCGCCGACGGTGACGTAGATAGTACGGGTGCTGACATCTTTTATGTTGTATCAACATGGGAGGAAGACTGGAGGACTATAGGAGGACAAGTAAGTCATTATGCCGATGTGTGGAACACTGTGCATCGTGAACATATGTCGAGGGAGCTCAACAAGGTGAAGGATTATATGTCGCCAGGAAACCGCTTCTTTGCACCATACTATCGTCATACCACCATACAGGCATTCTTGACGAAAAGTGAAAAGATAATATCCAAGCGCGCACGTCTGGCTCTCAGTGACGTCTATGCCGCCTTTGACTACTTCCAGGCACAGCGCGACAAAAGTCGTCCGCTTGTGATTGCCGGCTTTAGTCAGGGTGGTCTTGCTGTAGTAAATCTGCTGAAACACATGGACGACGAGACATATAGTCAGTTGGCAGCAGCCTACGTCATGGGTTACAAAGTGACAAAGGCAGATATGGCGGAGAGCAGTCATATACGTCCTGCTCAGGGAGAGAGCGATACGGGTGTTACTATCTGTTACAATACGGTGAAGGATGTGAAGTACATACAGCCGATTATTGCAAGCTCCGATATTTGTATTAATCCTGTGAACTGGCACACCGATGCTACGCCGGCAGTACTTCACGACACAATCACTATTACCCTCTCGCCAGAGTATCATGTCCTCGTGGCTACAGGCTATAGTGCATCAGAGTATCCACCATACCGCAATTTCATCAATGTTGGTGATATCCACAGCTGTGAGCCTTGGCTCTACAGCGACTGTCTCGCAAAGAATATTGCAGTCAGAGCTAAGGAATGGCGGAAAAACAAGAAAAGGTAAAAGGAAATTATGCGAAAGCTGCTATTATATATTTTTCTGGTTTTTGCTACGGTTGTTCAGGCGCAGGATACCCCTAATGCCCGTCAGGCACGCCACATGTTCGACCGCACATATCAGATGGTGTTTGGTCCTCAGGGGTCAATGCTTCACTACAAGGTGAACATCATCGGTATCTACAAGACCGAAGGAACGATATGGACAAAAGGGAAGAAGAGTAAATTCGAGGAATCGCGCTATATGGCGTGGAACGACGGAACAACATATACACGTGTTGACAAGAAGAAGAAGACGGTGAGCGTGTATGGTGCCAACGACGAGAACCGCGACAAGTATGCTTCGAAGTTCACCTTCGAACCAGATAACTACACCTACCACATAGAGAGTGCACCGGAGGGCTACTACATCACTATGAAGGCAAAGAAAGGTGTTAAAGGTATCAAGGAGGCTCGCGCCCTGTTAGACAAAAAGACGCGCTATCCCTTGAGTGTTCGTATAAAGTTGGGTATTTTCCATACAACAATAAAGATTACTCAATTCCAGGTGGGTGACATCAGTGACGACCTGTTTGTTTTCCCTGCCGCACAGTATCAGGGATATAAGAGAAAGAAATAAAGACGTAAAGATATGATTAAGGATTTTAATTTCTACTCACCAACACAGGTGGTTTTTGGTAAGAGTGCCGAAGAGCAGTTGGCGGCACTGGTGAAACGCTATGGTGGCACGCGAGTGCTGGTACATTACGGTGGTGGTAGTGCCCGTCGTTCTGGACTACTCGACAAGGTCTTCGGGCTCCTTAGTGATGCTGGCATAGGTTACGTAGAACTCGGTGGGGTAGTGCCCAATCCGCTGTTGTCGTTGGTAAAGGATGGCATAGCGTTGTGTCGTAAGGAGAAGATAGACTTCATTCTTGCCGTTGGTGGTGGTAGTGTGATAGACTCTGCAAAAGCCATAGCCTACGGAGTTCCTTACGACGGTGACCCTTGGGACTTCTGGGACGGCAAGGCGGTGCCACAGAGTAGTCTGCCAGTAGGAACAATCCTTACCATTCCCGCTGCTGGTAGTGAGATGAGTGACAGTTGCGTGGTTACTCGCGACAAAGACCAGAACAAGCGAGGCTTCAACAACGACCTGTGTCGTTGTAAGTTCGCCATTATGAATCCTGAACGCACATACACACTGCCGCCATACCAAACGGCAGCAGGAGCTACCGATATTATGATGCACACTATGGAGCGCTATTTCAGTCGTTATGACGGTATGACACTCACTGACTCTATAGCTGAGGCTCTGTTGCGTACCGTTAAGGACAGTGTCTTTGAGGTACTGAAGAATCCTGCCGACTATCGCCATCGTGCGCAGATTATGTGGGCAGGAAGCCTGTCGCATAACAACCTCACGGAGTGTGGACTCGAGAAAGACTTTGCTACCCATCGTCTGGAACATGAGTTGAGTGCCCTCTTTGGTGTTACTCATGGTGCCGGACTGGCAGCGATGTGGGGCAGTTGGGCACGTTTCGTTATGCCAAAACACGTAAGTCGTTTCGTTCAGTATGCCATTAATGTTATGGGTGTTACCAACGACCTCACAGACCCCGAGGGAACAGCACTCAGAGGTATCGAGGCAACAGAGCGTTTCTTCCACGCCATAGGAATGCCGACAAGTATCCACGAACTGTTGGGACATAAAGTTACCGACGACGAGATAGCGCTAATGGTACGGAAGTGCAGTCGTGGAGGTACCATAACTTTGGGGTCTATAGAGAAGATAGGACCAAAGGAGATGGAAACCATCTATAGGATGGCGTTATAGATGATAGGTGATGGTGGATACCCTGGAGTTTATAAAGAGGCATCGTGAAGACGACGTCAGACAGTTAGCGTTGAAGAGGGTGCCTAATGAAGGCATCGACCTCCCGTGGGCTCTCACCCAGATAGCAGGGTGGCAGGCAGCACGACGGAAAATCCCTTCGTGGGCTGCTATCGACGGCATCGTATATCCACAACATATTTCTATGGAGCAGTGCTCCAGTGACAGGACGTCTGAGTATAAAGCAAAGTTGATAGATGATAGTTGTTTGGCGATAGCTGATAGTGAGGTGTCTTTCGTTGATTTGACGGGAGGACTTGGCGTTGACTTTGTCGCCATAGCTAAAACGCTTCACCAACACGCATCAGCTGTCATCAATCACGCGGTCTATGTAGAGCGAAACGAGGAACTGTGCACCATAGCTCGTAATAACTTTCCCTTACTTGGTGTTGATGCAGAAGTGGTGTGCACTACTGCCGAAGAATATCTACACTCCTTGAAACATACAAATCTGTTATTTGTTGATCCAGCGCGTCGTGATGGAGCAGGGAGGAAGATGGTCGGTATTGCTGACTGCACACCCGACATTCTTTCACTGAAAGACGAAATGCTCAGAAAAGCCGATATGGTGATGATAAAACTGTCGCCGATGCTCGACTGGCATAAAGCTGTTGCAGACCTAGGAGGGTGTGTCTGCGAGGTTCATATTGTCTCTGTGGATAACGAGTGTAAGGAACTACTGCTTATTCTTAGAGGAGAGAGGAGTGAGGAGAAAGGAGAGAGAATACTTTATTGCGTTAATGATGATGACGAGGTGCTGAAGGTTGACTTGTCGTCTTTGGAAATGGAAGGACGAGTGGAGAGTAGGATGGCTCCTCCGTTGGAAAAGGGATGGAGGGGATTCCTCTATGAGCCAAATGCCTCGATAATGAAGTCAGGATGTTTTGCTGAACTATGTGCGAAATATGGAGTCTCGCAGATAGGGAAGAACAGTAATCTTTTTGTTTCCGATACTATGATAGATATCTTTCCAGGCAGAAAGTTCGTCGTTGAGGCTGTGTCCTCAATGAATAAAAGTGAGGTGAAGGAGACATTAGGCGAAACGAAACGAGCTAATGTGGCAGTAAGGAATTTCCCGATGAGTGCCGAGGAACTTCGTCGCAGACTGAAACTCACAGATGGAGGAGATGACTACCTCTTCGGAACGACCCTTACGGACGGCTCCCATTGCTTGCTTTTATGCAAAAAATGCTGAAAAACAGGTTTATATTTTGATAACTCGAAAAAAATAACTATATTTGCAAGGTTCATTTAATTGTATATGGCAGAGATAGTAATCAAGAAAGTGGAAACGAAGAAGGACTTGGTAGCCTTTATCGACTTCCATCATGATCTTTATAAGGGAAATCCCTACGATGCCCCCAATCTTTATATGGACGATATTAATACCTTCAGTCAGGACAAGAACGCAGCGTTTGAGTTCTGTCAGGCGGAGTATTACCTTGCATATAAGGACGGAAAGATTGTAGGACGCGTAGCCGCTATCATAAACCGTCGTGCCAACGAAAAGTGGAAACGTAAGACAGTACGCTTTGGATGGATAGACTTCATCGACGACCTGGAAGTTAGTCGTGCACTTCTTAATGCTGTTGAAGAGTACGGACGTCGTTACGGAATGACAGAGATGTGTGGTCCTCTTGGCTTTACCGATATGGACCCCGAAGGAATGCTCACATGGGGTTTCGACCAGCTTGGTACGATGGCTACCATCTATAATTATCCGTACTACCCCGAGCACATGGAGAAGTTGGGCGGTTTCGAGAAAGATAACGACTACGTAGAGTATAAACTCATAGTACCCAAGCAGATTCCGGAGAAGTACACCAAGATTGCCGAAATGGTAAGCAAGCGCTATAACCTACACATAAAGAAATTTACTCGCAAGGATGTGTACGAGCGTGGCTACGGCATAGAGATGTTCAAGGTTATCAACGAGACATTCAAGAACCTTTATGGTTACAGCGAGATGACAGACCGTCAGATAATGCAGTACCTCGACATGTGGATACCTATGGTAGATTATAATCTCGTGGTGGGAATAGAAGACTGGAACGATAATAAACGTCTGGTGGGAATAGGAATCACGATACCGTCGCTGGCACGTGCTGTACAGAAGTGTCGCAAGGGACGACTACTACCCTTTGGATGGTGGCACGTACTGCGCGCACTAAAGTTCCATAAAACAAAGGTGGTAGATCTGATGCTCATAGGTATTCTTCCAGAATATCGTGCCAAGGGTGCCAATGCCCTGATGTTTGCCGAGCTGATACCTTGGTACCAAAAGTATGGCTTTGAATGGGGTGAGACAAATGTAGAGATGGAAACCAATGAGAATGTACAGAAGCAGTGGGAGGCGCTTAGCCCTATTCATCATAAGAGTCGCCGCTGCTATAAAAAGATATTGACAGACAAATAATAACCATGAAAAATATAGAGATACGTAAAGTAGACGGAAAAAAGGGACTTAAAGAGTTTATACAGTTCCGTTATGACCTATACAGAAACGACCCTTACGACGTGCCTTACCTGTACAGCGATGAGGTATTCACGCTGAGTAGCGATAAGAATGCGTCGTTCGATGACTGCGAAGCAGACTATTTTATGGCGTATAAGGATGGAAAGGCTGTAGGTCGTATTGCCGCTATTATCAATCGTGTAGCCAATGAGAAGTGGAATCACAAGACAGTACGTTTCGGATGGTTCGACTTCATTGATGACCTCGATGTGTCGCGAGAGCTTATCCGCACCGTAGAAGAGTGGGGACGAGAGCGTGGTATGACGCAGATTGTAGGTCCTATGGGCTTTGCTGATACCGACCGCGAGGGAATGCTCATAGAGGGTTTCAAGGAGTATAGCACGATGTATGCTTCGTACAACTATCCCTACTACCCAGAGCATATGGAGAAGTTAGGCGGTTTTGAGAAGGATAATGACTATGTACAGAGTCATGTGCGTGTCCCAGAGGAAGTGCCGGAGAAGTTTGCTAAACTCGCAGAGATGGTGGAGAAACGCTATAACCTCCGCGTACATAAACTGACACGTAGAGAACTGATGAAGGAAGGCTATGGGCATGAGGTGTTCAATATGCTCAACATAACCTACAACGACCTGTATGGCTTCGCACCGCTAAACCAGCGTAAGGTAGATCAGCTGGTGAACCAGTATATCCGCATTGCTGACCTCAACCTTGTAAGTATTATAGTAGATGCTAATCAGAATAATAAGATGGTAGGATTCGGAATAACCTTTCCATCGCTCAGTGATGCTATGCGTAAGACACGTGACGGCAGACTATTCCCCTTCGGGTGGTACCACCTGCTGAAAGCCATCAAAAAACATAAGGTAGATACCGTTGATATGCTACTCATTGGTGTACTTCCGGAATACCGTGCAAAGGGCGCAAACGCCCTCATCTTCAACGATCTCATACGTCAATACCAACGCTACGGATTTACATGGGCTGAAGCTATGCAGCAGATGGAGACGAACGACCATATGCTTGGACAGTGGCAATATCTTGAAAGTGAACAACATCGCAGATTAAGGTGCTATAAAAAGTTGATTAAGTAATGAAGACTGACAAAGAAGAGAAAGTGACACAAATCTCCCCATTGGAGGAGAGCGAAGGGGGCATCAACACCCAAACAGTGGCTTATACTGACGAGAATATACGACACTTGTCAGACATGGAGCATGTGCGTACTCGTCCAGGTATGTACATAGGACGTCTTGGCGACGGTTCTATGCCTGAAGATGGTATCTATGTGTTGCTTAAGGAAGTCATCGACAACTCCATCGATGAGTTCAAGATGAATGCAGGCAAGCGCATAGAGGTAGATATCGACGAGAACCTTCGTGTTACAGTACGTGACTATGGTCGTGGTATTCCGCAGGGAAAACTCGTTGAGGCTGTCAGCGTCCTTAACACCGGTGGTAAGTACGACACGAAAGCATTTAAGAAGTCTGTGGGACTTAATGGTGTCGGTGTGAAGGCGGTGAATGCGTTAAGCTCTCATTTCGAGGCACGCTCCTATCGTGACGGCAAGGTGCGTTCGGTGAAGTTCGAATGTGGTGAGTTGGTGTCAGATACCACAGAAAAAACAGATGACGAGAATGGTACATATATATTCTTTGAACCCGACAACACCCTCTTCAAAAACTATCAGTTCCACGACGACTTCGTGGAGACGATGCTTCGCAACTATACCTACCTGAACACAGGACTTGCTATAATGTATAACGGCAGGAGAATACTCTCGCGCAACGGTCTTGAGGACTTGCTCAATGACACAATGACGGCAGATTGTATGTATCCTATCGTTCATCTTAAAGGTGAAGACATAGAAATTGCCTTCACACATACCAACCAGTATGGTGAGGAGTATCACTCCTTTGTAAATGGTCAGCACACTACACAGGGAGGTACCCATCAGAGCGCTTTTAAGGAGCACATAGCACGCACCATAAAGGAGTTCTTCGGAAAATATGAGTATGGCGATATCCGTAATGGTATCGTTGCTGCCATAGCCATCAACGTCGAGGAACCAGTCTTCGAGAGTCAGACGAAGATAAAGCTTGGTTCTACACACATGGCACCAGATGGCGAGAGTATAAACAAATATGTTGGTGACTTCATAAAACAACAGGTTGACAACTATTTGCATATTCACAGCGATATTGCCGAGGTTCTCGAGGGTAAAGTTAAGGAGAGTGAGAAAGAGCGTAAGGCAATGGCAGGTATTACCAAACTGGCACGCGAAAGAGCCAAAAAGGCAAACCTCCATAATCGCAAACTGCGCGACTGTCGCATTCACTTCTCTGATGTTAAGAACAACCGCAAGGAGGAGTCGTCGATATTCATTACCGAGGGTGACTCTGCAAGCGGAAGTATCACAAAGAGTCGTGATGTGAACACGCAGGCAGTGTTCTCGTTGCGTGGAAAACCCCTTAATACCTTCGACAAGACAAAAAAGGTGGTCTATGAGAACGAGGAGTTCAATCTCCTTCAGGCAGCACTCGACATAGAGGACGGACTTGATTCTCTGCGTTACAACAAGGTTATTGTCGCTACCGATGCTGATGTCGATGGTATGCATATCCGTCTGCTCATCATCACTTTCTTCCTGCAGTTCTTCCCCGACCTTATAAAAAAAGGTCATGTATATGTACTACAAACGCCTCTCTTCCGCGTCCGCAACAAACGCTCGAAGATTAAGAACAAGAAAGTCCTCGAGGAAAAGGGCGACTTCATAATACGCTACTGCTATAGCGAGGAAGAACGTCAGCAGGCAATAGAAGAACTCGGTCCAGACCCAGAGATAACACGCTTTAAAGGTCTTGGAGAGATATCGCCCGATGAGTTCGCTGCCTTTATAGGTCCCGATATGCGTCTTGAGCAGGTAACGCTCCACAAGACCGACCAGGTGGAGAAACTCCTGGAGTACTATATGGGTAAGAACACTATGGAGCGTCAGAATTTTATCATTGATAACCTAGTCATTGAAGAAGACCGACCAGAGGAAGACCAGTATGAATAAATTGTTTAGAATTGTCCTGTACGCAGCGATTTTGTCGCTGCACGCTCAAAGTGTCTCTGCCCAGATGCGAATAAACTTTGGTAGTGACTCACCAATGCGTAAGTTGCAGATTGCTGAGATGGCGATAAACAACTTATACGTGGATAGCGTTGACGAGAAGAAACTCGTCGAGGATGCTATTCGTGGTATGCTTGAGAAACTTGATCCTCACTCTTCCTATTCCACACCAAAGGAAGTGAAGGCGATGAACGAGCCCTTACAGGGAAATTTTGAGGGCATCGGAGTGCAATTCAATATGGTTGATGATACACTGCTCGTCATACAACCGACGCTGAAAGGTCCTTCTGAGAAGGTCGGAATACTTGCCGGCGACCGAATAGTAAAAGTCAACGACTCTATCATAGCAGGAGTAAAAATGCCCCGCGAGGATATCATGCGTCGTCTGCGTGGTCCTAAGGGCACTAAAGTACGTCTGGGCATCGTTCGTCGTGGTGTAAGTGAGATGCTTTCATTCACCGTAGTACGCGACAAGATTCCTGTTAAGAGTGTTGATGCAGTGTATATGATACGTCCTGCAATAGGATATATCCGCATAGGTAATTTCGGAGCCACCACATATAAGGAGTTTATGGAGGCTCTTTCAAAACTCTACGACAAAGGAATGGTAGATCTTATCCTTGACCTTCAGGACAATGGAGGAGGGTATCTCCAGGCTGCCGTTATGGTTGCTAACGAGTTCCTTGAGCGTAAGGACCTCATAGTATATACCGAAGGACGCACACAACCAAGAATGGATTATGACGCTATGGGTAATGGTAAGTTTCGTCAGGGACGTGTCTTTGTCCTCGTTAACGAATATACTGCTTCTGCCGCAGAGATAGTATCAGGCGCAATTCAAGACCATGATAGAGGAGTAATTGTGGGACGTCGTACCTTCGGCAAAGGACTTGTTCAGCGTCCTATCGACCTCCCCGATGGCTCTATGATACGACTCACCGTGGCTCACTACTATACACCAAGTGGACGATGCATACAGAAACCATATAAGAAGGGACAGTTGAAGGAGTACGAGCAAGATTTTGAGAACCGACTGAAACACGGTGAACTGACATGTCGTGATAGCATCCACTTCGATGACTCTCTACGCTATGAGACCTTGCGCCAGCATCGTACTGTATATGGCGGAGGAGGTATTATGCCTGATGAGTTTGTGCCTCTCGATACTACTCGCTACACCCGTTTCCACAGACAGTTGGCAGTGAAGAGTGTAATAATAAATTCTACCCTTCACTACATCGATGACCATCGTAAGGAACTGAAGAAAGAATATCCTACCTTCGAGAGTTTCGATGAACGTTACGAGGTGCCACAGTCGCTCATAGATGCTATTGTACAGGAAGGCGAGAAGAAAAACGTAAAGCCTAAGGATAGTGACGAGTTAGAGCGCACGATACCGTATCTGCGCGTACAACTGAAAGCGCTCATTGCCCGCGACCTATGGGACATGAACGAGTACTTCAGGATATTTAATGAGTCGAGTGATATTGTAAAGCGTGCCCTGCTACTCCTTCAGTAGCGCCAGCGCTTTGTTTTCGGCGGTCTCCATTATCTCGCGCTCTCCAGGACCTTTGTCGTTGATGCCGCAGAGGTGGAGGATACCATGAATAATGACGCGGTGTAGTTCCTCATCATACTCCTTGTGGAATTTCTCCGCGTTAGTTTTTATGGTGTCGAGAGATATTACGAGGTCACCATTCAGGGTATTCCCCTCGCAGTAATCGAAAGTTATGATGTCGGTGTAGTAGTCATGTCCGAGGTATTCACGGTTCACCTCGAGGATTTTCTCGTCGTCAACGAACATATACCCCACTTCACCTACTTTCTTTCCGTATGTTGCAGCCACGCGACGAATCCATGCTGTAGTGTCGCGTTTACGTATCTTGGGTAGTTGTACTCCTTCGCTGTTGTATGTTATCATGGCAGAAATTGTTTTACGTCCTTACCGAAGTGTATTAGTTCTCTAACCAGTGAGCTGCTGATGCTTTCGTATTGCGGTTCAGCATAGAGTAGTATGGTCTCAACACCTCCTATCTTACGATTTATGTCGGCCTGCTCACGCTCATATTCAAAGTCCTTCACCGAACGTACACCCTTGATGATATAGTCTGCCATCTCACGATGAGCAAAGTCTATGGTGAGATCGCTGTATGTCTTTACCGCCACCTTCGGTTCGTTAATATATACATCTTTAATCTTTTGCAGTCTTACCTCGGCACTCTGCATATACTTCTTACGCTCATTGACACCGACACCTATAACGATGCGGTCGAAGAGTGGTAGAGCACGTTTAACTATTGAGTGATGACCTATGGTGTACGGATCGAAACTACCTACGAATATTCCTATTTTCATGGGTGATGTTATTGATTTATTGATCAAAGAGGTTTGGTGACATGATGTTTCCCTGATACGGATTTCTGCCGAAATGCTGATAAGCGAGTTCTGTTACCATTCGTCCGCGTGGAGTACGTTTTACAAAACCTTCCATGATGAGGAAAGGTTCATAGACTTCCTCTATGGTTCCTGAATCTTCACCGATCGCTGTTGCTATGGTAGAGATGCCTACAGGACCGCCACGGAATTTGTCGATGATGGTGAGCAGAATCTTATTATCAATCTCGTCAAGACCGTACTGGTCTATGTTAAGCGCCGTTAATGCCATACGTGCTATCTTCGTGTCTATGCGTCCTGTGCCCTTCACCTGTGCGAAGTCGCGTACACGACGTAGCAGGGCATTAGCAATACGGGGCGTTCCTCGTGAACGACGAGCAATCTCTATGGCAGCATCGTTGTCGATGGGCACTTGCAGAATACTTGCTGAGCGCTTGATGATTTTTGTCAGCGTGTCAGGCTCGTAGTACTCCAGATGCATGTTAATGCCAAAGCGTGCACGCAGAGGAGCAGTAAGAAGTCCGCTACGTGTCGTAGCACCAACGAGAGTAAATGGGTTAAGATCTATCTGTATGGAACGCGCTGAAGGACCTTTGTCTATCATAATGTCTATGCGATAGTCCTCCATTGCGGAGTACAGGTATTCCTCCACAATTGGCGACAGTCGGTGTATCTCATCAATGAACAGCACATCGTTGGGCTCCAATGATGTAAGTATGCCAGCCAGGTCTCCTGGCTTGTCAAGCACAGGACCGCTGGTAAGTTTGAAACCAACACCGAGTTCATTGGCTATGATATTCGATAGTGTAGTCTTTCCCAATCCTGGAGGACCGTGTAGCAACGTGTGGTCGAGAGGTTCGCCGCGATATTTCGCTGCCTCCACGAAGACCTCGAGGTTCTCTACCACTTTTTTCTGTCCACTGAAGTCGTCGAATCTTAGTGGTCGCAGAGCATTCTCAAAGTCTTTTTCCTTCGAGGAAAGAGTCTCTTGTCTTATGTCAAAAGTATCTTCCATAATGCAAAAGTACAAAATTATTATGAATTATGCATTATGAAATCAAATTTATTTTGTACTTTTGCCACATGAAACGGAAAATTGACACATCGTTGCTCGACCGTGCTATCATCTATGCCGTCCATGCTCATCAGGGTGTGGAGCGCAGGGGTAAGGGCTTTCCTTATATAGTTCATCCTTTGGAGGCGGTAAGCATTGTAGCTACTATGACCAACGACCAAGAACTCTTGGCAGCAGCTGTTCTGCACGATGTTGTTGAGGATACTCCTGCTACCGTTGATGAGCTCCGCAAGGAGTTTGGTGAGCGTGTAGCCCGTTTGGTTGATGCTGAGAGCGATGTTAAGATTGACGCCTCTAAGGTTGAGTCATGGAGACAACGCAAGCAGATAGCCCTTGACAGGTTGAAAAACGCCAGTCGCGACATGAAGATTGTTGCCCTTGGTGACAAACTCTCGAATATGCGAACCATAGCTCAGGACTATGCCGTACTTGGCAACGAGTTGTGGAATCGTTTCACTGTGAAAGATTATGAAAGCCACGCATGGCGCTATAGTGCGTTGGCAGATGCCTTGAGCGATCTCTCCGAAACGGAGGCGTACAAGGAATTTCGTATGTTAGTTGATAAAGTATTTGGTACCAAAGCATGAAGAGTATCGTAAAGAAAGCAGTCCCTCAGTCACTACGCTCAAGAACGAGTTTCGCTATCATTGTGACGGCAGCAATACTGGTAGAGATAACCAGTGGCGTGCAGTATTATTTTGCCCAGAAAGGTATTAGTGAGGGTGTTGAGAGTAGTGCCCAGGCAGAACTTAAGTCAAAGAGTCTTGAGATACGCAACGTGATGAATGTCGTTGAGGTGGCCGTCGATAATATGGCTTGGGCGGTAGAACAGCGACTTTCTCAGCCAGACTCTATGGTGGGGATAACACGCAAGTTGTTGGCTGACAATGAATATATCGTCGGTAGCGCCATTGCCTTTGAGCCTTATTACTATAAACAAAAAGGTCGTCAGTTCTCTCCATATAGCTATAAGCATGGAAGTTCTATTCTGAGTAAACAACTCGGTACCGACACGTACGACTATCACAATATGGAGTGGTACACGGTACCGATGAAGTCAGGACGCGGTCATTGGAGTGAGCCCTATTACGACGAAGGTGGTGGTGAGATGCTTATGTCCACCTATAGTCTGCCTATTCACAATGCGGCAGGAAGGTGCATAGCTATCTTTACCGCTGACGTGTCGCTTGAGTGGCTCTCCAAACTTGTCAATTCTCATCATGTATATCCTTCATCGTATAACATTTTGCTGTCTCGTGTTGGACGGATAATTGTCTGTCCTGTAGATAATTTTGTTATGCGCAAGAATATAGCACAAGTAACATCAGACCTTGATGATACTGTTGCAATACGTGTTAACCGCGAAATGCTTGCCGGAAAGAGTGGAAATGCCGAAATACGTAATGCACAGGGTGAGACAGACCTTGTATTCTATGCCCAAATGGACAAAGAAACAGGATGGTCAATGGCTGTAGTATATCCTGAAAAGGAACTTTATTCCAGTCTTATACGCGTCGCTCTAAGTCTTTTTATTCTGATGCTTGTGGGATTGGCTCTTATGGGTTTCATAATATGGCGTGCAGCACGAAGCGCTAAGCACTTGCAGGAGATAAATACAGAGAAGGAAAGAATAGGTAGCGAGTTACGTATTGCTAGTGAAATACAGAAGTCAATGTTGCCCAAAACCTTCCCGCCTTATCCTGATCGTGATGAGATAACCATCTATGGACAACTAACTCCCGCAAAGGCGGTGGGTGGTGACCTGTATGACTTTTACATCCGTGACGAGAAACTTTTCTACTGTGTGGGCGATGTTAGCGGTAAGGGTGTGCCTGCATCATTGGTGATGGCCGTAACACGTGCCCTTTTCCGCACTATCTCTGCACATGTTTCTGAGCCAGAACAAATAGTAAGACAGCTCAGCAATACCATCGCAGAAGATAACGAGATGAATATGTTCGTGACACTCTTTGTTGGTGTTATAGACCTGAAAACAGGCTTTATGACATATTGTAATGCCGGTCACGATGCTCCTATGCTTATCTCGAAGAATGGTCGTCGCGTGGGAATGTTGCCTGTCGATAGCAACCTCCCCGCCGGTATTATGTATGGATGGGACTTCACTCGTCAGGAGACAACCATAGACAGCGAGACAACTATCTTTATTTACACCGATGGACTGACGGAGGCAGAGAATGTTGTTCATGAACAGTTCGGTGAAGAAAGAATTGTAAGGATAGCAAAAGCAGCATGTACTGAAAGAGTTATGACTCCACATATGCTCATTGACAAGATGACGGATGAGGTGCGTACATTTGTAGGTGAAGCTGAGCAAAGTGATGACCTCACAATGATGGCGATACTGTATAATCCAAAGAAGGTTGATTTCCACCATTCACTAACCCTTGTCAACGACATATCGGCTATTCCCAAGCTCCACGAGTTCCTCGTTGAATTTGCTGATAAGGTAGAACTTGACGCAACGCTGATGTCCAGTCTTGACCTTGCTCTTGAAGAGTCTGTGGTCAACGTTATGGAATATGCTTATCCTAAAGGTACTTCAGGTACTGTGAATATAGTATCTACTGTTGATGGCGACTTCATGCAGTTTGTCATCAGCGATGCAGGAAAACCATTTGACCCCACGAAACAGAAGAATGTTGACATCAATCTGCCAGCAGAAAAACGTCCTATCGGTGGTCTTGGTATCTTCCTGGTAAGACAGATTATGGACACCGTGACCTACGAACGCGTAGAGGGCAGGAATATCCTCACATTAAGAAAGAAGTTTAAATAAAAAATATAGATATGATATTTGATATAAAAGAAAGAGACGGCGGTATGTATGCCACAGTAAGTGGCCGTTTAGATACTCCCACATCAGTAGAAGCACGAAGTGAGATTGTTCCTCTGTTGGAGAATGCCGACAAAGAGATAATTCTTGATTGCAAAGACCTGTCGTATATCAGTAGTTCTGGTTTACGACTGCTGTTAACTATTCGCAAGGAATCTTCCGAAAAAGGTGGCAAGATGATTATTGAACACATCAACGAAGAAATAAAGAGTGTGTTCTTGATGACTGGGTTTTACAACTTTTTTGAGATAAGGTAACTCAACACCATTCTATATGAAAAAGATAAATCTTTTGTTGTTACAACTGACTCTCGTCATTTGTTGTGCATGTACCAACGACCAGCAGCCATCACCCGAGAGTAACTTCGTGACTATCACAGATGTTGTTCCAGACGTTATCTTGGAGATACGCTACTTCGGAACATATAACTTTGTTGGTGCTCGTATCGATGGTTATGAAGAACCTACAGCATTGCTCACCAAAGAGGCAGCAAAGGCACTCAAGGAGGTTAGTGAAGAAATGCGTACCAAAGGTTACCGACTTAAGATTTACGATGCTTATCGCCCTCAGAAGGCTGTTGACCACTTTATGCGCTGGGCAAAGGATCTTAATGCCACAGAGATGAAACAATACTTCTATCCCGACCTTGAAAAGAAGGTGTTATTCCCTCAGGAATATATCTGCGAGAGGAGCGGACACACCCGTGGAAGCACTATCGACATGACGCTCTTTGACATGAATACCGAGAAAGAGGTTGATATGGGTGGTACCTTCGACTGGTTTGGTCCAGAGAGTCACCCAGACTTTTGTGGAAATCCTGAAACGGGAGAATATACCGGTGACAACTCTAAGTCACCTAAGGGACGTAGCATCACCAAGGAGCAGTTCGAAAATCGTATGATTCTCCGTCGTGCTATGATAGCTCACGGATTTAACCCCTTCCCTACAGAATGGTGGCACTTCACCCTGAAAAACGAACCCTTCCCCGACACTTATTTCACCTTTCCTGTAAAACAACTGAAGCAATGAACAAAAACGAAAAATTCGTCATTACCCTAAACCGTGAACTCGGAAGCGGAGGTCGCACAATAGGACGTCTTATTGCCGAACGACTTGGCGTGCCGTTCTACGACAAAGCACTCATCAATGCCTTAGAGGAAAAGTATGGTCTTACCACCGACGAGATAGAGCGCATGAAAGGACGTAGCCATTCGTGGTGGGCCGACTTCAAACGAGCAATGAATATCGGTGCAGAGCTGAATGCTAAGCAGTACAGCAATTATCATATTGATGCCGAGAAACTACCTGACGCTCTATCTACCGACGAAATATTTGCTACTGAACAGGAAGTGTTGCGTGGTATTGCTGCTGATGAGTCGTGTGTTATTGCAGGACGATGTGGTTTCTATGTTTTCCGTGAGCATCCAAACCATCTCAGCATACTCATTCAAGCCTCTATGGAGAGCCGTGTGGCTCGTGTGGCAAGCAAGCGTAATATCACCCCTGAGAAGGC
Source organism: uncultured Prevotella sp. (assembly GCA_900315775.1). Lineage (GTDB taxonomy): Bacteria > Bacteroidota > Bacteroidia > Bacteroidales > Bacteroidaceae > Prevotella. The sequence goes on from ONAJ01000002.1 coordinate 19,442, forward strand.
ACGTGATATAATAGAGCATGTTGACAAGATGCGTGAGAACTATGTTAACAAGTACACGGGTACCTCACGCTACGATACTCGCAACTATGATCTTGTGCTGCGTGTCGATGGTAAGACGGAAGAAGAACTTGCCGACATCATAATGCAGTACATAAAATAGCACTAATCGCTATTACCTATCACCCTTAACCAATTACCTAACACCTAAAGGCTATGATCCACATTCACGAAGAAGCAGCTCGCTGTCTGCTATGTGCCGACGCCCCATGCACCAAAGTTTGTACTAATGGCGATCCCGCTCGTGCTATCCGTGCTATTCTCTTTGACAACGAAGCATTGGCAAAACAGTGGGTTGTAAAGTGTAATGACGAAGAACTACAACGTGCCGAAGAGGCTTGTATTCACTATGACCGCCCAATAAGAATTCGCGAAATACTTTCACAGCTATCACCTGTTACCCCTCATCCAATACCTGATACCAACTCTTTAGCAATAAAATTCTGCGGTTTCTCTTGCGAGAATCCATTCTTTCTCGCCTCTTCTGCCGTATGCACCAACTACGACATGATATCACGCGCATTCGACGCAGGCTGGGCAGGAGTATTCTACAAGACTATCTGCAAGCAGGAAATCCGTGAGGTGTCACCGCGCTTTGATGCTGCATCTCCTCTTTCTTCTTCCTATGGAGAGAAGAGTGCCAGAAGTCCTTTTGCCGGTTTCCGTAATATGGAACAACTTAGTGAGAATCCCTATGAGAAAGACTTTGAGATTCTACGTCAGCTGAAAAAGAACTATCCCACAAAAATGGTCATAGCTTCCATCATGGGACAATATGAAGAAGAATGGGCAGAACTGGCACGAATGGCTGAGGACGTTGGCTGTGATGCTGTCGAACTGAACTTCTCTTGTCCACAGATGCGTGTGGCTGGCTTGGGTAGTGATATAGGACAGAATTCGGAACTCATAGCTATATATACTACTTATGTAAAGCAGGCAGTAAACATCCCCATTATTCCCAAGATGACACCAAACATCACCCATATGCGACAGCCGGGAATGTCTGCCTACCTCGCAGGTGCCGATGCCATCTCTGCTATCAACACCATAAAGAGTATCACTATGTCGCCCAATGCTACCGTAAACGATAAGTTTACCGTCTCAGGCTATTCGGGTCGTGCCGTAAAGCCTATCGCTCTGCGATATATTCACGAGATGGCATCAGACAGCATCCTCGGTGGTTCGCAGTGGAGACGTGTAGAGTTCAGCGGAATAGGCGGTATAACAACCTGGCGCGATGCTATGGACTTTATCCAGATGGGTTGTCATAACGTACAGGTATGTACAGCAGTAATGGAGTATGGTTATCGTATCATTGATGACCTTCTTCTTGGTACACTGAACTATATGGCAGAGCGAGGAGTAGAGAGTATTGAGAGTCTCGTGGGCGAGAAACTCTCATCCATCGTACAGTCACATGATCTTGATCGCGAAACTATTGTTTATCCCAAGTTCAACCACGATACCTGTATCGGCTGTGGACGCTGCTACACCTCGTGTATGGACGGAGGTCATCAGGCAATAGAGTTTGATTTTAAAACACGTCAACCCAAGCTTAATGGCTCAATGTGTGTTGGTTGCCATCTGTGTAGATTGGTGTGTCCTACACGCTCAATAGGAATGTCAAAGCGTGTAAAGAAGAAAAATTAAACGGAACCAGTTTTATTTTGTTTCGTTGACAATCAGTCCGGCAAGGGTGAAACCGAAGATACCAGTGATTTGCACTATCGACCCTTTGCCGTTGGTGGCATCACGATGCTCCTCGCTATACACGCAAAGGAACTTGCGTGCAGGACGACGACCGAGTTTCTTGAAATGCTGACGGAGGGCACGGGCAAGAGGACAGCCCTTTACCTTCCAGAACTCGGCAACACGAATCATGGTGGGGTCCACCTTTAGGGCAGCACCCATAGAGGAGTAGAAGCGCGCGCTGGTATTGCAGGCATACTCTATAAGTAGTCGCTTGTCGTCAAGAGAGTCTATAGCATCAACGATGACATCGTAGTCCTCGAGACGGAAATCTTTGGCAGTATCTTCGCAAAAGCGTGCTTCGATATCCGTAATATCGGCATCAGGATTTATCTCCTGTAGTCTTTGTTTTAAGGCTTTCACCTTCACCTTTCCTATAGTCTTTGTGGTTGCCATTAACTGACGGTTAACATTTGATTCCGCCACAATATCCATATCTACAATAGTGAGGTGGGTGATGCCTGTACGCACAAGTGCCTCTGCACACCACGAGCCCACACCGCCAACGCCAAAGATAATGACGTTGATGGTGTTGAGGCGTTGTAGGTGTTCTTCGCCTAACAATAGTTGGGCACGTTGAAAAATCATTTTAATTGAAATAATATAAGAACGATGCAATGCCTTCGAGAGCGGGCTTGCGCTGTCCTTCAATCTCAATATGGAATTCTATCTCTGCCTTGCATATTCCACGAAGATTCTGGATGTTGTGGAGCTTGGTGACAAGACGTATGCGACTGCCTGTGATTACGGGCTGTCCGAAGCGCATCTTGTCCATACCATAGTTTACGAGCATCTTGATATTGTTAACCTCAATAATCTGGTCCCACATATAAGGGAGTAGCGATAGTGTGAGGTATCCGTGAGCAATGGTGCTCTGGTACTGACTCTCTCGCTTGGCACGCTCTACGTCAACATGAATCCATTGATGATCGAGTGTTGCGTCAGCAAAAAGATTAATACGTTCCTGGTCCACTTGAAGCCAGTCGGAGTGTCCGAGTTCTTCACCAAGATGTGATGCGAATTCGTCGTAAGAATTAATAATTAATTTACTCATTGTTTTATATGGTTATTTGGGTTTTAAGCAATTTGCGGCAGTCCTCGAGGATGCCTATAAGTTCTTCTGCCGTTTCAGCACGAAGCATAGCAATGCGCGTCTGTCGGAAGTTTGGTATGCCCTTGAAGATAGGACTATTTGCGAGGTGACGACGAGTGTGGAGTATTCCTCTATACTCATCTATTCGCTCTATGTTAATGAGGAGTTGCTCTTTGAGGATGTCTATTTTCTGGTCAAGGGTTAAGGGGCTGGGTGCGAGGTTCGAGGCGTGAGGGGTGAGATAGTCACGAATCTCCTTGAATATCCAGGGACGTCCGAAGGTGGCACGTCCAATCATAACAGCATCGACACCATATCGTTCAAACGCCATCTTAGTCTCTTCGGGTGTGGTAATGTCTCCATTACCTATTATAGGTATCGTTATTCGCGGGTTGCGTTTTACCTCTCCTATGAGAGTCCAGTCAGCTTCTCCTGTGTACATCTGGGCACGTGTGCGTCCGTGTATGGTGAGTGCTTTGATGCCGCAGTCCTGCAGTTGTTCCGCAAGAGTGGTGATAACGAGTTGTTGTTGGTTCCACCCCAGACGAGTCTTCACCGTTACAGGGGTGTTTACCGCCTTTACCACTTCGCGGGTAATGTCCAAAAGCAGCGGTATGTTTTGTAACATTCCTGCTCCAGCACCTTTGCCTGCAACCTTCTTCACGGGACAGCCGAAGTTAAGGTCTATGACGTCTGGATGCGCCTCGCTCTCCACTATGCGTGCCGCTTCCACCATCTGTGGTACGTCGCGTCCGTATATTTGTATGCCCACAGGACGTTCCTCGTCGGCTATGGTGAGTTTCTTCACCGTGCTGTTGACGGAGCGCACTAAAGCTTCTGCGGATACAAATTCGGTATATACCATAGAGGCGCCGAAACGCTTACAGAGCATACGGAAACCAATGTCTGTAACGTCTTCCATTGGTGCGAGGAACACCGGTTGAGGTCCGAATTCTATGGATCCTATTTTCATATATCTTGAGAGCTTGAGAGGTTACATAATTAGGTGATAGGTGCCACCGGCGAGAGTCTTTACCACACCTTTCATCTCCAACGAGAAGAGTATGGCTGTGAGTCTGCCTATGGGTATGTTCGTCTTTACGGTCATCATATTTATCTGCAGGTCGTTGGTCTCTACGAGAGTATTTACGACGCTCTGTTCTTCGTCGGTAAGGTCAGGAAACATCTGTCGTTCTATACCCTGCTGTTGCGCTTTTCGTAGTATGCTGTCGGTCTGCCATCCCATGCTTTCCACGAAGTCGGCTGCCGACGTTATGAGTGCCGCCGTATTGTTACGAATCATATTATTGCACCCTTCTGAGAATTGGTCGCCAATACGTCCTGGGAATGCGAAGACGTCGCGTCCGTACTCCTGTGCTATTCGGCAGGTAATCAGTCCACCGCCTTTGTATGCACTCTCCACAAGTATCGTTGCGTCGCTGATGCCTGCCGCGATGCGGTTACGCTGTCGGAAATTATTTGGCAGCGCCTCAGTCTGACTCATATACTCTGTTAACAGTCCACCGCGTTTCACCATTTCTACTGCAGTACTGCGATGTCGTGGAGGGTATATCTGGTCGAGTCCGTGAGCAAGTACTCCCACCGTCTCGTAACCATATTCCAAAGCATTGTTATGTGCACAGATGTCTATGCCGTATGCCAGTCCGCTGACGATGAGTACATTAGGACACATAGTGCGCAAGTCGCTGATAAACCGACGTATGAGGTCTTGTCCGTAAGCCGTGCAGCGTCGTGTTCCTACTATGTCTATAACATGTTGCTGATTCAGGTCAGCAGTACCTTTGTAGTACAGTATGATAGGTGCATCAGGACATTCTCGAAGTCGTTCCGGGTAGTCGGCATCCTGAATGGTGATAGCTTTGATGTTGCCCTTCTTAATGAACTCCATCTCTACTGCCGCCCGTTTCAGTGCTTCGTCCCAGTTACGTATTGTCTCACGAAGATGTTGGGAGCTGTCAGGCATTACATCACCGATATTATCCCGATGCTCATAGACCTCCTTGCTGCTCCCCAATGTGTGGTACAGCTGCAGAGCCACAGGCAAGTTAAAACCTGTCATGCGTGTCAGCGCAATGCTATAGAATATCTCTTCGTCGTTCATCATTCTTTCGTTATCCACTTCTCGAAAGCCTTGTCGTAGTCAGGACTGTTCGCCAGACGTCCGTTGACAATACTCACCAGTTCTGCAACGCCTTTAAAACACAGCTGCTCATCGCTGGCACGATATATGTCCTGATAGAAAACATACCGTATGCCATCCTTCTTGAGAGCCAGTCGCGAGATAAACTCGTCGTCGCAACGCAGAGGAGTCTTAAACTGCAGGTTCATTCGTGCCACAACGGCGTCAACACCTTTTGCGTGCATATCAGCAAAACTTAGTCCACACTCTTTAAGGAAGAGGTGACGCGTATGTTCCATATAGTGCAGGTAGTTAGCATTGTTAACTATTCCTTCAATGTCGCACTCGTAGTCGCGCACTTCCATTCGGGTTTCGTAGCAGTATTTCATTTTTATGGGCGTTTTAAATATTCAAATCCAATGCGACATCTCAGACAGTCCTTCTTGTCGCAGTATTCCTTTTTCAGTTGTATCAATGCCTGACTGTCGCCAGCATTCTGTGCTATCAGTCCACATTGTTGCCACAATCGGGTTATGTGGTTGTTCTCTGCTTTAAGCTGCTCCAACAGGTCGAAGGCACGGTCGCAGAGAGCCTCGTCAGACTTATGTTTTCCGTATGCGAAGAGCATAGGAATAGCGGTATTTATCATCAGTAGGTTTAGTGATGCTGGTGACAGATTTTTGTCGTTCCTGCAACTTGTGGAGCCGAAGGTATAGTGAGTTTCCCAGTAAGGTGTCACCGATGTGGCAAGCACCGCCTTGAGTTGTTCTATTGTGGTACACTCTACAAGACTGCTTAGTCCTGCGCGTCGGCTGTAATACAGGTTTGCTAACTGCGATATACGAATATGAGGGAAATTCTGTGGACGCAGTCTCAGGAATCGCCACATAGTAGCATCCATAGGTTTCATGGAGAACTTATGTGCAAGATACTGGTATTCGTTGCGCAGTTTAGCAAAGTAACCCTCGTTAAGGGCATCCCTTTGGTACTGTGACGGTATAGTGTTCAGTTCCAGCAGTCCTGCCTGTCCCATAAATATAGCCTCTATCTGGAAGACGTCGTCACGATGGTGGTCAACAGCCTTTAGCGGCAGCGTGTTTGCCCACATCTCGAAGGCATCACCGTTTATGCCGAAGCCGTAGTTGCGTGCAAGTGTGGTGAAATAACCATTTTCCCACGAGCCGTTGTTACGATCTACGCGTGCCTTTATAGCCTCTGTCTTCTGCTCCAGGCGTTCTGTCTGTAATGCCGACATCCACGAGTGGATAGTAAGTTTCGTAAGGTCGGGGATAATCTTGTAGCACGGAGGATACTGGTCTGTTTCAAGGAGTTCCTTATAGTGGTCGTTAATCTCCTTAGGGACGTCCAATTGCAGTTGTGGTAGGAATTTACCGTCGGAGGTGATGACGTTGTCGTCAACAACTCCAGCCACATGGAGTACTACATTATTGTATGCCGAGTCGTGGTCGTGTCCGTGTACATACCAGTCGTGGGAACGATCGTGAATCTCCACGTTCCCCACCCACAGTGTACCGTCAATCTTCACCTTAGCGTTAAAGAAGTCAGGTCCTGCATTGCGGTTGTGCAGACCAGGGTCTATCACCTCCACCAACTTGCCGTCGGTGGTGTGCATTTCCTGTAGGGGAAACATCTTATGACGCCATACGTAATGAAGTAGTTGTTCCATAGTTTTGGCAAAGGTACAAAATAATTCATAATTTATAATTCATAATGCATAATTTTTTGTAACTTTGCCCCCGTTTTAATATCATAGGTATGAAGATAGCACTTATTGGATACGGTAAGATGGGTCACATGATAGAGCAGATTGCTCTCGACAGAGGACACGAAATAGTAAGTATCATTGACGTAAACAACCAGGAAGACTTTGATAGCAAGGAGTTCGCATCCGCTGATGTGGCCATAGAGTTTACTGCTCCTCAGGCAGCTTACGGCAATTATCTTAAGGCGTGGGCAAAAGGAGTGAAAGTAGTCAGCGGTTCCACAGGATGGATGAAGGAACATGGTGACGAAGTGCGTAAGGCTTGTGCCGACGGCAAGACGCTGTTCTGGGCATCAAACTTTTCTATCGGTGTTGCTATATTCTCTGCAGTTAATCGCTATTTAGCAAAGATAATGAACCAGTTCCCGCAGTATGATGTGGAGATGGAAGAGACGCACCACGTTCATAAACTCGACCACCCCAGCGGTACTGCTATCACTCTGGCAGAAGAAATAGTAGAGAACGTAGAGCGCAAAGAAGCATGGGCAGAAGATACTACCGACCCGAAGATGTTGCGCATAGACCATATCCGTCGCGGTGAGGTGCCAGGCATACACACCATACGTTACGACAGCGATGCCGACCTCATTACCATCACCCATGATGCTCACTCGCGCAAGGGCTTCGCCTTAGGTGCGGTGCTGGCTGCTGAATATACCAAAGAGCATCAAGGATTGCTCACCATTTCCGATATGTTTAAATTTTAGGAGACAGGGAGACAAGTAAACAAGGAGTTCAAGGAGTGTAAGGAGTTCAAGACAAATGAAAACAAAAAAGAAAGAAACCAACCCGCGTCTGCAGTGGGTAAAATTTATAGTAGCACTAATACTCTATTTAGCTTTTCTCTATTGGGTAAAGAGCTGGTGGGGACTTTTGGTAGTACCGTTTATCTTCGACGTTTACATCACTAAGAAGATTCGTTGGCAGTGGTGGAAGGAGTCCGAAGGACCAGTAAAGTGGATAATGTCGTGGGTCGATGCCCTCGTCTTCGCTCTCGTAGCAGTATATTTTATTAACCTCTTCTTCTTCCAGAACTACGTCATCCCCTCAAGTTCGTTAGAGAAATCACTGCTCACGGGCGACTATCTCTTCGTGTCTAAGGTGTCCTATGGACCCAGAATACCCGAGACTCCGTTGACAATGCCTCTTACGCAACACACACTGCCTGTCTTTGAGTGTAAGTCGTACATAGAGTGGCCTCACTGGGAGTACCGTCGTGTCAAAGGACTGGGTAAGGTAGAACTCAACGACATCGTGGTGTTCAACTATCCTGCTGGCGACACCCTCGTAAGCAATATACAGTATCAGGCTGCCGACTACTATCAGATGTGCTACTCCTTCGGTAGTCAGCTGATAGAGAATGCCCCTAATGTAGATTCGTTAAATGCCCAGCAGCGATGGAACTACTATAAGTTTGTTTATGATGCAGGTCGTCAGTATATAAAGAACAACGAATCTATCTACGGCGAGGTGATGACACGTCCTGCAGACCGTCGCGAGAACTACGTGAAGCGTTGTGTGGGACTTCCCGGACAGACACTCCAGATAAAGGACCGCATCGTTTATCTCGACGGCAAGGCTAACAAGGAGCCCGATAATGTGCAATATACCTACATCGTGAAGCTCAAAGCAAACATCCCCGATGAGCTGATGAAGGAGTTGGGAATATCTATGGAGGACCTTGTAAGTCTTAACCAGAACGGTTTTATGCCACTCACAAAACGTGCTGTCAAAGAGCTCAAAGCACGCAAGGACCTTGTGGAGTCGATAACGTTGAACACTGAGGCAACGAAGAGCGACATATATCCGCTTAATGGTAATCTCGGTTGGACACGCGACAACTACGGACCGGTATGGATTCCCCAGAAGGGTAAGAGCATCACTCTGACACTCGATAATATTGCTATCTACGAACGTCCTATCAAGGTTTACGAGAACAACGACCTCGAGGTGAAGGACGGCAAGATATTTATCAACGGCAAGCAGACAAATAAGTACACCTTTAAGATGGACTACTACTGGATGATGGGCGACAACCGTCATAACTCTGCCGACTCCCGCTATTGGGGCTTCGTGCCAGAGGACCACATCGTAGGAAAGCCTATCTTTATCTGGTGGTCGTCAGACCCCGACCGCAGCGGTTTCGGCGGTATTCGTTGGCATCGCCTGTTCCGTTGGGTTGATAATATCAAATAATGGTGACGACACTTCATACAACATTTTTCGGACCTGTGCAGTGGTATCAACAGCTGTATAGGTCCGAAGGCGTTTTTATCAATCCTGACGAACCATACCAGAAACAGACAGTCCGCAACCACTGTCTTATAGCGGCACCCAATGGTGTTCAGAAACTCACTGTTCCCATAGAACATCCATCACCCACCCAGCACCCATCACCTATCAGCCAAATCCGCATCTCCTCACACGGCAACTGGCAGCGGCAGCACTGGCACGCACTGCAGACAGCCTATGGCGATAGTCCGTTCTTTATATATTATGAGGACGACATACGTCCGTTCTTTTACGAAGATCGTTGGGAATATCTTTTCGATTACAATATGGATATCATGAAGAAGATGTGTGAACTTCTTGATATCCAGCCGAACTTTGTAGAGACCCCTCCATCACCCATCACCCAAAACCCATCACTCATCCCCCATCACCCAACAAAACCTTATTACCAGGTGTTCCGTGAGCGCCACGGTTTCCTGCCAAACCTCAGCATCCTCGACCTTCTGTTCAATATGGGTAATGAGGCGATATTATTTTTGTAACATAATGTTGAATTTCGAACAATTATTTGGTGTTTATAAAAAAACTCTTTATCTTTGTCCCGAATATGTTATCTTAATAATTAAATGCTTATGAAAAAGTATCTTGCATTATTTGTTTCAGCAATAACGATTATTGCAATGTCTTCGTGTAGCGACAGTAGTAGCGACAATGGCGGCGGCGGTGGCGGCGGTAGCAGCAGTCTGACTGTTTCCAGTCTCGCAGTGAAGGGCGGTTCTATCATCGGTGCCAAGGCGCTGGCAGTAGCATCCAAGAACTCTTCTTCGAATAAGGCAAAGGGCTCGCGAGCCGACATGACCGATAGCGATGCAGAGACAGTGGACGTGTTATATAAGGTTTCTTCAGACGGTAAGTTCATCGAGGTGAACTATACCTTTGAGGTAGAGTTCGTAGAAACAACCGAGGGCGAGGATGGTAAGAAACAGAAAGAGTACTTTACGCAGCAGATACAGTCGAGTTTGCAGATACATCCGAACTTCGTATATGATATAGCAGATGACTATCTGTGGCTGGCCAACTGTTTCTTCTATATCCCAGGTTATGAATCAATGGAGAATAATGCTGTGAAGAAAGCGCTCACCAAGATTCGTGATGAGTACAACACAGCACACCGTGCAACCCATGGCGGACAGTACATAATCCGCAAGAGTGACGGGGTGATGTTCACTTGGGAGATTGCTGACGGAGCGCCAAAGGATATGAGTGACGGATACAATCCTCCGTCGATGCTTTTCGGATGGCTTCACTCTGCAAGTAACAAGGTATATGTACGCGAGGGCGGATACTTTAAGAGGAATTATCCCCACGGACGTGTGGTACGTCTCGACTTCAATGGTACGACAGTAAAGGGTACTGAGGTTATTCCACTGTCTAAAGACGTATGTAGTATACTTCCTGCCGAGAACAACAATCTTGGAGTAGTGGTTACGAAGGTGGTTACCGAAGGTAATGAGACAAAGCAATTCCCCTCACCCTATGTATTTGTCACATCGTCGAATAAACTCGTCCCACTGAATGTAGGCACATACGATGTGGACCATATCTATTGGTCGCTGCTTTCTATAAACGGAACACTCTACGCAATGGAGAACTATCATCGAGGTGATGCTAATCCAGGTGCCAACATACTGAGGTTCTACAGGGTAAATGTTAATGGCGACGAGGCAAGAGTTGGTGATGCTGTAGCAAGCCTTGAAACCTCTGTTGGCTGGTACGACGATAAGTTCTTCGGTGTTGGAGCCTCTACCGATAAGACTTCCTTTACCTTCTTCACTCAGGACTATCAGAACGACTGGAAAGCAGTTATAAATACGTTCTATCCTGATGAGAAGAGAATTAGTAGTCGTTATCTGCCCGATCACTATAACGAAAACAGCGGCTTATATGTCGACGGTATCGCCTGCAACGAACCTACCGAGCAGGGATTCTATGTCTGTGATCTTTCGAAGGACCAGGCAGAGTATGTTACCATCGACTGGAGCGGCGTACAGCAGTACAAGGCACAGGTGCAGAATCTTGAGGCGGTACACTTCGAAGCAGCAAATATGTCGGAGAAATACGTGGGAAAGACCGCTGATGGTAAGATGTACACATTCTGGGTACCAATAACCGGCGAGAACCAAGGTAAGGCAGTGCTCTATACCGACGAGAACGGCGATGCAGACCTCGACGTCAAGGTGCTGACAGACATTTAATTTCGTCTAAGGAATTGGCGATGCGGATATAGTCGCGCCAGTTGCCACGGATAACACCCTTGGCGGCAAGGTCGTCGAGGAGAACGATGAGCGAGTCCCAGAAGCCCTTCATGTTGTAGATGATAACGGGCTTATGGTGATAGCCTATGGTATAGGCGGCAGCGACGGTAAACACTTCGTCGAGGGTGCCTATGCCACCTGGCAGTGCTATGATAACATCACCATGTTCCAGAAGAAGGTCCTTTCGCTCGCTGAGGCTATCGCAAAATATAGCCTCGTCAACAAACTGGCTACGTTTTCCGTTCTCTTCTATGATACGTGGAATGATACCCATGGTACGGCCTCCGGCATTGTGTGCCGCCCGTGCCACGCATTCCATCAGTCCGAGGTTGCACCCCCCGAACACTACGGTATGCTTTTGTTGCGCCAGCCAAGTCCCCAATTCCTTCGTCGCAACGAAGAAATCGGGGTCTATGTTGTTATTGGCGCTACAGAATATAGATATATTCATTATTTAAATATTTCTTCTACTAATCGGTCGGCGTGTCCCCAGCGATCCATCATGAAGATGACGAAGCGGATATCTACACCGATACAGCGTGCCAGACGACTGTCGAAGAAGATGTCGCTCGAGAGACTGTCCCAGTTGCCGTCGAAGGCGAGTCCTATGAGTTCGCCCTTGCCGTTGAACATCGGCGAGCCGCTGTTACCTCCGGTGATGTCGTTGTTGGTGAGGAAACAGAGTTGCATCTTTCCTGTCTTCTTGTCGAGGTATTTTCCGAAGTCTTTGCTCGACAGCAGCTCCTGCATGATAGGCTCTGCCTTATAGTCTTCTATGCGGTCGCCCATCTTCATCTTCTCCACCAGACTCTCAGCGGTAGTGTAGTAGCCTGAAGGCTGTCCGTTGAGAAGGTATTCGCCCACCTGTCCGTATGACAGACGCATAGTAAAGTTAGCGTCAGAGTAGTGGGGCATGTCCTGCTCCATTCTTATCTTGGCAGCACAGAGGTATTTCTCCTGTGTATCTATGCTGTCGGTGACCTCAGCAACATTAGCAGTCAGCTCGCCCATCGTAGCCAACAGGTCTATACCCATCTGTACTGCTGGGTCCTTCATGTATTTCTTGCTGGCAGGATAAATCTTCTCGTCCTTCTTAAGCAGGTCAGTCTTTGCGTAGAGGTCGTTGACGTAAGCGGTGAAGTCGCCGTTAAACTTCTCGTCAACGGTCTTGAAGAAGTCCGGGTGGTACTTCTCGTTAACGTGTTCGCGGTAATTCTTCATCAGTGCTGCAAGAACCTCTTTATCGAGAGCCTCGTCCCATTCGTCGCTATTGTCTTTGAATACAAAATACTGTTTCTTTGGCTTTTTAGGGTTGCCCTCTAACTTCATGCCGGTGTTAGCCTTGAAAGACCTCGACACCAGTTCGTTGGTCCTTCCGAAGGTCTCGTAGAAGTAGTAGAAGGCACGTGTGTCCTCGAAGCGCTTTGCATAGAGCTCCTCAAGTTTCTGGAAGTCCAGCTTATCCTTGTAGTAGCCCGTCTCGTCCATATATTTCTTTATGCGCTTCTCGTGTTCCTCTTTAAGTTGTACAATACCTACAGAGTCAATACACTTGTTCATACCCATAGAGTTCTTCCAGTAGTTGGCAGAAGAGGCATACTTTGAGTCGTACTTTATACGTACTGCCTCGCTGGCATCCATGTGGCGCTTCATGATGTCCTGTTTCAGTCCGCGAACCTGCACACGTGTGGTGTTCTCGGCGTCGCGCATCTCCTTGATACCGAACGACGAGAGATAGCGCTCCGTAGAACCAGGGTAGCCTATGGTCATAGAGAAGTCGTCAGGCTGGTAGCCGTCCATCGACACCTTTGCCCACGACTGTGGGTGGTATGGTACGTTGTCCTCAGAGTATGCTGCAGGACCGTTTGTCTTTGGGTCGGCATAGATGCGGAATACTGAGAAGTCGCATGTCTGTCGCGGCCACATCCAGTTGTCTGTGTCGCCACCAAACTTACCCATTGACTTCGGTATGGTGAACACCAGTCGTAGGTCTTTGAACACGCGATAGGTGGTAGCGTAGTACTTGTTACCCTCGTAGAAAGGTTTTATCTCTAACGTCAGCGTGGAGTCTTTCTCGAGCACCTCTTTCGACATTGCCGTCTCTATAGAGTCAAGATACAGCTCTTTGCGCTCGTTGCTCATATACTCCAGTCCTGCTGCAAGCAACTTCTCCGTTATGTCCTCCTGACTCACCATGAAACTGACAAACATTCCCTTGTTGGGAAGCTCGTCAGCCAGCGTCTTGGCATAGAAACCGTTGAGCATATAGTCGTGCTCCACAGTAGAATGACTTCTTATAGCCTCGAAACCACAGTGGTGGTTGGTGAATACCAATCCGTCTGGCGATACCACCACTCCCGAGCAGTAGCCCGAAAAGTTAACTACGCAGTTCTTTATGGCGTTATCGCTGAGGTACAGGTCGTCGTAGGGCATCTGAAAACCTTCCGCTTTCATCTGCTCGTAGGCTGCCTGAGGCAGGTTGTATAGCGTCCACATACCTTCGTCGGCATGTACGGGTAAGAGGGTGAGGATGCAAAATGGTAAAAGGAATAAAATCTTCTTCATATATTATTTTTTTATTAGTTTTTCTTTCTTTACGATGTACAGCGCGAAGAGTGCTATGCACACAGTGTTAAAGATCAGCGATGCCAATCCTAACTGGAATTGTTCTTCGTTAATGTATATCAGTGCTGTAAGGATAGCCGTCATGAGGACGTATATCGCTATGTCCTTCATAGGGTAGGGAATAGGGTTCTTCTTCTGTCCCACGAAATAGCTCAGCACCATAGCTGTTCCGTAGCCGGCAACACCACCCCAGGCGCAAGCCCAGTAGCCGTACTCCGGAATGAAGATGATGTTTACGGCAAACAGCACCAGACAGCCCGCCAGCGAGAACCAGGCACCATAGATGGTCTTGTCGATGAGTTTATACCAGAACGACAGGTTGAAATAAACGCCCATCATAATCTCGGCAACCATAACGATAGGCACTACACCCAGTCCTTCACGATAGTCCTCACCTATTATATATTGCAGAAGGGGCATCCATCCCACAACACACAGGAAGGCAAGCAGCGTGAAGATGAGGAAGTACTTCATTGCCGCAGCGTAGTACTCGGTCTTGTCGGCATCCTTGTTCTTCGCAAAGACTATAGGCTCATAGGCATAACGGAATGCCTGGGTTATCAGCGCCATAATCATTGCAATCTTTACACAACTGCCATAGACGCCAAGCTGCACGTTGGCTTCTGCCTTGTCGGGATATACCAACGGGAAGATAATCTTGTCGGCTACCTGATTCAATATGCCGGCAATGCCAAGGATGAGTATTGGCCACGAGTAGCTGAACATCTTCTTCATCAGGGCGCCGTCGAAATGCCAGCTGGTGCGCAGCAGGTCGGGAATAAAGAACAGCGTGATGAAACTTGTACACAGCAGGTTGATGAAGAACACATAGAATACCGATGTCTTGCCCAACCATACGAAGTAAACCAGGTTAAGTCCGATGTTGAGGAAGATGTACAGCAGTTTCAGCGACGCAAAGCGGATAGCACGCTTCTGGTATCTCAGATAACTGAAGGGCAACGCCTGGATGGCGTCAAGTGCTACGACGGTAGCCATCATCGTCAGGTATTCCGGATGGGCAGCATAGTCGAGCGCACTGCTTATAGGGTCTATAAAACCGAATATAAGCAGCAGGAAGACGGCTGTCAGTGAACCCACCGTAGCGAATGCTGTGGAGAAAACGGTGTCCGACTTATACTTCTCATCGTTGGCAAAACGGAACAGCGTGGTCTCCATACCAAAGGTGAGCAGTACCAGTATGAGTGCCGTGTAGGCATACACATTGGTGCTGATGCCGTAGTCGCCCGAGTCTTTGGGCATATAGTGCGTGTAGAGCGGTACGAGCAGGTAGTTCAGAAATCTGCCTACGATGCTCGACATTCCGTATATTGCTGTATCCTTAGCAAGTGATTTCAGATTTGCCATATTCTTAGAAGAACAAGTAACAGATACCTATCGCAGCAATGATTCCTGCAAGGTCGGCAAGCAGTCCGCAAGCCACAGCATGACGGGTGTAGCGGACACCCACACTACCGAAATACACAGCGAGGATGTAGAACGTAGTGTCGGTACTTCCCTGGAACACACACGACAGCCTTCCCACGAAGGAGTCGGCACCGTATGTCGTCATTGCGTCAACCATAAGTCCGCGGGCACCACTTCCCGAGAGGGGCTTCATGAGTGCAGTAGGCAGCGCTCCCACAAAGTCGGTGTCGCCTCCCAACGCACTTACCGTCCAGCTGATGCCGCTGATGAGTGTGTCCATAGCCCCTGAGGCACGGAACACTCCTATGCCCACGAGTATTGCTATGAGGTATGGTATTATGCGTACTGCGGTCTCGAAACCCGCCTTAGCACCTTCTATGAAGGCGTCATAGACGTTAACCTTCTTGCGCATGCCGGAGACGATGAAGCTTACTATTATTCCCATCAGCAGGAAGTTGGCACCTACAGTGCTTACGGCGTTCATCGACTCCTTGCTCATCTGCGAGAAACCCCATATCACACTCGCCACCACAAGACACGCTCCTCCAAGTCCTAACAGCAACGTGCGGTTAAACAGGTTTATGCGCTGGTAAATACTAGTTATTACAATACCCGAGATGGTCGATATAAACGTAGCCAACAGTATAGGCACGAAGATGTCGCTGGGCTGTGCAGCACCCATCTGTGCCCTATATACCATGATGCTCACAGGAATAAGTGTCAGTCCCGACGTGTTGAGCACAAGGAACATAATCATCGGGTTCGACGCCGTATCCTTCTTGGGATTCAACTCCTGCAACTGCTCCATAGCCTTCAGACCAAGTGGCGTCGCAGCGTTGTCAAGTCCTAACATGTTTGCCGCAATGTTCATAAAGATACTTCCCGTCACGGGATGCCCCTTGGGAATGTCGGGGAAAAGTTTCGAGAACAGCGGTGTCAGCACGCGAGCCAACACATTCACAATGCCGCCCTTCTCGCCAATCTTCATGATGCCGAGCCACAGGGACAAGACTCCCGTCAGTCCCAACGAAATCTCAAAGGCGGTCTTCGACGAATCGAAGGTAGAATTCATGATAGCAGGGAAAACTTCCATGTCTCCGAGAACGATAAAACGGAACAGGGCAATGATAAATGCTATGATGAAAAAAGCTATCCAAATATAATTTAGTACCATAATTGCGTGCAAAGGTAGTAAAAAGAAAAAAAGTAAAAAAGCAAAAAGCAAAAAATTATGCATTATGAATTATGCATTATGAATTAAAAGTATTACCTTTGCCCCCGAAAAGTTATAACTTCAAGAAAACGATTATGAAAAAACTACTGCTTGTATTTGCTCTGATGGCAAATATCATTGGCGCCAACGCACAGAATGACGCCATCAATAACGAGACTATTCTTCAGCTTCTCTCCGAGGGATTCTCTTCTGAAGAGATTATCGGTGCAATTGAAAACAGCACTGAGCGCTCTATTACCTATAGTCTGGACTTTATGCGTCAGCTGAAGACGGCTGGTGCTGATGCAAACCTTACTACTTATATTCAGAAGGTTGCCAAGACCGACTTCGGCTACGAGGGAATCATGTGGTGGAACCCTTCTGACGGCGGCAAACCAAAGAAGGTCTATCGTACTCAGTTCGAGAAGGAATCAAAGAGCATGAATCTCGGAACTCTCGCACTCGCTGGTGCTGGTGCACTGCTCGTCGGCTCTGCCGTTTCGGGCAACAAGGTTTCCGACGGTGTTGCTGCCGCTACCACAGCAGGCGCCATCCTTATGATGTCAACGGGTAAGGACGTCCAGAAACTCATGCTCCCAGGCACAACGTCAAAGATACAGATGACGGGTCAGAATGGACGTTATCCCGTCTTCCGTTTCTACTTCCCCAAGGAGCAGACACGCAGCTTCGAGAAGACTGCCGACAACTGGTACCAGATTGTTATGGCATCAATTGAGTCGCCAAACGAGTTCCAGTGTATAAAGATGGACGTCAAGGAACCCAACAAGAAGGGTAAGGGCGGTCGTCGTCTGTTCCCACAGAACATGTCGTACAGCATCGCAGGTTTCGAGGGTACTAACGCTTCAAATCGTAACATCATTGACTTCGAGATTACCGACATCAACAACTCCACCTTCGAAGTGTCCTTCCCCAAGGGATTGGAGCCCGGCGAGTATGTGTTCTTCTACAAAGGCGGTCTTAACAGCGACTCCTTCAAAGAACACCCCTTCGGTTTCGACTTCTCAGTAAAATAATTAAATCGTAAATCGTAAATAGTAAAATCGTAAATAAATTAGATGTATCCAATTATTACCGCAGCTGAGGCAGCTGCAATGATAAAGCACAACGAGAACCTGGCACTCAGCGGCTTCACGCCTGCTGGCGTCGCTAAGGCAGTAACAAAAGAGTTAGCAAAGATAGCAGTTAAAGAACACGAGTCAGGACGCGAGTTCAAGGTAGGCATCTTCACCGGTGCCTCCACAGGACAATCTACCGACGGTGACCTGGCAGCAGCACAGGCTATAAAGTACCGTGCTCCCTACACTACCAACCCCGACTTCCGTAAGCACGTTAATATGGGCGAGATACCATATAACGACCTCCATCTCAGCCACATGGCTCAGGAGCTGCGCTACGGGTTCTACGGCGATGTAGATTGGGCTATCCTCGAAGTTTGTGACATTGAGGATGCAGGCAACGAATACCACGTTTACCTGACAGCAGCAGGAGGTATCGCTCCTACAGCAGCACGTCTGGCAAAGCGTGTTATCCTGGAGCTCAACTCGTTCCATAACCCCAACGCCAAGTACATCCACGACGTCTATGAACCCCTCGACCCTCCTTGCCGCAAGGCTATTCCTATCGAACACGTAGGCGACCGCATCGGTGTTCCTTACGTCGTCATTCCTAAGGATAAGCTCGTGGGCGTTGTAGAGTGTAACATCCCCGATGAGGCTCGTGCCTTTAAGGACAACGACCCCGTAACCGACAAGATTGGTTTCCTCACCGCAGAGTTCCTCGTTGAAGAGCTTCACAAGGGACGCATCCCCAAGGAGTTCCTTCCTCTGCAGAGCGGTGTGGGCAGCACAGCCAACGCCATCCTTGGTGCCCTCGGTCAGGACAAGCACGTCCCCGACTTCAATATCTACACCGAGGTTATCCAGAACTCTGTCATCGACATGATGCTCAACGGACGTGTTAAGGACGCTTCAGCATGTTCACTCACCGTTTCTAACGAGTGTCTCATGCAGGTTTACGACAACATGGACTACTTCAAGAACCACCTGACGTTGCGTCAGAGCGAGATTTCCAACTCTCCCGAGATAATCCGTCGATTAGGTGTTATAGCTATCAACACAGCTATTGAGGTTGACCTCTACGGTAATGCTAACTCAACCCACATCAGTGGCGTTAAGATGATGAACGGTATCGGTGGCTCTGGCGACTTCGAGCGCAACGCCTACCTCTCCATCTTCACCTGTCCTTCAACAGCTAAGGGCGGTCTTATCTCAAGCATCGTGCCCTTCGTGAGCCATCAGGACCACTCAGAGCATGACGTAAACATCATTGTTACAGAACAAGGTGTTGCCGACCTTCGTGGCAAGAGTCCTGCAGAACGTGCACGCCACATCATAGAACAGTGTGCACACCCCGACTACAAACAGCTGCTCTGGGACTACCTCAAGATAGCTACTGGCGGACACACACGTCATAACCTGCCTGCAGCATTCGCACTCCACGACACCCTCGCTCGTAAAGGCGACATGCGACTGACAGATTTCGCAGAATATGTAAAGTAAAGAATAAGCGGAGCCCTAAAGCTCCGCTTTTTAATTCTCGTACGTTTAACTGGAAATTCTGCCTTAAAGGGTGTAAGGGTGTGCACCTCAAACCCCGATAAACACAGGGGTTTAACACCCTTACACCCTTACACGTCAAAATTACAAGTACATCAATATAATAAACAAAAATTGCTGCACTCCCTACACCGTCAACACCTAATTGCGTGTAAGTACTCGATTATCAACAAGTTATGCTATTAATAAATGAGGTGCTCATCCTACTTCGACGCCACACCGACACTACACCGGTATGAAGAAAACGTTTTTAACTTACCACGGAGTAGTTGGACATTTACCACGGAGTAGTCGGACATTTACCACGGGGTAGTCGGACACTTACCACGGAGTAGTCGGACACTCTGTCCGGAGGCTTCGGACAAAATTTCCGGAATATAAATAAAAAATCCGGGACTATATGCGCCGGTGTAGGTTAGGTGTAGCTTAGGTGTAGTGTGAATATGGGTTGTAATAAAATATAATGTACTGATAACTAACCCATTATAACCAGTCAGGTGTTGACGGTGTAGGGAGTGCAGGTAGTAGAACGCAGGGACAGGTACCTGCTTTACTTCGTAGAGGTGATAGACGAGACGGTCGATTTCTGATTCAAAGTGTATCACGAGAACCGTCCCGCTTTTTCTAAGTAGTGTTACATTACTATTGTTTTTTAAATAATTGGAAATAGTAGCACCTGACATCTGTAACAATGGTGTCTTCGATGCAAATGTCCTGTAGTACCAGCATCAGTGAGTCGTTGCGATAGGTGAGCAGCTGGTCTGGATGATGCAGAAGCATGGTGTCCTCCCTGACGATGGAATTAATCGGATATTCAAGAACCACCACGTCATTGCTCTTGACTATGACTTTCTTATTTTCAAAATTACAAGTATATTGATTGTCCGGAAGCATGATACAGTATTCACCCAGATAAACGGGTTTCCGTCTTTCATACCAGTTACCATTATCATACAGGTCCTTAGTCTTGTTGTAATTGAAACCATATTCAGGGTGAGACCATTCACCAAATTGCTTCTTGAACTCGTCGTTTCCGATTTCTTTGCGGACATAGTTGACTACGCTTGTGAAATCCTTGTACTGTTCGCACAACAGACTGTCTTGCTTGATGCGCCTTATGTCAATATCATCGCTTAACTTTCCAGTTTTTGCATCTGATAGTTTCAGATCACTGATGAGTCGGGTGAGTCGCTGCTTCTGGCAACTCAGTCCGATGCTCTTGGCAGAAATGCCAGGGATGTATGTAAAGAGGATGATGGCTGCGCCAAAAATGAGTGCCATAAGTTGGTACTTACGTGTACGTTTCTTCCATAACATCAGCACGAAGACCGTCATCAGCACACCAGCCACCATCAAGTAGAAACGGCTCTCGGTGAAGCTATAAAGACGGATGCGATAAATGGAGCCTATCCAATACAAGATAAGCGGAGGAATGGCTATCAGCGTGAAGCGATTGTAGAACCAATCATAGTATCGCTGGCTGAGAATAGACTGTGCCACACGTCCTATCAATGCTACCGTGACGAATCCCATCACCATCCATGCTACACCGCCCTTGGGCAAGTCCCACTCGAAGACTATCTTTATAAAATAGGTATAGAGGATAACAGTGTAGATGATAACGGCTGGTGAGAGGATGAAGTTGAGGATAAGTCTGAGCACCTTGAAGGGTTCGGCTACCTCGTCCTCGTTCTGGTGTATCAGTGTACAGCAGACCTGCGGAGCCAGTACGAACCATATGAATTGGATAATATGCTCATAGAGATGTTTGGGTTCCTCGATGCCGAAGATGTAGAAGAACGAGACCACAATGGCCATCACTGCCATATTGAGGATACCCGTAATAAGCAGACCGAAGAACATCTGAGTGACCACATGGAGGGCATGAGCTGCAAATGGGCGGTTCTCCATCTTCCTATTACCTACTACCAGCAGAATACCCGCAAGAACGTAGGTGAACGCATAGCCGTATGTCCATAGGAACGGTTTTAGATCAATTGCTATCAGTGGCAGGAAGAGGAAGAACGAGGCGAAGTAAGCCCAGCGATTAACACGATGGAGCCAGAACGTCAGTACCATCAACGGAACGAACAACCAAAGTATATCACTGTTGACTGCGCTCTCCATCCGTGCCGATGTCTCATTCCATGCCGATGACTCACTGTCCCACACTGCTATGACAAAGAACACTATTCCTAGGGCAAACTCAACAGGAAAGCGCCGTGGGCTTTGCAATAACTGCTGTAGCAATGATTTTAGTTTCGTTTTCATCCTAAATTCCGCAGTACTTTAGTTTAACATTCTTTATAAGTACCTGAGCAACAAAAAGTTGCCCGGGATTTTGCCATGTCAGATTTTTCACTTACCTTAGTGTCGCGTTAAAGACAAGCAAAATCATCAATGACATGGCAAAGGTAATCATAAAATCTGAGAAAATCACTCCTTTTGGAGGAATATTTCATGTGAGAGAGCATTATTTATGTGGTGGGCTATGACAGACTGATCTTTCTCAAACAAATTTGCCATCTGTCCCTGTGACATCCCTCCTAACCACAAACCATAAAAAAGGGGAGTAACAATTCGTTACTCCCCTTTTTATTATAGTTTCTGTTCAACTTCTATCTCGGTGAACGTCTCGATGATGTCGCCCACTTGAATGTCGTTGAAGTTCACCAGGCTGATACCACACTCAAGACCCGTTGCCACCTCCTTGGCGTCGTCTTTGTAACGCTTCAGGGCGTCGATGTTTGCTGTGTGTATCACGATACCGTCGCGTACGACGCGTGCCTTGTCTTTCGAGTGTACCTTGCCGTCGATGACAAGACCGCCGGCAACGGTGCCGACCTTCGAAATCTTGAATACCTGCTTTACCTCTATCTCGCCGGTGACAACTTCTTTCTTCACCTTGTCGAGCATACCCTGCATGGTGGACTTGATGTCGTCGATAGCGTCGTAGATGATGGAGTATGTGTTTATCTCGACTCCTTCGCGCTCAGCAAGCTTGCGGGCGTCTGACGAAGGACGTACCTGGAAGCCTACGATGATAGCCTCAGAAGCGGAAGCCAGCATGACGTCGTTCTCTGAGATTTGTCCTACTGCCTTAGAGATAACATTCACCTGAACCTTCTCTGTAGAGAGTTTGATGAACGAATCGGACAATGCCTCGATACTTCCGTCGGTATCACCCTTAACGATGATGTTAAGCTCGTGGAACTCACCAAGAGCGAAGCGGTGTGACAGCTCGTCAAGACCGAGTGTCTTGGTGGTACGCAGCGACTGCTCGCGTTGCAACTGTACACGTTTGTTGGTGATGTCGCGTGCCTCCTGTTCGGTGTCCATGATGTGGAAGGAGTCTCCTGCCGTAGGAGCACCATTAAGACCGAGTATTATTGCGGGGTCTGCAGGTCCTGCACTCTCTATGCGCTGGTTACGTTCGTTGAACATAGCCTTGATACGTCCGTAGCTTGTTCCTGCCACGACGACGTCGCCCTGTTTCAGTGTTCCGTTCGACACGAGGACCGTAGAGACATATCCGCGACCCTTGTCGAGAGAGCTCTCGATGATGCTACCCGTTGCCTTGCGGTTAGGATTAGCCTTTAGGTCGAGCATCTCTGCCTCGAGGAGCACCTTCTCGAGGAGCTCATCTACGCCGATACCCTTTTTCGCTGAAATCTCCTGACACTGGTATTTACCGCCCCATTCCTCTACGAGGAGGTTCATCTGTGCGAGGTCCTCACGAATCTTGTCGGGGTTAGCACCGGGTTTATCAATCTTGTTGATGGCGAATACCATAGGAACGTTAGCTGCCTGTGCGTGAGCTATGGCCTCCTTTGTGGTAGGCATCACGGAGTCGTCGGCAGCGATGATGATGATAGCGATATCGGTAACCTGTGCTCCACGGGCACGCATAGCGGTGAACGCCTCGTGACCTGGGGTGTCAAGGAAGGTTATGCGACGACCGTCCTTCAGTTTCACGTTGTAAGCACCGATGTGCTGTGTGATACCTCCTGCCTCACCAGCTATGACGTTGGTGTTGCGGATGTGGTCAAGGAGCGACGTCTTACCGTGGTCAACGTGTCCCATCACCGTTACTATAGGAGCGCGTGGTATGAGGTCAGTCTCGTCGTCTTCCTCTTCGGTGATGGCGTTCTGCACCTCAGCGCTAACATATTCCGTCTTAAAGCCGAACTCCTCGGCAACGATGTTTATAGTCTCTGCGTCGAGTCGCTGGTTGATACTTACCATGATGCCGATAGCCATGCAGGTACCTATGACCTGGTTTACGCCGACGTTCATCATTGTGGCAAGTTCCGATACGGTAACGAACTCTGTGAGTTTCAGTATCTTGCTCTCTGCGCGCTCCTCAGCCAACTGTGCCTCGAGCTGCTCCTGTACGGCTTCGCGCTTCTCCTTACGATACTTAGCGCCCTTCTTGTTCTGTGAGGTCTTGCTGGTAAGACGTGCCAGCGTCTCCTTTACCTGACGTGCTACGTCCTCTTCGTTAACCTCGAGCGACTTCTGACGTTTCTTGTTCTTCTTCTTGTTAGAACCGCCCTGCTGCTGGTTGTTGTTATTATTGTTATTGTGGTTCTTGCCCTGCTGAGGTTGTTTTCCTGCAGCCTCAATGTCCACGCGTTCGTTGCGAATGCGCTGACGTTTCTTCTTTTCGGCACCCTGCTGTGCAGACTTCTCCTCGCGCTCCTTGCGACGCTCTTCCTTAGTCTTCTTCTTCGGACGCGTGCTCTGGTTCAGCGAGTCGAGGTCTATTTTGCCAAGAACGTGGAGTCCTCCGTCGTTCGAAGGAGCAGCCTGTTCTTTCTCTTCCTCTTCTTCCTGAGGCTCTTCGACAGGCTCTTGGCTTTCAGCGCTCTCTACTACCTCTTCTACTACTTCTTCTGCCGTCTCTTCAACAACAGGAGTAGTTCCTTTACTCTCCTCAGTGTTTTGAGCGGGTTCAGGAGACGGAGTAGGTGCGGGTGTAGGCTCTTCAGGTTTCGGGTCGAGGTCTATTTTTCCAAGCGGCTTATACTGCTGGCGTACTTCGACGTGAATGACCTGTTCCTCTTTAGGAGTATGCTCTTCGCGTTTCTTCTCCTTCTCCTTGGGTTTCTTCAAGAACAGGTTGGCAGCTTGGTTGTGCACCTCCTGGTCCTTGCTGAACTGACTCTTCAGGGCTTCGTACTGCTCGTCGCTGAGTTTGAAACTCAGGTCAGCACGAATCTCGCCAAGCTTCGTCTTCTTCTCCAGATACTCCACTGCTGTCTGGAGACCGATGTTCAGTTCTCGGATTGCTTTACTTAACCTTATACTCATCTATTTGATTTACTATTTTACTATTTACTATTTACTATTTATTTAGTAATTTAGTAATTTACTATTTTACTATTTACTATTTATTCGAACTCTGCCCTGAGGACTTCCAAGAGGTGATCTACGGTTTCTTCCTCGAGGTCTGCCTTCTCTACCAACATCTCGCGTGGAGCGTTGAGTACCTGTTTAGCGGTGTCAAGACCGATAGACTTGATGGCGTCGATAACCCACTGGTCAATCTCGTCAGAGAACTCGTCCAGGTAGATATCCTCGTCAGCCTCGCTGTCGTCAACCTCACGGAATACGTCGATAGTATATTCTGTCAGCATACTTGCCAGCTTGATGTTCAGACCACCACGACCTATGGCGAGACTAACCTCCTCGGGACGCAGATAAACCTCTGCCTTCTTGTTCTCCTCGTCGATGGTAAGACTTGAAATCTTTGCAGGGCTCAGTGCGCGCTGAATGAACAGTTTGGTGTTGCTGGTGTAGTTGATGACGTCAATGTTCTCGCCGTTCAGCTCGCGTACTATTCCGTGTACACGACTACCCTTGACACCCACGCAGGCTCCTACTGGGTCGATGCGCTCGTCGTAGCTCTCTACGGCAATTTTTGCGCGCTCGCCAGGCATACGTGCTATCTTCTTGATGGTGATAAGACCGTCGGCAATTTCGGGCACCTCAGCCTCGAGCAGACGTTCCATGAATACTGGTGATGTACGACTTAGGTAAATCTTCGGATTGTTATTGTCGTTTGTTACCTGGTGAATCACGGCGCGTACTGTCTCGCCCTTGCGATATTTGTCGTTAGGAATCTGCTCTGCCTTTGGCAGTATGAGTTCGTTGTTCTCGTCGTCAACGAGCAGCACCTCGCGCTTCCATACCTGATAAACCTCACCGCTGATAACCTGTCCTACGCGCTCCTTGTACTTGTTGTACA
This sequence comes from uncultured Prevotella sp., assembly GCA_900315775.1. Lineage (GTDB taxonomy): Bacteria > Bacteroidota > Bacteroidia > Bacteroidales > Bacteroidaceae > Prevotella. Next base: position 44,960 of record ONAJ01000002.1, read on the forward strand.
GGCTGTCGTGAACCAGTTCCAGCACCTTTGAAGCCAGCGTCTGACGCAGGTTAAGTATGGCGCGACGACCAAACTTGGCAAAGTCAACGTGTTCGCTGACTTCCTCGCCAACCTCGTAGTCGTCCTCAATCTTACGTGCATCAGAGAGTGATATCTCCTTGTTCTCGTCCTTAACCTCTCCGTCGGCTACCACCTCACGGTTACGGTATATCTCGAAGTCGCCCTTGTCGGGATTCACGATGACGTCGAAGTTATCGTCGCTGCCGAACATCTTGGCGAGCACGTTACGAAAACTCTCTTCGAGCACACTGACAAGTGTTGTGCGGTCTATGTTCTTTGTCTCTGTAAATTCTTTAAAGGTGTCTATCATGCTTATCGCATTCACCTCGTTCTTTGCTGTTGCCATTTTACTTGAAAGATATTAGATATTTTGTATATTTCACTTTATCCATTTCGAAGGCGTGGTCCACCTGCTGCAGCTCGGGACGTTTCTTGCCTTCTACCTTCACCTTCTCTTCTGCTGTTACGGTGAAGTTGTTACCATTTACCTCCTTAAGTATTCCACGGTATTTCTTTCCGTCAGCGTCGAGAACCTCCACTTCTTTTCCTACGAAGTTCTTGTATTGACGTGCCACTTTGAAGGGCTGTCCCAGTCCTGCCGAGCCAACCTCCAGTTCGTAGTCTTCTTCGTCGCGACTGAGATGGTCCTCAATGTATCTGCTCAACTCAACACAGTCTTCAATCCACACACCATCGGCGTGGTCAATCTCAACGACAATCCTGTCGTCGGTGCTAATTTCAATGTCCACAAGGAAGTACTCCTTGCCTTCTAACCACTGGTCAACCAGTTCTTTTACAACGTTTTTACTAATCATTTTTTATTATTGAAAAATTTCAATGCTTCTTCGTATTGACGGTCATTGCGCAGCGCTACCTGTACAATACCCTTTTGATAGTAGTATGCAGCCACGATGTCTGCAACTATAGCCTGTTTTATTATCTTCTTGTGCCGGTCGAGGTCGCGTGCCAGGTTGTGCTGCAGTTTCTTCTCCAGCTGTTCAAACTCTGTCTTCGCGTCGTCATAGTAGCCCTCGAACTCCATAATCTTCTTCAGCTCCTTCATTACCTTAGCACTCTGCGGGTCGTATGTGAATCCGCTTGTGAGCACCCGCTGTTTGAACTCGTCGTACTCCTCGTCGGTGAGGTCGAAGTCCTTTGCTGGTACTATTGTGGGGTGCTTCTGCAGGTAGTCCTTGACGTATTCGAACATTACCTCCGTAGAATCTACTCCTGAGGCGCTCAGGTAGAACACTATGTTGGGCAGCGAGTCTGCCTTTACCTCTAAGTCGGGCACTACACCTGTTCCCTGTACACAGCGTCCGCTGGGCAGGTAGTACTTACTTGTAGTAAGCTTAAGCTGTCCGTTGTAGGGCAGGTCTATAGGTACCTGTACCAGTCCTTTTCCGAAGGTCTTTGTACCCAGTATGGTAGCACGCTTATAGTCCTGCAGTGCACCACTTGTTATCTCGCTTGCCGACGCTGTCTCTCCGTTTACCAGCACCACCATAGGTGTTATGGTGTCTATGGGTTCTACCGTCGTCTTGTATTCGCTCTTTGCCCTTGCTATCTTACCCTTTGTCGTCACCACCGTCTTTCCCTTTGGTACGAACATATTGACAATCTTTACTGCCTCGCTCAACGAACCGCCGCCGTTACCTCTGAGGTCGAGTACCAGGTTTTTTATTCCCTGTTTCTTCAGGTCTATCAGGGCGTAGCGGAACTCCTTGGCGCAGTCCTCTGTAAAGCTGTTCAGGTTTATGTATCCCACGCTGTCGTTCTCCACACCGTAGTATGGCATTGCGGGCAACTGTATAGGACGTCGTGTAATTTTCTTCTCAATAGTCTTTCCTGTCTCCGGACGGCGCACCTTCAGAAGGAATGTGGTGCCGGCATCGCCGCGCAGGTGGTTACTGACGTAAGCCACGTCCTTGTCGGTCATCACCGAGTCGTCAATGCTGAGTATCTCGTCGCCCTTCTTCAGTCCTGCCTCCTGTGCCGGAGTGCCCTCGTAGGGTTCGTCGATGACTACTCTCTTATCCTTCAGGTTGTAGCGTATCAGTGCTCCGATGCCCGCATACTTGCCGGTAATCATTGTGCGTAGCTCCTTTGTCTTGTCCTCAGGATAATATACTGTGTAAGGGTCCAGACTGCGCAACATAGCGCTGATACCTGTGCCTACGGTCTTCTCTGCATCCAACGTATCTACGTACATCATGTCCAAGCCACGATATATGGAGTTGAAAATCTCAAGACTCTTCGACATCTTGAAATTCGCATCTTCCTGCGCTGTCACAGCAGTAGTGCACAGCAACATCAACGCTGCTGCTATCACTCTGCACACATTGTATCTCTTATCTTGCATATTCCTTGTTTATAATAAAAAAACCAGAAAGTCACTGTGTGACTCCCTAGTCCATCGTACACTATAATATTATAATGTGGGTGCAAAGGTAAGCATTATTGAGTAAAACACCAAAAAAAACTTCAATTTTCTTCTATTTTTGCTGCTTTTGCTGCTTCCTTTTCTGCTTTTTTAGCTGCTTTGGCGGCAGCTTTCTCTGCCTTACGCTTTTCCTTCTCAGCCTTCTTGGCGTCTTTTTCGGCTTGTTTTGCTTGTTTCTTCGCCTCCTTCTCCGCCTTTATCTTGTCGCGTTCCTCTTTGCTTTTGCCGCTATGGATGCTCATCTTAGGCTTTATCTTCGTCTTCTTCATCTCATCGGTATTGGTGAAGGTGAAGTCGCATCCGAGATCAACGAACTTGCCTGGCGAGAACAGGTGACCTGTGGCGAGGGCGCCGTCGCTGTCGATGGTTATCTTGACGTCTTTGACCTTAATGAACTTATAGCTTGCCTTATCTACGACGGCATCGATATGACCTATTGGCAGTTTGCCACCCTTCAGACGACGCATCTTCGCGGTACGCGGTTTGGAGATGTCGAACTGGAAGTTGGCAGAGGCTCCTACGTCACCAATGTCGGGCATGTCGAGAATCTTACCCAGCTTTACCGATTTGCCTCTCACGGCACCAGTGAGGTACTTGGTGAGACTGTTAATCATGAAGTTGAAGTCCAGATTGCCGTGTGGCGAGGTGAGTACTCCGCGGAAGAGCACACGTTTCCACAGCACGTCGAAAGAACCTATGTAGCCTATTGTTCCGAGGAGGTCAACCTGCTTCATCATGAACTTCTTGACAACGAACTGATTGATGATTTTTGTCTTTATGGCACCACGTGCCGCCATCTTGTTGACATCGAAGTGGACGTTGAGTTTATACTTGTCTCGGAGGTTTGTGATGTATCCTGTGGCGTTGATGGTAAGCAGTTTGTCGTCGGTGAAGACGAAGACGTCGGTGAAACGCATACCATTAGCATCGCCGACAAGACGTGTCCTGAGGTTCAGTGGTAGTGTGAAATGTGAGAGCACAGGAGCGAAAGGACGCGAGATGTCGCGAAGTTGTGTGCGACCTGTTATCACGGACGTGCTGTAGTACATTAAGGAGTCAGCAGGATTTTTCTTCTTATTAGGCAACTTGATATAAGCGGTGTCGATGTTCAGCGTGGTGTTAATCTGTTGTACCATGATATCACGAAGATGAACCTGCTTGCCGACAATCCTTGCCTTAGCACGGAGGTCGCGGATGTCGATACCCGTTGCGGCATCGCGTGCCACACCGCGGTCTAACCACACTGCTATGGAGTCCTTGCCAAGATATTTCAGTGTGAGGTCAAGGTCGGAAACGATGTCAAGATGTCCTGCGTCGAACCATCCGCGCTTAGGACGACCGGTATTACGTCGCGGTTTGCTGTTGTCGGTCTTGAAGTGAAGACCCTTAACCATTACTTGCGGGAACTTAGAACGTACCTCGCTGACCTTGAGGAAGTTCTTCACGGGACCTTTCTTTGTCTTACCCATCCACGAGGTCTCGAAATCCTTGATAACTATCTTCAGCTTTTCACGAGGAATCTCCTCGAGTTTTTCACCCGTATATTCTGCTCCGGTGAGACGCAACTCCTTGAGCTTCATGTGGTTCTGGTTGTAGCGCAGCTCTATGTCGCTAAGTTCTAAGTTGTCCAGTTTAAGTTCAAAAGTATTCTTCTTGTCTTTCTTCTCTTTGGCCTTGTCCTTTGACTTCTTGTCTTTCTTAAACGCATCGAGGACAAACTGGAAGTTGGCGGCGCTGTCAGGACGCTCTTTGTAGAGGTTGGCACGCAGTCCGCGAACCTCGATAGACGATACGGACACACGATTCTGGAGCATAGGAAGCAGGTCGGCATGAACCTCGAGAGCATCCATATCAAACATCTTACGCTTCTGCAGGTCTTCTACCTCAAGTCCGAAAAGGAACAGGTCGCCGTCGAAAACGCTAAAGCCCACGCTGTCAAGTTCTACGTGAGTGCCGAGTGTCTCGGTGAGATAATCCGTAGCACGCGACTTCATCCACGACTGGAAACTACCGGTATGGATAATAAATGTCGTTGCAAGAACAACTACCACAACAAAGGCCAACAGACCTCCTAAAACCTTTAGCGAAATGACAAGATAACGTTTCATGGGGACAAAGTTACAAAAAAACATATATAAATAAAGGTGTAATTGTGAATTTTTTGTACTTTTGTGCCGAATAAACAACAAAACAAACTATTATGAATACTTATAAGCTTAAAATGGCACTGTGTTTCCTGACGTGTTCGTTGTTTGCAAACGTCATTAGCGCACGCCAGTTGTGGATAGAGCCAGGCACTAATCCGCAACCTGTTATAGAAGCCCTCGTGGCTGGCGACACCCTGTGGGTAAAGGCGGGAGTGTATGACAATATCGACGACATGATTAATGTGCGACACAGTGGTACTCGCCATCATCGTATCTGTGTGTTCGGATATGGCGACGGAAGAGCCGTCTTTGACTTTAAGAACCAGCCGCATACGGGTGATGACAATGCGGGACAATATAGGGGAGTGCTCATGAACCCCTGTGCCGACTACTGGTATTGGCGCGACATAGACTTCACTCATGCCGCCGATAATGGAATGAAACTGGAAGCATCGTACTGTGTCATAGAGCGATGTAACTTCTATCGTAACGGTGATACAGGACTACAACTGGGATTTGATAAAGATGGCAATGGAGGTAACAACCGTAACCAGAAATTCCTCTATGGACGATATAACCAGATTATCAATTGCGACTCATACTACAACTATGATGTGCAAAGCCACGGAGGAAATGCCGACGGTTTTGCTAATAAGCTCTATCCAGGACCAGGCAATGAGTGGCACGGAGACCGCTGCTGGGGAAATAGTGACGACGGATGGGACCTTTACTATGCTGCATACCCCTGCATGATAGAAAACTGCTGGGCAATATGGAACGGATATCTTGAGGACGGCTCTATAGGTGTTAATGGTAACGGCTTCAAACAGGGTGGCAACAAACAAGGTGGTGGTTCGTACGGAGCACACATATTCATGAACTGTGTGGCAGCGTACAACCTGTATCACGGCTTTGACCAGAATAATCACAACGAGGGCAACTGGATAATAAACTGTACAGCCTTTGGCAATAAACAGGTGAACTTCCGCTTTAACTGCGATGTAGAAATGTTGGGAGGAACAGTATTTCACTTACGTAACTGTCTCGGATTCCGTCCGGGCGAGGCAAATCATCGCTTCGGAGATATGTGGCCCGACTCAAAGGCTACCAACTGGCAGGACATCCTGGGAGTGTCTCCACAATATAATATGGGGAAGGGAACAAATCCGGAAACAGGACAGGAGTACGTACGCATAAGCGCTAAGGACTGGCCTGACTACGACGACCAGTTTGAGGACATAACACTGGAGACTGCTATAGGACCAAGACAGCCTAACGGAGAACTTCCGCTGGGATTCGCACGACTGAAGGAAAACAGCATCTTCGTGGATAAGGGCGTAGAGATAAAAGACCTGAAGTGTGAGGACATCTTCCAAGAGCAGTATAAACTGCCCGGAGCATGGCTCGACGACTACTCTACAACAGTTACTTTGCCCTTCGCAGGGGCTGCCCCAGACTATGGTGCTTACGAACAGGGTATGGAACGTCCAACATATAATACGCTGGAGATGCTTCCTGTTAACGACGGCACTATGTTCGACGTTATGGAGGTGAACAAAATAGGCGATAAGTGGTACAAAGAACTGAAATTTATTGATGACGAGTTGTTCCAGACAACAGCACTGAATGAAGAGACGGCAAAGTACATCACGGATGCAAGTACACAAAATAGTGTTAATCCGACATACTACGGCAAGAGCGGCAATAAGGAGCAGCGCAAAATGGGACAGCTCTACGGAGGTGGTACGCTGGGAGCATACAAGGTGGCAAAGAGCGGTGGATTTATAGAACTTACGCTGCCCTCGCTGTCTATGATGCGCTCAGACATGTATCCCGCCGGTGACACCACCTTTAAGTTGGAGTGGCACTATGCTGACAACACTGATAGCGGTGATGGCGAGACTGTGAGCTACGACAGACGTTTGCACTGTTTCGACTTTCTTGCCTACGGCATACCACGCAGTGTGAAGCCTATCGTGGTGAAGTTGACAAATACTGGCGGTCAGGACCTCTACCTCACAGACCTGTTGGTAAGTGGTTTTGAGGAAACAGAAGAACCACAACCGATAACTCCTGTTGACGGCATCGTAGATGTAAAGAACAACCACGAGATCTTCTTTACTTCTAACGGCATCATTGCCTATGGTGACGTGAAGGAAATAATGGTATATAATGCTGCCGGCATGCTGACAAAGAAATCGGAGAAATCGCAATTCTGCAACCTCTCCGATGTAGGCAGCGGCATATATACCGTTGTGATTTGTGATAATGACGGCTCTACAACAGTGCGGAAATTCCTAAGGCACTAACACTTTGCGTGTGGTGCGACTGCCGTCAGCTCTCGTATTAATCTCAATGTAAAGTCCCTGCTTCAAAGCAGTAGAACGAATACCTGATGTGGTGTAGTACTCTGTACGCACCACATCATTCATTTTTGCTGTTTCTATGGCGTCAACAGCAGTGCCTCCCTGTTCGAGAGACTTGCCGAATCCACCCATCATATTGGCGGCACGAACAGTGTATGTGCCTGATGGTCCGCCGGTAACATCGTAGCTGTCGGAAGTGCCGTCAACGATGGTGACATACTTTCCGTCACACTCAATGAGGAACGCCTTAGCATCTGTGCTTGCAGTCCATTTTAGTGTGGTGCCCTCGAGACTTACAGATGTCATCACTACCTGACGCGCATCAACGTCAGGTTGCCAGTCGGGATAAACGCTTCGAAGGTTGAAACGATCCGTTTCTGACTCCTTGAGAATTGTTTCGTAGGTCTTACTGTCGGAAGCGGTGAAGGTAAGGACGTTAGTTTCAGGACTTACAACGATGCCGGACTCGTTCATGGTGTTATATTCGTAGAACTCCATAGCAAAACTGTCACTGGAGTTCTTTATGCCCTTGACGGTTACACGAAGGCTATAGTCTATAGCCTTGCCACCAGTTTGGTCGTTGCCGACACGCTTTTCGGCATCGGCAGAAAGAGTAGTGTTGAGGAATGCCAACTTGGGCCATCCGCGCCATCCGCGTCCAAAGTCCCACGTGCGTGCCTTGCAATCTACAAAGCAGTCCTGGAAGATATATCCATGTCCTCCAGCCTGATTGAAGTCCTGAACTTTGGTATACGGCGCTGCAATGTGGGTATCGCCTTGATAAGTACCCTGTGAGGGTTTCCTGTTTACACACATAAGGTTACAACGATTGAAAAATACGTCACCATTGCCGCAGATAAAGTCAACTGTTCCCTCGAACTGACAGTCCTCAAAATACAACTGTCCCACGTCGGTGTGCGAGTAGTAGGTGTCTTGATTCGATGATAAACGGATGTTCTTGCCTATAGTATGATGACCTTCGTCCTGAAGGGCTGCCGCCTGCCCCTCATCGCCTCCATAGGAGTAGTTGTTGAGTAGCGTGAGATCCTGCAGATAGGTCCCGGTACCCTTAATGACTATTGGCGATGTACGGCTGACGCTTGCCTGCTCGGGTTTTATCTGTATGATTACGCCGGCGGTACTTTCACCGATGAGTGACACGTTGTCAACCTTTATGGTGTCTCTACCATAGGGAGTAAAGCCCGATTCCGGATTGTGATAGGTGCCGTAGTCGTATGTGCCGTTTTGCAGGAAGATATACTGACGAGAACCGGAGGTGTTCTCATTAGCCGCTTTGATGGCTGCACGCAGGGCGTTAACGTCGCCGGAAGGAATAACAGTATAGTCGCCTTTGAGGAAGTCTTCCTTGGAAGAATATTTCGCAGTGAGGTGGGTGTTCGCCTCCAACGTAAAGACGTAGGGAGAGGCTGTGGAAACGGTAGTGCCTGCCTCATCCTGCCAACCGGTAAAGATAAAACCGTCATTGGCTGTCTGCGAGAGTGTTATCTTCTCGCCTGTCGGAAATGAAGTGCCTTCTGGTGATACCGTTACAATACCGGCTCCTGCAGGACTGACATCAACGTTGAGGCTGTAGGTGATAACCTCGCCGACAGTGCCGTAGAGGGTTCCTTCTATCTCTATGTCGCCAAGACTAACCTGCTTGCCGCTATTCATACCGTAGATGTTGATACGTAGTCCGCAAAGTCCTTCTGCTGCCTTGTTGCCTGTAAGGTCGAAGGAGTAGGTAGAAACGGTAGCATCGCTGCCGTCGCGATTAGGCTTCTTACCCGTCATAAGGGTCTTCGTAGTGTTGTCGTCATTAATCCAGTAGGCATCCATCTTGCAGTCGTCGGTAACCCAACGGGACGCCTTGAACGAGATATGGGTTGGAGTGAAGGCAATGCCAGGCTTTGGCTCAATCATAAAACATACTGCGTTGTTGTCGCTCATAGCCGACTTCTTACTATTCTGTTTGAAATAGGTCTGCGTAAGTCCGTCGGTGGTGTTAGCTACTCCGTTGACAGTGAGTTCGGAACCAATAGTCATATAGTCACGCAGGATGAAGTCGGAAGCTTGGGACGGAGAGAATGTTGCCGTCTGATTGGCAGTACCTAAATCCAACTTCCACGTTGCCTTCGATGCAATGTTGTCGGCGGTCTGGGCAAAAGCACAAACTGTACCAAACATTATGGCGAAAGCCAAGTAATATAGTCTGTTAGTGTTCATAATAGATTAGTTTGTAATTCGCCTGCAAATGTACAAATAAAACGTAATAAATGATGCATAATTCGTAATTATTTTATTCCTTTTATTTTGTATTCTGCTCACTTAATCGTACTTTGCCACTTTGTGGCGAAGGTACTCACGTTCGGAAAAATTCAAATAAATTTGTTTTTTCTCTCACTTAATCGTACTTTGCCACTTTGTGGCGAAGGTACTCACGTTCGGAAAAATTCAAATAAATTTGTTTTTTCTCTCACTTAATCGTACCTTTGCAGGCAAATTACGAAAATATGGAAAAGAAAAACTATAAGAGAACAACCGTTACGGCGGCGCTGCCATACGCTAATGGTGGTGTACACATTGGTCATCTTGCTGGTGTGTATGTGCCTGCCGACATCTATGTGCGCTATCTGCGTCTTCTCGGAAAAGACGTGATGTTTGTTGGTGGTAGCGACGAACACGGAGTGCCCATCACCATCCGTGCACGCAAGGAGGGCATCACCCCTCAAGACGTTGTTGACCGCTATCATGAGATGATTCGTAAGTCGTTCGAGGAGTTCGGCATATCGTTTGATGTGTATTCACGTACTACATCGAAGACACACCATAAGTTCGCCTCCGACTTCTTCCGCAAGCTCTACGACGAAGGGAAACTCACCGAAGAGACAACAACACAGCTGTACGACGAAGAGGCGCAGCAGTTCCTTGCTGACCGCTACGTAGTAGGCGAGTGTCCTCACTGTCACAATGAGGGTGCCTACGGCGACCAATGCGAGAAATGTGGTCGCGATCTGTCGCCGACAGAACTTATCAATCCGAAATCGACAATCAGCGGCTCAACACCTGTGCTCAAGGAGACAAAGAACTGGTATCTCCCGCTTAACGAGTACCAGGAGTGGTTGAAGAAGTGGATTCTTGAGGAGCATAAAGAGTGGCGCCCTAACGTATATGGACAGTGTAAGTCGTGGCTCGATATGGATTTGCAGCCACGTGCTATGACGCGCGACCTCAACTGGGGTATCCCAGTACCCGTAGAGGGCGCTGAGGGAAAGGTGCTCTACGTGTGGTTCGACGCTCCTATAGGCTACGTGTCAAATACCAAGGAACTCTGCGAGAAAGATCCACAGCGCTGGGGCTCCTGGCAGCAGTGGTGGCAGGACGAAGACACTCGTCTTATTCACTTCATAGGCAAGGACAACATCGTGTTCCACTGCATCATCTTCCCCGTAATGATGAAGGCTCACGGAGGGTACATCATGCCTGACAACGTTCCTGCCAACGAGTTCCTGAACCTTGAGAACGACAAGATATCAACGTCGCGTAACTGGGCTGTGTGGCTCCACGAATACCTCGAGGATATGCCGGGCAAACAGGACGTGCTGCGCTATGTGCTTACAGCTAATGCCCCTGAGACAAAGGACAATAACTTCACGTGGAAGGACTTCCAGGACCGTAACAACAACGAGTTGGTAGCGGTATATGGAAACTTCGTGAACCGCGCCCTACAGTTGACAAAGAAATACTGGGACGGTGTGGTTCCTGAGTGCGGAGAGCTGCAGGACGTTGACCGTCAGGCTCTTGAGGAGTTCAAGGATGTGAAGAAGAATGTGGAACAGCTACTTGACCAGTTCAAGTTCCGCGAGGCACAGTTCGAGGCAATGAACCTGGCACGCATAGGCAACCGCTACATCACGGAGTGCGAACCTTGGAAGGTATGGAAGACAGACCAGAAGCGCTGCGAAACAATACTGAATATATGCTTGCAGCTGACAGCTAATCTCGCTATCGCCTTCGAACCGTTCCTGCCATTCTCAAGTCAGAAGTTGCGCGAGATGCTTAACCTCGATAGTTTCGAGTGGAACCAGCTTGGACGCACCGACATCCTGAAGGCAGGACATAAACTCGGTGAGCCACAGCTGTTGTTCGAGAAGATTGAGGACGAGGTGATCCAGAAGCAGCTCGATAAGTTAGAGGCTACGAAGAAAGCCAACGAGGCTGCACAGTATAAGGCAGCACCAATAAAGGATACCGTATCGTTCGAGGACTTCGAGAAACTCGACATCCGTGTAGGTCTTGTAAAGGACTGCCAGAAAGTGAAGAAGTCAAAGAAACTCCTTCAGTTCACCATTGACGACGGAACGGGCGTGGACCGCACCATATGCTCGGGTATAGCACAGTACTACGAGAATCCTGAGGAACTCATCGGCAAACGCATATTGTTCGTTGCTAACTTCGCCCCACGACAGATGATGGGCATAGAGAGTCAGGGAATGATTCTCTCGGCTGTTGACTTCGACGAGAGTCTCAGCGTCGTAACAACAACCAAGGACGTTAAGCCAGGTTCGCAGGTCGGATAACACCTCGCACCTCGCACCTCGTACCTCGATTAAAACTCTCCTCCGGAGTAACCATTCATATCACCGCCTTCATCGTCGGACTCTTGCTGACGTTGAGGGCGTTTTGATTTCATATTACCAAAGTTCCACGTTACCGTAAACTGCACTCGTCTGCCGCCTCGCCAGTTGCGTTGCTGACGCTCGAAGGTGTTGCTCGAAGTGATGGTCTCCCAACGACGACTGTTGAAGATGTCGCGACAGTTAAGACTCAGCGCCAGTTTCTTGTCGAAGAAGGTCTTGCGCACTCCAAGGTCGAAGTTGTAGTTAGCGCGACGATGACCCTGTGTTATAACCTGACGCGAGCGGTAGTTGCCTGTAAACTGTACGGAGAAGTTCTTCGGCAGCAACAGACTTGCTAACATACGTCCTGTCCACGAGAAGTTGTGGTTGCTGTCACCGGTAACCTTCTGTCCCATAATGGTGTACTCAAAGCCGTCGAGTTCGTAGTAGTAGGCATTGAGTGTTGTGGTGAGGTCCAGACGACGGAAGAAGTTATTCTTTATTACCGCCTCGATACCTGTGCTGAGGTCCTTCGTGACGTTCATGTTTGTCTGGTACATAATGCCGTCGGTGGGGTCCTGATACTTCACGCGCTGAATGACGTCGGTAGAAGGACGATAGTACGCCGATAGCGACAGGGTGTGCTGGTCCCACTGCTTCAAGTAGTTCAGCGAGAAGGAGTGGGTATAGGCTGGTGTCAGCTCGGGGTTTCCGAACTCTACCATCGACGCATCGCGGGTGTTGCGGAACGAGTTAAGCTGTCCTCCCCAAGGACGACGCAGACGACGGGTGTAGTTGACCTGCAGCTGTTGGGTGGGGGTGAGCTGGTAGGAGATGAAGACGCTGGGGAACAGCTGGAAGAAGTCTTTCTTGTAAGGACTCTTGCGCTGTGTGGCGTCATGTTCCTGCCACCAGTCGTAGCTCTCGGTGTTCACCTTCCAGTACTCGCCTCTAAGACCTCCCATGATGCCGAACTTTCCTGTGTTCCAAGTCAGCGTGGTGTAGAAAGCGTGGAGGTCCATCTTATATATGAACCTGTTGTAGAAGGCTTTGTCCTCTACCTGGCTTGTGCCTTCCCACGTGTTGGCGTTATAAGCCTCCTGCGGGGTATTCTCCTTGCTGAAGTTTCCGTTATATCCTGCTTGCAGCTTCAGAGTCTTAGCAAGCTGGTTCTCGTAGTCGAGTTTCACCTCCCACGAGCGGTTGCGGATAAACATAGGACGGTTCTGATACTGATATGTGGTGGGGTTCGGATTATAATATGTGCTGTCCTGATAGTAACTCTTATTGTCAGCGTGCCAGTTGTTATAGCTTACGGTGAGGTCTATCCAGTGGTTCTCTTTGAACGTGTGCTTGTAGCCCAACTCTCCGTGAATCATACGCATATCGTTGTCGCCGGTATTCCTGCGGAACATCCTCTTGTTGTCGTCGGCAGCACCCCACGACCCGTAGTGGTAGAGTGTGGTGTTGTTATTGTTATGACCTCCCAACATTCCCATACCACTCAGCGTTAGGTCGTCTTTCTTCGTGGCGTGCCACGTAATGCCGGCACGTGTGAAGAGGTTGTTACCCCTGTTGCGGTCGTCTGTGTCGTAGTTCATGTACGTGTTGTCCGTATAGTTGTGCTGACGACTCCATGCTCCTCCTTGGTTATTCTGACGATGACGGTAGCCCACGTTGAGGTATGTCTCTATGATACCGCTTGAGTAGTTTATGTTTCCGCTGGTGTTGGCTCCCCCCTGGGTGTTGCCGCCAACCTGCAGCGAGCCGTAGTAGCCCGCCTTGCGGTCGCGCTTGAGTACAATGTTTATTATTCCTGCAGAACCTTCTGCCGAGAACTTCGCCGAGGGGTTGTCTATGACTTCTATCTTCTCGATACTTTCGGCAGGCAGCTGCTGGAGTATCTCTCCGCGGTTCTCGCTGGTAAGACCGCTCGCCTTACCGTTAATCCACACCTCCACGCTCTCGTTGCCGCGTAGCGACACGTTGCCGTCCTGGTCAACCTCCACCGACGGAATGTTCTCCAATACGTCGCTGGCAGAACCGCCGGCATTGGCGATGTTCTGATCTACGTCGTACGTCTTGCGGTCAACCTCCAACTTCACCGTTGAACGCTGACCTGTCACTACTACCTCGTTTAATAAGAACTCCAAAGAGTCCTGTGGAGTAAGCGTCTTCTTATGCTTTCCTTTGCCCTGCGCCAACAGACAAAGAGGACACAACAATAGTATGCCCACCAAATAGAATCGATTCATACACCTATTTGACGTATATATATAATAAAGGTTTAAAGGAAAGTAAAAAAATAGTGTGGGAATGAAATAAATAGTAAATAGAAAACGGTTAAATCGTAAATTATTATTATCTTTGCACCCGGAAATGATGGTTCCATAGTTCAATGGATAGAACAAGTCTCTCCTAAAGATTAGATCCGAGTTCGATTCTCGGTGGAACTACATTCCAATATGGAACGATATTACATTCATAAATTATTAATTTACAAAACAAAAAAGTATTATGAAAAAGTTTTTTATTGCATTCTTGATGATTGCACCTATGCTGTTCAGCTCTTGTGGCAAGGACGAGACAACAACAAACAGATCTGCAGATATTAAGCAGAGCGTATCAAGAGGTACTCTCCTGGGCTACACTTATATCCAGAAAGACCTTGACGAGAAGAACAACACTATCACACTGTTCCTGTTCCGTTCAGGCGACGCTATTGTAGGTAACTTTAACCTGGCAACAGGTATGGTTAAGAATAGCACATACTACAAGAACTGGAACACAGAAGGTCTTCGCATGAAGGTTACAGACGAGAACGACAAGGTTCTTAACTGGGACTGCTACAAGCAGGGTGACAATATCATGATTGACGGTGCAGCTTGGTATATTCCTACAGAGGAAGCAAAGCAGAAGACAAAGCCTATCATCGATGTCATCTGGGCAGAAGTTGATAAGAGACTTAACAAGTAATTAGGAAACAACGAAAAGAAAAAGCCTCTCCACGATTGGAGAGGCTTTATTTGTTTTTAGAACTCAAGGTTCTCTATTGACTCTTCAGCCTTTGGAGCCTGAGGCTCTTCGTTGTTCTGGTGGTTGTCGTGGTTGTGCTGACGACGTTCGCCGCGATCGTTGCGGTCTCCGCGAGGACGACGGTCACCACGCTCGCCACGAGGACGACGCTCGCGCTCTACATATCCCTCTGGTTTCGGGATGAGCACGCGGTGAGAGAGTTTGTACTTACCTGTCTTCGGGTCAATCTCAAGGAGCTTAACAGTAATCTTGTCACCTTCCTTAAGACCTGCCTCTTCAACAGTCTCAAGACGCTTCCAGTCGATTTCAGAGATGTGGAGCAGACCATCCTTGCCAGGCATGATCTCTACGAAGCAACCGTAAGGCATGATGCTACGAACGGTACCTTCGTAAACCTCGCCAACCTCAGGAACGGCAACGATAGCGCGAATCTTAGAGATTGCTGCGTCGATGCTGTCCTTGTCGGGACCACTAACCTGAATCTTACCAACACCGTCAACCTCGTCGATAACGATTGTTGCACCAGTGTCTTCCTGCATCTGCTGGATAATCTTACCACCAGGACCGATGACAGCACCGATGAACTCCTTAGGAATCTCGAACTGTACGATACGTGGTACGTGTGGCTTAAGCTCTGGACGTGGCTCTGCGATAGTCTCTACGAGTTTGCCGAGGATGTGCTCACGACCTGCCTTTGCCTGCATAAGAGCCTTCTCGAGGATCTCGAAGCTAAGACCGTCGCACTTGATATCCATCTGTGTTGCTGTAAGACCGTCACGGGTACCTGTTGTCTTGAAGTCCATGTCGCCCAGGTGGTCCTCGTCGCCGAGGATGTCACTAAGAACGGCATATTTCTCTTCGCCCGGGTTCTTGATAAGACCCATAGCAATACCGCTGACAGGCTTCTTCATAGGAACGCCGGCATCCATCATTGCGAGTGTTCCTGCGCAGACGGTAGCCATTGATGAAGAACCGTTAGACTCCAGAATCTGTGATACTACACGAACGGTGTAGGGGAAGTCTTCGGGAACCATATCTTTAAGAGCGCGCCAAGCGAGGTGTCCGTGACCTATCTCACGACGACCTGTTCCACGCTGCGCCTTAGCCTCACCAGTACAGAACGGTGGGAAGTTGTAGTGGAGGAGGAAACGCATATAGCTCTTGTCGAGAACGTCGTCAACGAGTTTCTCGTCGAGTTTTGTTCCTAATGTACATGTTGTCAGTGACTGTGTCTCACCACGAGTGAAGATACTGCTTCCGTGAGGCATTGGCAGAGGGCTAACCTCGCACCAGATAGGACGAATCTCGTCGCACTTACGTCCGTCGAGACGTGTTCCTTCGTCGAGGATGCAACGGCGCATAGCGTCGCGCTCTACGTCGTGATAGTAGCGGTCTGCAAGAGTGTTCTTCTCTTCCAGCTCATCCTCGGTGAGGTCGCTGTGTGCAGCAGCATAACGCTCCTTGAAGTCTTCAATGACTTTCTCGAAAGCCTCTGCACGTGCGTGCTTCTCGAGAGCCTGCTTTGTAATGTCGTAAGCTGGCTGGTAGCACTCCTTCTTAATCTGCTCGCGGAGTTCCTCGTCGTTAACCTCGTGGCAGTATTCGCGCTTAACATCTTTGCCAAGTTCCTTAGCAAGTTCTGTCTGCAGTTCGCACATAGGACGGATGGCGTCCTGAGCTGCCTTCAATGCTCCGAGCAGGTCCTGCTCAGAAACCTCTTTCATCTCTCCTTCCACCATCATGATGTTCTCTGTAGAAGAGCCTACCATAATATCCATGTCGGCCTGTTTCATCTGCTCGAAAGTAGGATCAATAACGTATTCGCCATTGATGCGTGCTACACGAACTTCACTGATAGGACATTCGAAAGGAATATCTGATACTGCCAGTGCTGCTGATGCTGCAAAACCTGCAAGAGCATCAGGCTGATCTACACCGTCTGCAGAAAGCAGCATGACGTTCACGAATACCTCAGCATGATAGTCTGCTGGGAAGAGTGGACGGAGCACACGGTCAACCAGTCGGCTGGTGAGAATTTCATTGTCTGAAGGTTTGCCTTCGCGCTTGGTGAAACCGCCAGGAAAACGTCCTGCTGCGGCGTACTGCTCTCTGTAGTCAACCTGCAAAGGCATAAAATCGGTTCCGGGAACTGCATCTTTTGCGGCACAAACGGTGGCGAGCAATACGGTGTTGTTCATGCGGAGAACAACGGCGCCGTCAGCCTGTTTTGCCACTTTCCCGGTTTCAATGGTGATGGTTCTTCCATCTGCCAATTGAATGGTCTTTGTAATTACGTTCATCT
This sequence comes from uncultured Prevotella sp., assembly GCA_900315775.1. Classification (GTDB taxonomy): domain Bacteria; phylum Bacteroidota; class Bacteroidia; order Bacteroidales; family Bacteroidaceae; genus Prevotella. Next base: position 61,933 of record ONAJ01000002.1, read on the forward strand.
TGTTTTATAAAACATCTAAAAATAAAAAAAATAGTGCGACGGAGTCGCTAAAAAACTGCGCAAAGGTACACATTATTATATTAAGAAACAAAGAAACAGGCAATTATTATTGTTTTTTTAGAAATAAGCGAAAATATACATAGTCATAATCCGATGTGTATGAGAAAGAGTTTCACTGTAAAAGTAGGCTACTTACACACTAAAAGTAGGCTACTTACACATCGCTTTAGACAAATCCTGAAAAAAGAATTTTTCATCAACACTTACCTTTTTGGGTATCAAATTGCCGTTCCGCCCTCTGTTTATCGGTGTTTCAAGAGTGGTAAGTGTTGCTTCAACACTTACCTAACACTTACCTATGTACCCGAGGGTGCGGGGGTAAGTCTAAAGTAAGTCTTAGGTAAGTGTTTGGACAACACTTACCTTGCCTTGCGCCCTTTATTTATCGGGGTTTCAGGCGTTTTTGGTTAAGTTGTTAAGTGTTTTGAGAAAATTTATTTTTCTATTTCTTTGTAATTTCAATAAGAATAATTATCTTTGCAGCAATATCTCACAGGAACCAATTAGGTGGAGTGAGTGCAGAAAATGTTTAACCAAATAAAATTGTAATACGGATAGAAGAAAGAACATAAATAAGACATATAGGATTTGAACATCCACTTTTAGATTCTTGTTTCTGACAATTGGGGAATTAGATGAAATCACCAAGAACGAAAGTAGATAGTTCACGCTGTCCGGCGTGGGCATTTACTCGTTTAAGGTGATAGGTTTCCCCAATACCTCAGAAACGTAGACGAAGTAAATTGTCCACGTTTTCTTTTTGTGTTTAAATGAAGTATATTAAAGACCTAGAATAATATCATTATGAAGAAACAATTACTACTTTTTATCCTCACCCTGTTGCCTATGCTGGCAATGGCGGACGATAGCGGCTCATGTGGTGAAAATGTGACTTACACTTACAATTCAACTACAAAAACCCTAACTATTCAGGGTAGTGGCGCAATGACAAATTATAATTCAAGTTCAGATATTCCTTGGTATTCCTACAAAAATTACATTCAGACTGTGATAATCGAAGAAGGAGTGACGAGCATCGGATGGTATGCCTTCTCAGATTGCTCAAGTCTTACTTCCGTTACAATTCCAAATACTGTGACAAGAATAGGAGTCTCAGCGTTTGCTGGCTGTTCGGGTCTCATCTCTTTCATCATTCCTAATAATGTTACGAGTATTGGAAGTTCAGCGTTCTCTGGTTGCTCGGGTCTAACCTCAGTCACAATTCCTAATGGAGTGACCAGCATAACGAATTCCATGTTCTCTGGTTGTTCAAGTCTTATTTCTATCACAATTGGAAGTGGTGTGACATACATAGGAAGTGATGCTTTCTATAATTGCTCAGGTCTCCAAAAAGTTATTGTACCAGATATCGCAGCTTGGTGTGCTATTAGTTTTGCTAATAATAGTGACAATCCTCTCTATTATGCACACCATATTTATAGTGATGATAATACAGAAATAAAAGAATTGGTTATCACTAACAAATTTACGTGTATAGAACGATATGCGTTCTATGGTTGTTTCGGTCTTACTTCTGTCACTATCGGAAATAGTATGACGAGTATTGAAAAATATGCGTTCGACGGGTGCTTTGGTCTAACCTCCGTAGAGTTCCATTGTGCTCAAATTGGTTCGTGGTTCAAGGGAATGACCTCTATTAAAGAAGTTGTTATAGGTAATGAGGTAACGAGCATCGGAGCGCGCGCGTTCGAAGGTTGCTCAGGTGTTGAAAAGGTTGTTATATCCGATATCGCGAAATGGTGCAGTTTCGTTTTTGGTGGTTATAGTGACAATCCTCTTTATTATGCACACCATATTTACAGTGATAAAAACACAGAAATAACAGAAATAGTTATTCCAGAAGGTGTTAATATAATAGGTCAGTATGCTTTCTATAATTGTGAGAATATAACATCAGTAGCAATTCCTAGTAGTGTAACAAGCATTGGAAAGAATGCATTTAGCTGCGGAATCAAATTATCCACAGTAAATGTAAATATGAATATTCCAATTGAAATAGATGAATCGGTATTCGAATTTACAGGAGAAAATTATAGTAAAGATATTATCTATTTGGCAGCAACTCTAAATGTTCCAAAGGGAAGTAAGAACTTATATAGTAATGTTAAAGGGTGGAAGAAATTTGCTAATATTCAAGAGGTGGATTTTTCAGGTGTAGAAACCATAAAACAAAAATCGACTCCAACCTCTTACTACTCCGTTAGTGGAGAGAAACTCAATAATGTCCATCGTGGAGTAAACATCATTCGCATGAGTGACGGAACAACTCGTAAGGTAGTGGTGAAGTAACCACCGCTCGTCAACTTGACTGACTCTTCAATCCGCAGTACCTACAGCTGGTGCTGCGGATTTTCTTTAGCACGGTTAAGGCACAATCAAGGGACTCCCTGATTTATTTGTCATCGTAATGACCATAAGCGGTAAGCACAATCACTACTACTTCGGTGTCATGAATCTCATAGACGAGTCTGTGTTTTCTGGTAATGCGTCTGCTCCATTCGCCAGCACGACTACCAGAAAGCGGTTCCGGTTTTCCGGTTCCCGTACGAGGATGTTCTTTAAGTTCTGCTTCCAACTTAAGAAGCTTTTCAAAGGCTTTTGGCTCTTCCTGCTTGAGCTTCCTTGCATCTTCAATGGCCTGTTTCTGATATCTAATCTTGAATGCCATTATCCAACTCTTTTAAGAAGATCTTCTAATGTTTCACCTTCCTTAAGTTCATATGAAGGTCCTTTCTTTGCCTCATCAATGCGAGCAAAGAACTCTTCTTCGGAGAACGTAGTTGGGTCATCCTTTTTTTTCTTCAAAGGATTTGCAATTGTTACACCTTTGATGGCTCCCAATATCTGTTTCAGACTGGAAACCAGACTTGCATCATCGATGTTCAAAACAATCTGTGTCATTACTATAACATTTTATTTCCGCTGCAAAAATAAGTAAAAAAAATATAATAACAAAATAAACAAGGAAAAACATGGACATCATCCAAAGAATCATCGTAATCACTTGAGAGGAACAACTGAAAACAGGTTGTTATGACTTTTTGTAGATGGTTTTCTTTGTCCTTTAGCAAATATTTCGTACCTTCGCAGGCGAAAAAGTGTTACGGGGACTGTCCCTGTGGTAGAAAAGAATATGATCATGAAGAAACTACAGAAAATATTTGTCGTTGCAACAGCAGTAGTGCTGTGTGCTTGTTCTGAAAACAAATTCCATATAAACGGAACTATAGCCGACGCTAAGGACTCGGTGCTTTATCTTGAGAATGTGGGTCTTGAGGGAATAGTAGCAATAGACTCTGTAAAACTCGATAAAAAGGGTAATTTCGAGTTCTCTGACAAGGCTCCCGAGGCACCGGAGTTCTATCATCTGCGTATAGCAAACCAAATAATAAATGTTAGTGTTGACTCCACCGAAACGATAACGGTGAAGGCGTCATATCCCACGATGTCATCGGGCTACACAGTCGAAGGTTCTGAGAACTGCGCCAAGATTCGTGAGCTGACGCTGAAACAGCAACAGCTGGTACGTACGCTGATGGCGCTGCAGGAGAACACCACTATGGGAACTGAGCAGACACGCGACACTATGCTCAGCGTAATCCGTGAATACAAGGACGACGTAAAGCGTAATTACATCTATAAGGAACCTATGCGCGCATACGCATACTTCGCACTCTTCCAGACAATAGGCAACCAACTCATCTTCGACCCCAGTGGTGATAGGGATGACAACAAAGCATACGCTGCCGTAGCAACGAGCTGGGACACATATTATCCTAATGCGTTACGTGGTCAGAACCTCCACAATATAGCCCTCGAAGGAATGAAGAATATTCGTATGCTCAACAAGAAGGGTGTCGAGGTAGATCCAAGTAAGGTCAACGTGTCCGACATCATAGATATTGCCCTGTTGGACAACAAGGGGGCTATGCGTCATCTTACCGACCTTGCAGGCAAGGTTGTGCTTTTAGACTTCCACCTCTTTGCTATGAAGGATAGTCCTGCACGTATCATGCAGTTGCGCGAACTGTATAATAAGTTCCACGCTCAGGGATTTGAGATATTCCAGGTCTCTCTCGATGCTGACGAACACTTCTGGAAACAGCAGACGGCAGCCCTGCCTTGGGTTAACGTGCGCACTCCTGACGGCATAGACTCCGACATCCTCGTGAAGTATAACGTACAGACAATCCCTACGTTCTTCCTCATAGACAGAAATAATGCCCTGTATAAGCGCGACGCACAGATACAGGACCTTGAAAGAGAAATAAGCTCTCTGTTAGGAGGAGCTTAGAAACTCTGCAACCAAGCTTTCAGTTCGAGGAGCATCTCTATGTGATAGCGGAACGAAGTGCGTGCACCCCATCCGTGTCCTCCCTCAGGATAGATGTGTAATGATGCGGGCACGTCGTGACGGTAAAGCTCTGTGTAGTAACTCAGTCCGTTGGCTGGCAACACGGAGTGGTCGTCGTCGCTGAGTGCTATCCAAGCACGTGGTGTCACCCTCGTCACCTGCAGGTCGTTACTATATTCCTTCTCTTGTTTCTTCTTTGCCTTGTCGCCAAGGAAATTATCGTGCGAGCCACGATGGGTGATGTCGGGCATCATACTGATGACAGGGTAGAAGAGAATATGGAAGTCTGGTTTGGCATCTTTGGTGGAGTGGGTAGCTATGGTAGATGCCAAGTGTCCACCGGCAGAGAAACCCATAATACCCACATCGTTAGTCTTTATGTTCCAGCTGGAAGCATTCCTGCGCACCATCTTGATAGCCTCCTCGGCATCGCTGATAGGTACCTTCTTCTCGCCGTGAGGCATGCGGTATTTGAGAACGATGGCGGCGATGCCCTGCTGGGTGAAGAACTCTCCCCAGTCCTTCCCCTCGTGGTCCAGAGCAAGGTGTGAATATCCGCCTCCAGGACATATCACCACAGCGCGACCTGTTGCCTTTGTCTTCTCGGGAAGGTAAATCCACACCTTTGCGGTGTCGTTGACATCGGTACTTTTCTCTTTCGGCGTTCCTGCCCAGAGGTTCATTTCTATTGGTTTTCCGGCTGATGCCGCAAGGCTTACTGTTGTTATAAGAGTGGTCATTACAAGTTGTTTGATATTCATAGTCTAATGCATTTTGTTTTTGCAAAGGTAACAATTTATTATTTAAAAAAACAAAAAAAATACATATATAATAATGTGTATGTGGAAATTTTACCTACTTTTGCAGCCCAAAAGCAAAAAAATAATTAACAATGCAAGAGAACTTAGTAATAGTGGAGAGTCCTGCAAAGGCAAAGACAATAGAGAAATTCTTAGGAAAAGAATACAAAGTGATGTCGAGCTACGGACACATCCGCGACCTTAAGAAGAAGGAGATAAGCATCGACGAGAATTCGTTGGAGCCCGATTACGAGATACCGGAAGATAAGAAGAAGGTTGTCAGCGACCTGAAGACCAACGCAAAGAAAGCGAAGACAGTATGGCTCGCATCCGATGAAGACCGCGAGGGAGAGGCTATCTCGTGGCACCTGTGTGAGGTGCTCGGTCTTGATGAGGAGAAGACAAACCGTATAGTGTTCCACGAAATAACGAAGGATGCTATCCTTGACGCTATAAAACACCCACGTCATCTTAATATGGGACTCGTTGATGCTCAACAGGCACGTCGTGTACTCGACCGCCTCGTGGGTTTCAAGCTTTCGCCGGTATTATGGCGTAAGGTTAAGCCTGCACTCTCAGCAGGTCGTGTGCAGAGTGTGGCAGTACGTCTTATCGTGGAAAGAGAACGCGAGATACAGGACTTCGTCAGCGAAGCCTACTACCGCGTTTCGGCAGTATTCACCATAAAGGGCGCCAACGATGACGCTCAGGAGATAAAGGCAGAGCTCGATGAGCGCTTTAAGACCCACGACGAGGTCGTAGCATTCCTCGAGTCGTGCAAAGAGGCTTCTTTCACTGTTAATGATGTGCAGAAGAAACCTCTTAAGCGTCAGCCAGCACCTCCTTTCACCACTTCTACCCTGCAACAGGAGGCAGCACGTAAGTTAGGCTTCTCTGTTAGTCAGACAATGATGATAGCACAGCGCCTTTACGAGGCAGGACATATAACATATATGCGTACCGACTCCGTGAACCTCTCGAAACTCTGCATTAACAGCAGCAAGGATGCTATCTGTAAGCACTGGGGGGCAGAGTACAGTCGTCCACGACAGTTCCACACCAACGCCAAAGGAGCACAGGAGGCTCACGAGGCTATACGTCCTACATATATGGCAAATGCCGAGATAGAGGGAACAGCACAGGAGCGTCGTCTCTATGATCTTATCTGGAAACGTACCATAGCATCACAGATGACCGACGCTGAGATTGAGAAGACAACAGTACAGATAGGTATTCTCTCTCCTTCATCCTCTCTCCACTCTCCTCTCTTCACCGCCACTGGTGAGGTAGTTAAGTTCGACGGTTTCCTGAAGGTATATCGCGAGAGCTTCGATGATGAAGAACAGAACGAAGAGACTGCACACCTGTTACCACCAATGAAGGTTGGCGATGTGCTGGAACGCAAGGAGATTACAGCCTCAGAACGCTACAGCCAAGGTCCTATACGCTACACGGAAGCATCACTGGTACATAAACTCGAGGAGCTGGGTATCGGACGTCCTTCAACATACGCGCCTACAATATCTACTATTCAGCAGCGCGAATATGTCCTCAAAGGCGACAAGAAGGGTGAGACACGCGATTTCTCCGTTGATGTGCTGAAGGGCAAGAACATTACCCACAAGACTCGCAAGGAGGTCGTGGGCGGCGAGAAAGGCAAACTCCTTCCTACAGACATAGGTACTGTGGTTAACGACTTCCTTATGAAGTTCTTCCCACAGATTATGGACTATAACTTCACAGCTACCGTAGAACAGGAGTTCGACGATATTGCTGAGGGAAAGATAAGTTGGAAGAAGATGCTCAAGAAGTTCTACAACGACTTCGAGCCGACAGTAGAGAAGACTATAAAAACCCGCGAGAAACATAAGGTGGGAGAACGCATGCTGGGTAACGACCCCGCAACGGGAAAACCTGTCTTCGTAAAGATTGGTCGTTTCGGACCAGTAGTACAGATAGGTGCTGCCGATGATAGCGAGAAGCCTCGCTTCGCACAGCTGCCATCCGACAAGGGTATGGACTCAATAACCCTCGAGGAGGCTCTCGAGCAGTTCAGTCTGCCAAAGACATTAGGACAGTACGAAGGCTCCGATGTTGTCGTTGGCGTAGGACGCTTTGGTCCGTACGTTGCTCACAACAAGAAGTTCTACAGTCTCGGCAAGAAGGAGAACCCGATAGCAGTAACCCTCGACAAGGCTATAGAACTTATAGAGACGAAGCGCAAGCAGGAGGTTGACCGCCATATAAAGGACTTCACTGAAGATGCTAAGCTGCAAGTGCTCAACGGACGTTACGGTCCTTATCTTGCCTACGACGGTAAGAACTACCGACTGCCGAAGAATATGCACGCTAAGGCAGCACAGCTGACCTTCGACGAGTGTATGGCAGTAATTGAAAAGCAAAAGAAATGAAACGTATAATCCTTATCGGCTATATGGGTGCTGGCAAGACAACCGTTGGAAAGGTGCTTGCCGGGGAACTGGGTATCCCGTTCTACGATCTCGACTGGTACATAGAGAGTAGAATGATGAAAAAGGTTCCACAGATATTTGCCGAGAAGGGAGAAGAGGGATTCCGACGCGTGGAACGTACCATGCTCCACGAGGTAGCGGAATTCGAGGATCTGGTGCTGAGCTGCGGTGGAGGTACTCCGTGTTTCTTCGATAATATGGAATACCTGAAAGGACAAGGCGAGACGGTCTATCTCAAAGCGACACCAGAGGTGCTCTACAAACACCTTAGTATGGCGAAGGTAGAACGTCCTCTGCTGAAGAACAAGACGCCGGAAGAAATGCAGGAGTTTATTCGTGAACAGCTAATGCAGCGCGAGAAATACTATCTTCAGGCACATCATGTCCTCGACGTCAGTCTTATGGACAACTACGAAAAGATACACATCACGACACAAAAGATTCGTGAACTCCTGAAAGAAGCATAATAAAAGCCCGAGCATAAGCCCGGGCTTTTATTATATATCGCCCTTATCGGTAACTGTAAGGCGAAACGATGTTATTTCACTTTCTTTTCGTTGAAATTAAGCACCTTGTTTCTGCAGAAATAGAAGATAAGGAAAGGTGTTACGAAGCCGATAATGCTGCCCACGCACACATCCGACAGGAAGTGCTGTGAGAGATAGACACGCGAGTACGCACCCATCGCCGCAAGAACGAATAACGAGAACAGCGACATCATGAACAAAGCCTTCTTCTTCTTACTGATGGACTTGTCCGTTCTGTTGTAATAATATGCCTCGATAATTACCAAGCAAGTGCAGAACATGAAGAATGTGGAGGCATGTCCTGAAGGGAACGAATTGCTGTGATGCATATCTACGCCCTGTACCAACGGCAAGGTCAGCTGAGGGTAGTTCTCGAATACGCTGACAGGACGGTCAAGACTAACCAGGTGCTTCAGTAACTGTAATATAGAACCTCCCGTAATCTCACATATCGCAAAGAAAAGCGTAATCTTTATCTTCTTCCACAACAATGGTAGCAGCGCCAAAGCATACAGCGGCCATTCTGCCAACATAGTGTAGTACTTGAAGAAGGTGTCCTGAATACTTGAGTGGTGAGAGTTCAACAGCATATGAAGCTCTGGCTTCGGGTACTCATACATCAATACGAGTACAGCCAAAAGCAATACAAAATATGCGATAATATAGCCGTAAACAGTCTTCATACACACTCTTCTAATACAAATAGTCCAGAAATTCGAGTGCAAAGGTACGAATAAGTAGTGGGATAAACAAATAAATGGAATATTTATTTTGTTCTGCCCTCGTTTTTTCGTAACTTTAAATAAGTTACTCCGTCTCGGAAATGAAAAGAAAAACAAGTTTTCCTTTTGCATTTCTCTCGACTTTTCGTAACTTTGTCCCCGATATGAAGAAATGGACTGTTGAAGATGCCCGCGAACTCTACAACATTGGTGGATGGGGCACGAGCTATTTTGGTGTTAACGAGGAAGGTAATGTCTATGTAACACCGTGTAAGGACGAAACCCAGATAGACCTCCACGAGGTGATGAGTGAGCTGGCGCTGCGCGATGTGGAGTCGCCAGTACTTCTGCGTTTCCCCGACATCCTTGACAACCGTATCGAGAAGACGGCAAGCTGCTTTAAGAAAGCCGCCGAAGAGTATGGCTTCAAGGGCGAGAACTTCGTTATCTACCCCATCAAGGTGAATCAGATGCAGCCTGTGGTAGAGGAGATAATCTCGCATGGCAAGAAGTTCAACCTCGGTCTGGAGGCAGGTTCAAAACCAGAACTCCACGCCGTCATCGCCGTACAGTGTCAGAGTGACTCGCTGATAATATGTAACGGTTATAAGGACCAGAGCTACATAGAGTTGGCGCTGCTGGCACAGAAGATGGGCAAGCGTATCTTCATTGTCGTAGAGAAGCTCAACGAACTGGAGATTATCGCTAAGGCGGCGAAGAAACTCAATGTGAAGCCAAACCTCGGAATACGCATAAAGTTAGCGAGCAGCGGCAGCGGTAAATGGGAAGAGAGCGGTGGCGACGCATCGAAGTTCGGACTGACCAGTTCGGAGCTCCTCGAGGCGTTGGACATCCTTGAGAAGAAGGATATGCACGACTGTCTCCGACTTATCCACTTCCACATAGGTTCGCAGATAACAAAGATACGACGCATACAGACAGCGCTGCGCGAGGCGTCACAGTTCTACATACAGCTGCACAAGATGGGGTATAACGTGGACTTCGTGGACTGCGGCGGTGGACTGGGTGTTGACTACGACGGCACACGTTCGCCAAGTAGCGAGAGCTCTGTGAACTACTCCATCCAGGAGTATGTCAACGACTGTATCTATACTTTCGTTGAGGCTGCCAACCAGAACGGCATACAACACCCTAACCTTATCACGGAGAGCGGACGTTCGCTGACAGCTCACCACTCGGTACTCGTCATCGACGTGCTGGAGACAGCTTCCCTGCCCGAGATGCCTGAGAGTTTCGAGCCGGCAGAGAATGCTCATAAGCTGGTGAAGGACCTCTACGAGATATGGGACAACCTGAACCCGCGCACTATGCTCGAGGACTGGCACGACGCAGAGCAGATTCGCGAGGAGGCGCTCGACCTCTTCAGTCACGGTATGGTGGACCTTCAGACGCGTGCCGAGATAGAGAGGATGTACTGGAGCGTCTGTCGCGAGATAAACTCGTTGGCAAAGAACCTCAAGCACACCCCCGAGGAGTTGAAGTCGTTGGATAAGCTGTTGGCAGACAAATACTTCTGCAACTTCTCGCTGTTCCAGAGTCTGCCCGACTCATGGGCAATAGACCAGCTGTTCCCGATAGTCCCCATACAGCGTCTTAACGAACGTCCTACACGTAACGCCACACTGCAGGACATCACTTGCGACAGCGACGGCAAGATAGCTAACTTCGTTACTAACCGCCACATCTCGCACGTGCTGCCCGTACACGCATTGAAGAAGAACGAGAAGTACTACCTTGGAGTGTTCCTCGTCGGAGCATACCAGGAAATCCTCGGTGATATGCACAACCTCTTTGGCGACACCAATGCCGTACACATCTCCGTGAAGGACGGCAAGTACCACATAGACCAGATATTCGACGGCGAGACGGTAGAGGAAGTTCTCGACTACGTTCAGTATAACCCGAAGAAACTGGTTCGTCAGCTCGAGATATGGGTGACGAAGAGTGTTAAGCAGGGAAAAATCTCCTTGGAGGAGGGTAAGGAGTTCCTCAGCAACTATCGTTCAGGACTTTATGGATACACGTACCTCGAGTAAACAATTATGCATTAAGCATTATGAATTATGAATTATGAATTATGCATTATGCATTATGCATTATGAATTATGAATTATGAATTATAAATTGTGCATCATAAAGGTTGGCGGCGCAGTTGTAGAAGACGAGGCGAAGCTGGCGGCGCTGCTTAGTGAGTTCTCCGCTATCTCCGGTCCGAAGATTCTTGTACACGGCGGCGGCAGGAGCGCTACGCAGATGGCGGCACGGTTAGGCATAGAGAGCAAGATGGTGGAAGGTCGCCGCATCACCGACGCAGAGATGCTCAAGGTGGTGACGATGGTCTATGGTGGACTGGTAAACAAAAACATCGTTGCACGCATGCAGGCACAGGGCATCAACGCCTTAGGACTCACCGGTGCCGATATGAACGTTATCCGTGCCCACCGACGTCCCGTAACCAACGGCATCGACTACGGCTTCGTGGGTGACGTAGATAGCGTTGACGGCGAGTCACTCGCAGCACTTCTGCAGCGAGGCATTGTGCCCGTTATGGCTCCGTTGACACATGACGGAGAGGGTAACATGCTCAATACCAATGCCGACACCATAGCCTCCGAGGTGGCGAAGTCGCTGGTAGGGCACTACGACGTTACGCTAAGATACCAGTTCGAGAAACGTGGCGTACTCCGCGATGCCGACGACCCCGAGTCGCTTATAAAACATATCACTCCACAAAGCTTCGGACAGCTAAAGAAAGAAGGCGTCGTAGTGGGCGGAATGATACCAAAAATAGAGAACGCCCTAAAAGCCGTAGAGAAAGGAGTAGCACGGGTGTTCATAGGAGAGACAATGATATCGGAAGAGGAATAAAGTTAAAAACAGTTAAAGCAAGTAACAATTCTAATCACTTAATCGTCGTATATTCAGAGCGCAGATGAAAAATGTCAACTTCCGTAACGATATACTGCCGTTGAAAAACGTGCTCTACAGACTGGCTCTGCGAATAACAATGAGTCACGAAGATGCGGAAGACATCGTTCAGGACACCTTGATGAAGGTGTGGAACAGGCGAGAATCGCTCGAAGGCATAGAAAATATAGAAGCCTACATGACGACAATCTGCCGAAACCTCGCTCTTGACAGAATGAGACGTGCCGACCAAGGGAATGTGTCGTTGGAAGAGGAACCAACAGACGTTGCTCACACCAACACCCCCGCGGAGAAGATGATTATGAACGACCGGATAGAAATGGTCCGGAAACTCATCAACCAGTTGCCCGAGAAACAGCGCAGCGCAATGCAGTTGCGCGACATCGAAGGAAAGAGCTATCGCGACATAGCGCAGATACTCCAGATGACGGAAGACCAGGTAAAGGTGAACATCTTCAGAGCACGCCAAACTGTAAAACAACGATTTAAAGAAGTAGAACAATATGGATTATAAGTACATCGAACAACTCATGGAGCGCTATTGGAACGCCGAGACAACCCTCGAAGAGGAAGAGATTCTCCGTGCGTTCTTCTCACAGGAAGACATTCCTGCAGAGCTCAGCCAGTATGCACCGCTGTTTGCTTATGAGCACGCAGAGAAGGCCGTTGACGTGCTGGGTGAGGACTTCGACGAGAAGATGCTCCAGATGGTTGGTGAAGCACCACGCAGCGAGGAGCGTCCACAGGCACAGATCATCAGCCTGCGTGAACGTCTTATGCCATTGTTCAAGTCTGCCGCAGTAGTAGCTATCGTCCTCACACTGGGCAACGCTGCACAGGTGGCCTTCCAGAAGAGTCCGGAAGAAACACCTGGAATGGCAGAAGTACAGAGCACTATCACCGACGGCAAATCGGTAGCACTTACCGACTCGGTAGCCAACGTGGAGCGCACAGTACACAGTGATTAGATAATTTTTCTATGCTTTCTCTAATATAATAATTGTTTATTAGACAACCAGAAACTGTGAAGTTTCTATTCTCTCAATCTGATTAAGATAAAAATGGGTTCCAGCCGCGAGGCGGAACCCTTTTTTATTTGTGCTACGTGCCGTTTTTAGGATTTTTCTAACTCCCTTTTCCTCTTGACAAGGGCACCGTTTCGTTATAATTTTGCAACTGGAAAAAAACAAGGTCAAAGGGTGTAAGGGTGTTAAACCCCTCTGTTTATCGGGGCTAAAGCACCACACCCCAGGGTGTAAGGGTGTGGTAAGGGTGTGAAAAACCGAAGGTTTTTCGGGAAATTCTCTAGAGAATTTGTCTGCAAGGCATAGGTTTAGCCAGAGTAAAGCATAGGTTTGACGGGGAATTCTCTAGAGAATTTTGCACGAAACCTACGGAATGGCTTAAAGAACATAATTGTTTAACTATAAAAACTGTAGAAAAATGATGAAAAAAGGATTGAGAAACAGCGGTCAGTGCGTAAGAATGGAGTACCTACGCAATCGCTTTATGAAGGAGAAAGAAGTATGTCTCAGCGATGTTCATAAGTGGATAGTCGAAGAGAGGTATCGCAAGCGTGTCAACGCTGTGCGCGGTGAAGAGTTGATAATGACCCGCGAGGGAATGGAGGCTGGATATGTTGCTGCCGAGGAGCTGCCGCGGGTGTATGTGTCTGAAACAGTGGGACTTGTGCTGCTGTCGGTGCGCGTTGAGGATATGGAGCAGTTAGAACAGCTTCGTCGGCGTGTGAACCTGTTCCCCCAGACGGTGCTTTCGTTCGCCGGCACTTCGGGACGCAGTATGAAGATAGTTATGCGCTTTGCACTGCTTGACGGAAGTGTCCCTACGGAGCCTCACGACGTGAAGTTGTTTAACCAGTATGCGGTGCGCCGTGCTGCCGACTATGTGTTTGCAACGACGGGACTGCATGCCGACGAGCGCGGCTGTCGCCACTTCCGTGTGTCGGCAGACAGACTGGCAATGTATAACGCTAATGCTCTTGCTGTAAGGATGCCGCAACCTACGGAACCTTTGGACGAGAAGACGGCGCCCATCATGAGGCAGAGTGAGGAGCCTGCACTAAACAGGAATGTTCTGCCAGGCTACACCCGACAGGAGATGGAGATACTGAAGTTTAATATGGTTTGCAGAAAGATAGCCTTCGGCAGTCGTATAGATGCCGACGAGCACCTGTTGACGCTAGCATCGGAATGTAGAAAGACAGGCATCGACCAGGAGGTGGCAACGAAGTGCATACTTGCTTTCAGTGAGTATCGTAAGAAGGAGTCGCTCGTAAGGTCGGCAATGGAAAATGCGTACTGCAACCACCGCTTGGGTCTTCGTAGTCCGATAGAACCTACGTTGATGCACCAGCAGTTGATGAATGCTTTCTTGAAACGTCGCTATTCATTCCGACGGAACACCGTTACCGGCGAAATAGAATATCAGGAGAAGGGTCGCTACATCATGAGTTGGCGACCGTTTACCGAAGAGGTGCGCAACGACATAAACAATGCCGCCATTGACGAGGGCATAAAGGTATGGCCGCAGGACATGGACCGCATGTTGGGCTCGACGAGTATCAGCGAATACGACCCTGTTAGGGAGTGGCTTGACGACCTGCCGGAATGGGACGGCAGGGACCGTTTGAAGGAACTTGCCGACCGTGTTCCCACGCAGACTGCCCACTGGAATGATGACTTCAAGGTGTGGATGCGCTCTATGGTAAGTCAGTGGATGGGGCGTAACAAGAAGTATGGAGCCCAGATGGTGCTGATGCTTGTCGGTGCGCAAGGCACGAGGAAGTCAACATTTATGCGCATGCTTCTGCCCGACGAGCTCTCACCGTTCTACATAGACCGCATAGACTTCACCAATAAGAAAGAGGCACTGCGCGCGCTGAACAGGTTCCTGCTGATAAACATTGACGAGTACGACCAGATTTCTCCGTCGCAGACGGCATATCTGAAGCACCTTATACAGCGCAGCGACGTCAAGGAGCGTAAGATGTACGAAACGACCTACCAGCAGCTGCAGCGCTATGCCGCCTTCTGTGCCACGACAAACAGTCTGCACCCTCTTAAGGACGACAGCGGCAGCCGCCGTTATCTGGTTGTGGAGGTGAGCAGTCAGATAGACACCGACATCAGCGGCGACAAGAGGATAGACTACCGACAACTCTACGCTCAGATTATCAGTGAGATAAGGGCGGGGGAGAGTTACTACTTCGACGGCAGCAGGGAGCAGCGCATACAGGAGCACAACGCAGAATACTACGAAGCTCCAACGGTGGTGTCGCTCTTCGACGATATATTTACAAAGCCGAAAGCTGGTGAAGAAGTGCTGCAAATGAGTCCTACGGAGATACTCGCGACAATACATAAAAAGTGTCGCGTGAACGTGATAAATCAGTCGAATGCAACACTTATCGGTTCATATCTGAAGCGCTGCGGATATAAAAAAGTGTATAGAAGTTACATGCTATCCTTACGTCAGTAGTACCACACCCTCACCACACCCTCACACCCTGGGGTGTGGTGCTGAAACCCCGATAAACAGAGGGGTTTAACACCCTTACACCCTTAACCATTAAAAATTCATACAAATATGAAATACAAAATAGTAAAAGAGAATAACTGTACACGGAAAAACTTCGGTAAGTACAAGGCTGTAGCAGTGCACAACGACACTGTAGAGACGGAATATATAGCGCAGGAAATCCAAGACAACAGTTCGGCGACGGCAGGTGATGTGGCTCTGGTGATGACGGAGCTGACGGAAACCATTATGCGTCACCTTAAACGCGGCGACAGAGTGCGGCTCAACGGTATAGGACTGCTGAAACTCGAGATAGAAAGCGACAAGGTTGACACCCCGGAGGAGTTCAACGTGAAGAAGAACATCCGCGCCATACGCCTGCACGTAATCCCCGAGAGCTATAAGGGAAAGCAGGAAATGTACGAGGGGATAGAGCTACACTCTGCGCATCCTGAGGTGTAGCTGGTAGATGGCGGGCAGGAGGATGAGCAGCGAGAAGACGACGCTGAGGATTACTGCACGCTCGGAGCCGAAGAGGTCGATGAGCTTCATGTCCTGAGACTGCGGAAGGAGGTTGTAAACGACGTATGCCGTGCTGTTGTTAACCCAGTGGAAGAGTATCGTCGGCAGTATGCTTCCCGTGCGCCAGTATATCCAGCCAAGCAGCATACCAACAAGGAAGGCGTGGGGCATCTGGGCGGGGTTCAAGTGGATGAGTGCGAAGATGGCTGCCGAGATGGCTATCGGGATGATGGGTGAGGGCTGTCGGCTGTCGGGTGCTGCCTGTTGGGTATTGGCGGTTAGCAGTATGCGGAGTATTGCTCCACGGAACACCATCTCCTCACCGATAGGTGCCAGTATGCCCACAGCAAGATAGCCCCAACGGTTTGTGAGTATGTCGTTAAATTCCTGTTCCAGAACGTTTGGCAGCGCTGGAAGTTGCTCCTGTAACCACGCCGAGGGGATGATAGTACCCAGGGCGGCTATGACTATCCAGAAGAATACGCCCCACGGACGCGACTGCATATAGGCGCGGGTGAAGGGTGTCCAGCGCATGGCAAAGAAGAGAATGATGACGACAATGGTTGGTATGCTGTTCTCTATGATAAGTTTCTCTATTGTCTCGTCGCTATTGCCTGTAGTTGCGTTCCATACTTGTTCTATACCGAAAGGTATGAACATCTGTAGCATCATGAAGCACACAAGAAACCATAGTGCTGTAGTGTATTTCTTCATATTAACTATTATCTATTATCTATAAACTCTCTCCTCACTTCCTCGGCATCCTTCTGCAGCTGTTGGCGCAGCGCCTCGGGGGAGTCGAAACGGTGCTCCTCGCGGAGACGTTTCACCAGTCGGACGGTGAGCTGTTTGCCATAGATGTCATCGTTGAAGTCAAGGATATGTACTTCTATTGTCGTTGCTGCCTTGTCGGTGTATGTAGGACGGGTGCCTATATTCATCATGGCGGGTAGGGCAGCGCCACCTTCCACCGTCACCTCAACGGCGTAAGCGCCTGGTGCGGGGATTAGTTTGTGAGGGTCGGTGTGGATGTTTGCTGTGGGGAACCCTATCTTGCGTCCCTCCTGCTCGCCGCTGACCACAGTACCGGTGATGGTGTATGGTCTGCCGAGATATTTCGTTGCTGTTTCCACGTCGCCATTCTGTAGCAGTCGGCGTATCACCGACGAGCTGATGTTCACCCCGTCCTCCTGGAAGGCGGTGCTCTGCACCACGTCGATACCCAGCTCGCGTCCATACTCCACGTAGTCTTCGAAGCCCTTGGAGCGGTCGTGCCCGAAGCGGTGGTCGTAGCCTATGTACAGTCGATAAACGTTAAGCTGCTCCTTGAGTACGGTGCGCATGAAGTCGTAGGCGGAGAGCTCCGAGAGTTCCTTGGTGAAGGGCACTACGGCACAGCGGTCCACTCCGGTGCTCTCTATCTGCTGACGCTTCTCGTCGAAGGTGCTTAGCAGTTGAGGCTGGTAGTCGCTGTGTAACACCTCGCGAGGATGGCGGTCGAAGGTTATCACCGTTGTCGGCATGCCGCTCTTGCGGGCGTCCTCCTTCATGGTGTTGATTAGGAACTGGTGTCCGCGGTGAACACCGTCGAAGAAACCTATCGTGGCGATGCTCTTGGTGAGCCACTCGTCGCCCGACGTTACGTGCATGGTGTGGATGCCCAGTGTCTCGGCACTGCGGCAGTTAGCCCGGGAGTCGTCGATGAACAGCGTCTCTTCGGCACGTATGCCTGCCTCGTCGAGCATGCGCTGGAAGATGTCCTTGTTGGGCTTTATGGTGTGCATGGCACACGACAGGAATACGCGCTCTACGAGCTGTGGCAACCCGCTGTCCTCCGCCATCTGCCAGTGTAGCCAGTTGGTATTGCTGAGAATGAACAGACGGTAGTGCTCACGCAGCTGTCGTATGCGCTCAAGACGTCGTTCGGGGATGCCGGTGAGCAGTGCGTTCCACGCGTCGAGAATCTCCTTGTCGGAGGCTTTGCAGCGCGGACATTTCTCGCGTACCTTGTCGCAGAACTCCTCGAGGGTTATGTCGCCCATCTCCAACTCGTGGAAGAGGTCCTCCTGCTTACACTCGTCAATATATACGGCAATCTCGTCAGCATCGATGCGCTTGAATGCATCGACGGCACGCTGCTTGTCAAGGTCAACGAGGACGCAGCCGTAGTCAAAGACGATATTCTTTATCTCTTGCATAGTCTATATAATTCTTTTATCCAAACCACTGCCGACGTGACGACGATGATTACCGTCCACTCTATTAGCGACAGCGGGGTGGTGCGGAACATCTGTCCGCCGAAGGTGACGATGAGCCACTGCCCCAGCAGTATTGCCACCATTATGATAAGCATACCACGATCTGCCCACAGGCGGTGCAGACAGCTATGGTGGGACCCCAGCGTCTTGGCGTTGAGGAGGTTCCAGAACTGCAGCATAACGAAGGTCGTGAAGAACAGACTTAGTTCGTGGAGCTGTATTCCCGGGTCTTCGTCGTAAAGACAGTGTATGAACATAGCAAACATCAGCACAAAGAAGAACAGTCCGTTGGAAATGATGCTCTTGCCTATCGATGGTGTTATTATGAACTCGTCGCGGTTGCGGGGCTTGTCGTTCATCACCTCGCGCGACGGTGGCAGCGACGCCAGTGCCATTGCTGCGAAGGTGTCCATGATGAGGTTCACCCACAGTATCTGTGTCACCGTCAGCGGCATCTCCGTGCCTATCACCGAGCCGCCCAGTACGAGCAGCAGTGCTGTCACGTTGACAACCAACTGGAAGTACAGGAAACGCTGGATGTTCTTATACAACGAACGTCCCCACATCACGGCGTGGACGATGGAGCGGAAGGAGTCGTCGAGGAGTGTCATGTCCGAAGCCTCCTTTGCCACACTGGTTCCCGAGCCTAACGACAGTCCCACGTGGGCGTGGTTCAACGCCGGAGCGTCGTTGGTGCCGTCGCCGGTGACTGCCACCACCTCTCCGCGACGCTGTAACATCTCTACGAGTCGCTGCTTGTCGGCAGGACGTGCTCGCGACATCACCTTGAGGTCGCCCACAATCTCCAGCGCCTCCTCGTCGCTGAGGGCGGCAAACTCCGCACCCGTAATACTCTCTCGCACCTCGCACCTCGTACCTCTCCTCTCTCCTCTCATTCCCGAGCTCCGCTCGCCTACCCGTAGCCTTTCCTCTCTCCTCTCTCGAAGAATCCCTATCTGCCTTGCAATCTCCAGCGCTGTTGCCGACGTGTCGCCGGTAACAATCTTTACGTCGATGCCAGCATTGACACACTGTCTTACGGCGTCGGGAACTTCCTGGCGCAGCGGGTCGCTGATGGCGCATATAGCCTGTAGCTCCACTCCCTTGCCCCTGTCTATGGCGAAGGCGAGTGTGCGCATTCCTTTCTCCTGCCACCCACGAAGCGTTTCTTTTATCTCGTCTATTTGCAGTTCCTCGTCATTTCTCTCTCCTCTCATCTCTAAAATAACCTCCGGTGCACCTTTAATATATGTTATGCCGTCCGCGGTAGTTGACATATATTTCAGTTCTGTGGTAAAAGGCTGGCGGTGCGTTATGGTGTGACTGTCGCGGATGGTGCGGTAGTCAACGCCCTGCTGCATCAACCACTTCAGCAGTGCCTGTTCCGTGGGGTTACCAACGTCGTGTGTCGCCGTGGTGTTCAGTGCTATGGCCTTGAAGAACTCTTGATGAGCCTCTCCCTTTTGGGGGAGGATGGAGGAGGCTGCCACTGTCATCTTGTTCTCCGTCAGCGTGCCAGTCTTGTCGGTACAAATCACCGTTACTGCTCCCATCGTCTCGCAGGCGTGGAGCTTACGCACCAAGTTGTTGCTCTTCAGCATACGACGCATATTAAGCGCCAGTGCCAGCGTCACCGCCATAGGCAGTCCTTCGGGTACCGCCATGACTATCAGTGTCACCGCCATCATGAAGTATTTCAGTACTACCTCCGCCATAAGGAGATAGTTGTCGGAGTGCCACACTGCATCGTCCGTGAGAATGTCGTGAACGAGGAAGATGACGAAGGCGGCGACGGATATTCCCATACCTACCTTACTGATAATCTTCGCCAGACGGTCCAGCTGTATGTTCAGCGGAGTCTTCACCTGTGTTGTCTCCGTCGATGTTATCGCCACCTTGCCAATCTCGGTGTTGTCGCCGATAGCTGTTACCACGAATATTCCACTGCCGTTCATTACCATCGTAGAGCGCAACACCATATCCTTGGGATAGGCCTCCTCCCCTCGGGGAGGTCGGGAGGGGGTTACTTCCTTCTCCGTCAGCAACTCTCCCGTCAACGACGACTCGTTAATCTGAAGACTATCGCTCTGAACGAGTTTGCCGTCCGCCGGTATCTCGTCGCCCGTCTCTATTACTATGTAGTCGCCAACGACGACCTCACGACGGGGCACCAGACAAACCGCTCCGTCCCTTATCGCCTTCACCATAGCGTCGTCGTCCATCGCTGTCAGCGAAGAAAACTTCTTTGCCGCGTCGCGTTCAAAAAGAAAACCAATGGTGGTAGCAAGGAAGATAGCTATTATTATTCCCAAGGTCTCAATGTAGTTGTCCTCAATCGCCGCAATGACAAGAGAGAATGCGGCCGCCACAAGGAGTATCTGGATAATAGGGTCTTTGTATTTCTCCAGATAAAGTTTCCACAACGATGTACGCGCAGGGGGCGTGAGGATGTTCTCGCCATACTCTGCCCTGCTGCGTTCCACTTCAGCTGACGACAGCCCGTGCTTCACCTTGTTGTATATAGGGTCTTTATCCATTTCGCGCACAAAGGTACATCTTTTTTTTTCTATTTCCATAAAAAAATTTGGATATTTCATTTATTTGGTGTACCTTTGCACCCGCAAAACAAATAATGCACCGGACTTGTAGCTCAGTTGGTTAGAGCAACAGACTCATAATCTGGAGGTCACAGGTTCAAGCCCTGTCTGGTCCACTACAAAAGAGAACTTCGGTTCTCTTTTTTCGTTTACAGGGCTTTCACCTACGGTTGCCTTTGGAAACCGTCATGGCATCATTTAAATCTCAACGTCGCACGTCGATAGTTGTACGAAAGCCAATAACTCCGTTTCAAGGAATCTGAAAGAAAAGAACGCTCAATCAGTTCTTTTGCTAACGGATGTTCCGTAGCAAATAAATCCATTTCTCGTTTTATCAATCGCTCAGACAGACCTATACGATGCCCAAACTCCTCGAAGTCCTTACGGCCAACAGTTCTTGTATCGGATAGTTGCATGCCTTCTTTGAACAATCCTTTATCAAGGGCGAAGATGCGTGGCATGCTCAAATGTAGACTGGTATTGATGAGGTCGTATGCTGGAGCAAGATGATATTCTCCGTCACCACGGTTGATAAGCGAGAAGTTCTTCAAATGTGCATCATCATTAAGGGTTAGATAGTTGAACACAATGATACGGAAAAACTTCAGAATTTCTACGGGCGCAGCCTTAACATACTTGCGAATGATGTCTGCACATTCCTCATAACTCAGATTACTATACTTGAAATCACTTCCTCCATTGGCATTGGTAAGTCCTGCCAGCGAGGCGAAATCTTCCTGACTATACTTCTGTCCATCTGGTCCGACATCGAAACGTCGGCAAAGATAGGCTGCTTCACCATCTTGGAAGAAACAAATGCCATTAGCGGCAGTCTCAATGTGATAGACTTGAGAAGCCAATTGCATCGTCAGATGTTCATTGGCTGGACAATACTTGCGATCAAGCAAAGCATAGGATGAAGGAGCCGGTTTCAAAATGTATGTTCCACGTTCACCTTCGGCTGGCTTTACCAAATGTCCCTCACTATCCAGCACCAAACTCGCCTTGGGCTGAACGCCAGAAAGCGAGATTCGTCCTACATTCTCAAATAATAGTTTTCGGGCTACAGGAGAATAGGTGGTAAAGCCTTCCTGCAAGGTGGAAGGGCAAACATTGATCTCTATCATATTCACATCGGTTTAATGGTTACGGCTCCAATGGTATCGTGCCCAGCTGTTGCAAGCATGATACCAAAATCATCGTTTTCATCGATATGATGCAACATGGATTGCACCTGACGATTGGAGCCTTCAGACAACATATTGAAGAAATAGGGAAAAAGGTGGTTGGAGTGATATGCCTCTTTCCTGACAGGCATTGCCAAGCAAACTGGCTCGCCGTGGTAGTCCTCACCATAAGTGAACACATATTCTCTGGCATCCGTCTCTTGCAATATGCCAGCCTCCATGTCGTGAACATAAACCTTACACTGTCTCATAGTCAAGCTGCTTGATGTTAATGTCTATTTGCAGGCCCAAAGTGTCCAGTATCGTGAGCATGGTGGCGAGCTGAGGATTTCCCTCGCCTCGTTCAATTGCTACAACGGTGTTTACAGCCACACTTGCCAAATCAGCCAACGTCTGTTGGTTGATACCCAATTTCTTTCGCCTTTCTTTGATAGCAATTCCAATTTCTTGCTGCGTCATAATCCCATTATATTGCGATTTCGATGCAAAGTTAACAATAAATCTTCAAAGACAAAGCAAAAATCGCAATAAAATAGTATTTTGTTTTGTATAATTTGCATAATTGAGCCCAAATGACTATTTTGAAGCCCCAGCTTCGCTGACTGCAAACACTCGGTCGGTGAGTCTCGCATTTGTGACCTTCAGGTGAAATTCGCAACAGAAAAGTTTGGAATATGGGTTTTATTATATATATTTGCAACAAAGAACTATTAAAAACAAAATTTACCGATGAAAAGAAGAGCACTTTTACTTTGTCTTAGTATCCTTTTACCTATAGTAGGACTGGCACAGAGTGCCGTAGAGGTGTGGCCTGACGGAACTGCTATCGATGCGTGGTTCAAGAACACGCAGAAGGTGGATGTAGGCAGTCTTGGAAAGAAGTATGTCATTACCGATTACGGTGTAGAAAAAGACAGTAGTAAGATACAGACTAAGGAGATACAGGCGGTAATAGACCGTTGTGCACAGGAGGGTGGGGGTGTCGTTGTTATCCCTGCCGGCACATTCTCGTCGGGAGCCCTGTTCTTCAAGCCTCGCACCCATCTTCATCTTCAGGAAGGTGCTGTGTTGAAAGGTTCCGAGCGTATCATAGACTTCCCCGTGCTCACCACACGATTCGAGGGCGAGACATGTAAGTATTTCTCAGCATTCATCAATGCCGATGGCGTTGACGGTTTCACCATAAGCGGCAAGGGAACCATTGACGGCAACGGACTGACGTACTGGCAGGAGTTCTGGATTCGTCGTAAGTGGAACCCGCAGTGCACCAACAAGGATGCGCAGCGCCCACGACTTGTGTATATCTCCAACTCCAGCAACGTCACCGTTCAGGATGTGCGTCTTATCAACTCCCCCGTGTGGACGAACCACCTCTACCATTGTGACCACGTGAGATACCTGGGCTGTTACATCTTTGCCCCCACCGAGAACATCCTTGCCTCGGATCCGCGTCGCGGAGCACCTTCGAGTGATGCTCTCGACATCGACGTTTGTACCGACATCCTTGTTGACGGGTGCTATATGCATGTCAACGATGATGCTGTGGTGCTCAAGGGCGGCAAAGGAACATGGGCCGACAAAGACTCTACCAACGGAGCCTGCGAGCGTATCATTGTGCAGAATTGTCGCTACGGCAAGGTGCACGGCTGTGTTACCTTAGGCTCGGAGTCGCTGCACGACAGAAATGTCATACTGCGCAACTGTGTTGTTGACTCCGCCAACAGGGTGCTGTGGTTAAAGATGCGTCCCGACACCCCGCAGCACTACGAATATGTACTCGTAGAGAATATCACGGGAAAGTGTCGCTCCTTCCTCTACGTCCATCCCTGGACGCAGTTCTACAAGATGGGCGACCGTTCCGACATGCCGCTGTCGCGCTGTAATAACATCGTTATGCGCAACATAAATGTAGAGACAAACGTGATGTTCGACGTCAAGACCTCCGACAAGTACAAACTGGAAGACTTCACGTTCGACGGCAGAGCGCTGGACTTTTCCAATATAGAATAAAAAAAGAACGGTTCTCATTTCATGTGAGAACCGTTCTCGTTTTTCTTTATAATTTCTTTTTTCCGATATTAACATTAGTACTACCCGTTACTTCGGCATTATTTCCTCCGCCATAGATGTTGTCGCGGATGTCCACACCAAGAACGTCCTTCTTTTCGTAGTAGGTGACGTCTGCGGAGGCTGTGCCTGTGGCAGTGGTATAGACGAACGGATCGGCTGTTGTACCTGCTCCGCTGCGAGTGTAGCAGCCTTCTGGCAAAGCTTCACCTGCAGTCACCTGCTTCACGATATAGACCTCCGCTTGAGTTGCAATGTTGACCGTCGTATTACCCATAACCTTGGCAGCATTACCACCACCAAAGACAGTATGGATAGCACCCATCTTACCCTTCTCATGTGACGGGATGGGGTAGTTGCCGGAAGTCTTTGCATCCTCATCGACAACCGACGTATTGTCGTTATACCATTTGCCATAGACCTCGTTGACATTCACGGTTGGATTACCCACCATCGTGGCACCGCTACCATAGCCACCGCCAAATACTTTACCGATGCTAGTAAACGACATTACGTTGACTTGAGGATCTTCATAGAGCTTCGTGCCAGTCTCTTTCGGAGTACCATCATCGTTGTATCCATAAACAGAGTAACCTGCCTGGTTACCACCACCATAGAGCTCACCAATCTTGATAGGACGACAGCCCACCTCCTCGATGTTCACGGTGATGGAACCATCGATTGTACCACTGAGGTTATTACCACCGAACACACGGTCGAAGGTTCCATTGGTGATATTCAAGGTGACATTACCCTTAATAGCGGCAGCCTCAGCACCACCATAGGCAGCCTGCAGTCCTGGGATACATGCCATCAGCAACTTAGCCTCAGCATCCATCGGAGCACTCTTACCACCTCCGTAGGCCTCATCCACGCAGAACTCACAACCACTGTTCTCGTCCAGCAAGGTGACAGCCGTCTGACGCACATTACCCTTGGTGTTAGAGCCGCCAAAGACACGGTGAACAGTACCGCCAAAGACATTCAGGGACGCTTGACCTGTGCCATAGGTAATGGCGCTGGTTCCTGCGATTCGCTCTTCTTTCGTGTCATAAGCAGGGTCATCACTGGCCACCCATTTGTCCTCCCCGTCTTTCGTGTAAACAGTATAGTTCTTATAACCTACGTTAGCTCCAGGGTTAGGTCTTCCGTCTGGAAGATTGTCAAGACCGTTACCACCTCCGAAGAGTTCCAAAATCTCGTAGGTGCCATTGATGGTCACATTGGTGGCTGGTGTGGAAGCAGCGTTACCACCACCATACACCTGTTTGATACTTGTCAGTCCACAACCGTCGATGATGACCTTGGTTGACTTAGTAGTATTCTTACCACCTTCAGGCTCATAAGCAGCCAGATTGCCACCACCATAGACAGCTTCTACGTCAAACGTCTCAGTGCCACCTTTATCGTATTTGGTGCTGATATTGTCTTTGTCTGCATTTTGCGTAGCATAGACGTGTACGGTGACATCACCCTTTGGCGAACCGTTCATATCGTTGCAACCAAATACCTGATGCACAATAGCACCCTTGGCTGCATCATTCGATGCAACAGTTTTATTCAGATGAACCTCCACATCACCTTGTGTGGTTCCTGCCGCACTAATACCGTCGATATTTTCCGTGCTACCCTTACCGCCTCCGAACACACTGCCGAAGTAGTAATACTTAGTAGCATCTTCCGAATCAACGACCTTCGTTCCTACAGTACCACCATCGATATTCAACGTTGCATTCTGGGCTACAATACCAATCTCACCACCACCATAGACACTACTCTTCACAGTACCACCATTCATATTCAATGTAGTACTCTTACATTGACCCAGTTTTTGCCATGATGTCAGCACGGTTGTATTATCCAGCGCATAGAGTCGTCCCATACCAGCAGTAAACACATTACCGCCCTTGGTATATTGCAGATGGTTCAGGTAGTCGAAGGTGGTGTTAGGCATCACAGCCTTCTGTGCAGCAGTTGGATTATAGAAGTATTCCTTGTCGTTACCAATGGTACCGCCGCTGATATTGATGGTGATATGTCCATGCTTGTCATCTCCAACGTCTGGAATCTGCTCGCCGTAATTGGCATCTGTCGTTTCTACAAGATAGGTACCCACAGAGGCCAGACGTCCACCACCATAGACAGAACCGAGTATGTTTCCGCCAGAGATATTCAACGTCACATTACCACCGACATTACCAGCCGTGAGGGTGTTGCCGGAGAAGCCGCGACCACCACCGAAGACGTTACCATCCACGTATGATGTACCCAAGGTACCGATGATTGCTCCAGGCTTGATATCCATTTTAATATCTCCTGTGACGTGACCGTCCTCCGAGCCACCGAAGACGGAACCGTAAATGATACCACCCGATATCTCTACCTCTACACTACCCGTATTGGTGTAGTTATAGAAGCGAGAGCGCTCGTCACCCTT